>NZ_JBWGIG010000040.1:0-56906 GCF_056312595.1 Pseudomonas sp. GYB4201 | reverse complement strand
GATGTTCGAGGTAGGCTCGTTCAACTGTTCGGGCTTATAGCCAGAGCGGAGAGGTGAATGGCGGTTCTGCTGCTACACGTGCTTATCAACACTGCTGCTGAACAACCTGCCATTCACCGCTCTCACCCCGGATTCTATTCCTTCTTCTAGACACAAGCTGCCGCAGGCTGCGTCCGGGCGTTACGCGGACGATGGGGTCAGGTGTTGGTCTTGAGCTTGGTCCACAGCCGGGTGGTCAGGCGGGCGATGGCCGGGGGCAGGTCCTCGACGATGAACACCCGGTCCAGCACGTCCTTGGGCGGGTAGATGGCCGGGTCGTTTTTCACCGCAGGCGTCAGGTAGGCCTCGGCGCCGCTGTTGGGGTTGGCGTAGTGGATGCTGTTGCTGATGTTGGCAATTACCTGGGGTGTGAGCAGGTAGTTCATGTAGGCGTAGGCGTTCTTTTCGTGGGGCGCGGCCTTGGGCATCACCACCATGTCCATCCACAGGGTCGAGCCCTCTTTCGGAATCGAATAGGCGATGTTGATGCCGTTGTGGGCTTCCTTGGCGCTGGCGGCGGCCTGGACGATGTCGCCGTTGAAGCCGATCACCGCGCAGATGTTGCCGTTGGCCAGGTCGCTGACGTACTTGGAGGCGTGGAAGTACTGGATGTACGGGCGGATCTTCAACAGCGCCGCCTCGGCCTGCTGGTAGTCGGCAGGCTGGTGGCTGTGGTGCGGCAGGCCCAGGTAGTTGAGGGTGATGGGCAGCACCTGGGTGGGGTTGTCGATGATCGCCACGCCGCACTGGCTGAGCTTCTTGATGTTGGCTTCGTCGAAGAACAGGCTCCACGACTGGGTGACGTCGGTGCTGCCGAAGATGGCCTTGATCTTCTCGACGTTGTAGCCGATGCCGGCGGTGCCCCACATGTAGGGGAAGCCGTACTGGTTGCCGGGGTCGTTGGTCTCCAGTTTCTTCATCAGCACCGGGTCCAGGTGCTGCCAGTTGGGCAGTTGGCTCCTGTCCAGCTTCTGGATGGCGCCGGCCTTGATCAGCCGCGAGAGGAAGTGGTTGGACGGGCTGACCACGTCGTAGCCGGAGTTGCCGGTCATCAGTTTCGACTCCAGCACTTCGTTGCTGTCGTGCAGGTCGTAGGTGGCCTTGATGCCGGTGGCCTGGGTGAAGTTCGCCAGGGTGTCGTCGGCGATGTAGCCGTTCCAGTTGGAGATGCTCACCTGCTCGTCGGCGTGGGCGGCCAAGGCGAAGGTGGACAGCAGGGTGGCGGTGCAAAGCGTGAGTGCGCGCATGTTCCAGGACCTGTCGGGGTTGAGGTTATTGTTGTTCAGATTTCGCTGCGGGCGCGGACTGTTTCCACGCGCATGCGCAGCCAGGCGCCGATGTCCAGCAGCGGCTTGGGCGGCAGCCAGCCCGGGCAGGCGCGCTCGAGCACGGCGTCCAGCAGCGGCGAGCGTTGGTCGCAGGCCAGTTCCGCTAGCAGCTGGCCCCAGAGGGTGCCGCGGGCCACGCCCGAGCCGTTGCAGCCGGCCACCGCGTACAGGCCGCGTTCCACCTCGGCGAAGTACGGCTGGCCCGAGCGCGAGGCGCTGAGGTGGCCGGTCCAGGTGTAGCGAATGTCCTCGGCCGTCAGCCACGGGAAGCGCCGTTGCAGGCCTTGCAAGTGGTGCTGGCGGCGCTGCAGCAGCTGCGCGTCGGTGAGGTCGGTGCCGCGGTATTCGGCGGTGTTGCGGATCATTACCCGGCGGTCCGGGGTCAGCCGCACGGTGGCGCCCAGCGGGCGGGTGGACAGCACGCCCCAGGGTTGGGTGTCGCCCAGTTCCTGCTCGCTCAAGGGGCGGGTGAGGCTGGCGCTGAGCTCCATGGGGAAGGTGGCGCTGGCGTCCAGGCCGCTGCGGGCGATGAAGGCGTTCAGGCACACCAGCACCCGTGGCGCCGTGACGCTGCCGTGTGCGGCAACCGCACGTAACCCACCCTTGGCCAGGCGCTCGAGGGCGGTGACCGCCGTGTGTTCGTGCACCGTGACCGAGGCGGGCAGGGTGTCGAGCAGGCCGCGTACGTATTTCGCCGGCTGCAGCAGGGCATTGCCGCCCGCGCACTCGATGGCCGCCTGGTAATGGCTGGTGCCCAGGCGCTGCTGCAACGCCGCGCCTTGCAGGAAGCGGGCCTGGGCACCCACGGCGCGCAGGGTGGCCAGGGTGGCGTCGATGTCGGTGAGCTTGGCCGGGTCGTTGACCGCGAACAGGTAGCCGTCGTCGCGGAACTCGCAGTCGATCGCCAGCCGCGCCAGGCGCTGGCGCAATGCATCGTTGGCCGCGCGGGAAATGGCGGTGTCGGCCTGGTAGCCGGCGAACCCCGGCTGGCCGATCAGCTCAAGGGCCCCAGGGTGTTCGTGGGCCACGGCAAACCCGGAATTGCGCGCCGAGGCGCCTTGGGCGGCGCGTTGCCGGTCGAGCACGACGATGCGCGCCTGGGGGTGCGCTTCGGCCAGCGCATGGGCGGCGCTGAGGCCGGTGATGCCGGCGCCGATGATCAGGAAGTCGGCCTGCTGGTTGCCGTGCAGGCGGGCCCGCGGGGCGGCAGTGCCTGCCAGCGCTATCCAGCCACAGTGATTGTTCATGGTTTGCCTCGATAAGGTGCGGGCGCCGGCCACGCATGCGAAATAGGCATGATGGCTATCGGTGGTGGGCCGTCGTGGCTACAATTTATGAGGTGGCGCGGGCTGCGGCCAACGTTAAATTCGCATTCGTCTATTCGGAAAACGCATGGATAACAATCGGCATGTGCCGTCGCTGCAAGGCCTGCAAGCGCTGGTGGAGGTGGCGGACAGCGGCAGCTTCACCCTGGCGGCCAACACCCTGTGCCTGACCCAGAGCGCGGTGAGCCGCAAGGTGCAGCAGCTGGAAAGCCATTTCGGCGTGCCGCTGCTGCTGCGCAACAGCCGTGGCCTGCAGGTGACGCCAGAGGGCGAGCAGGTGCTGGCCAGCGCGCGGCAGATCCTGGCGCAGTTGAAGGCGCTGCATGAACGCCTGGCGCCGCAGAAGCGGCCGTTTCGGATTCGCATGCACGTGTCGCTGGCGGTGCGCTGGCTGCTGCCCAAGCTCAGCGATTTCTACCTGCGCCACCCCGAGGTGGCGCTGGCCATCGAAACCGTGGCCACCGAGGTGGTGGAGCCGTCCAGCGACAGCGATGCGTTCATTCTGTACCTGCCACAGGCGCCCGCCGACCCGGCCTGCCTGATCCTGTTCGAGGAAGCGCTGATACCGGTGTGCGCGCCGGGGCTGGGGCCGCTGTCAGGGCTGGACGACCTGCTGCGCTTCCCCCTGCTGCACCGCTCGGCCGACCGCCAGGCCTGGCGCGAATGGTTGGCCGCCCACGGCAAGCGGCCGCTGGCCGACTACCGGCACATTCCTTTCAACCTCGATGAACTGGCGCTGGACGCCGCCGCCCGCGGTCTGGGCGTGGCCGTCACCGACCAGACCCTGGCCCAGGAATCCCTGGACCGCGGGGTGTTGGTGGTGCCGTTCGGCCCGGCGCTGCGCACCGGTGGCGTCTACGCCCTGTGCCCGCAGCCCGCGGCCGCCAGCCACCCGGCCTGCGCGCAGGTGATGCAGTGGTTCCAGGCCCAGGCCAGCCAGTAGCAGCTGCCGCAGGCGGCGTCCGGCCCCGACGCGGCCGGTGTGGTTATTCAGGGTGCAGGTGCTCTGGCAGGTCGATCTGGAAGCGCACGTTGTGCGCCTCGAACTCCGGCACCTTGCTCAACAACGCCCCCAGGAAGGCGCGGATCGCCTCCTTGCCGCGCACGCGGCTGACCAGGCCCACCGACTCCACATACTCGATTTCCAGCACGCCGCGGTCAGTGGTGAGCGCTGCGCAGCCCGGCACCGGCCTGATGTGCAGGCGGTAGCCCTTGCCGGGCAGGGTCTGCAGGGTGGTGCGGTCAAGCTTCAGGTGGCGGCGCAGGGCATTGACCTGCACGGCGAGGTTGTTTTCCTCGACACACAGGTCGGGCCAGGCGGCGTCCAGCAGCGCCTGTTTGCTGACCAGCTGGTTGGGGCTGGCGATCAGCGTTTCCAGCACATCGAAGGCGCGGCTGCCCAGGGCCACCGGCATGCCCGCCACAAAGGCCTCACGCCGCTCGATGCAGACAGTTGCTTCACCTACGCGAATCATGGTCGTTCCCCGGAATTCGTTGCCCGCCGCCAGTGTGCCCAAGGGCGGGCGCCGGCATGCGCCCGATCGGGCCATGGGCGCGCCCGTTTGGGCCTCAGGCGGGGCGGCGCAGCTCGCTGGGTGCCATGCCCAGGAAACGCTGGAACAGCCGGGCCAGGTAGGAGGGCGACTGCAGCCCCACCGCTAGGCTGACGTCGAGGATCGACAGCGAGGTGCCCGATAGCAGCCGGGCGGCGCTTTCCACCCGCGCACGATTGATGAACTCCACCAGGGTCTGCTCGCTGACGGCCTTGAAGACGCGCGTCAGCTGGCGCCGGGACAGGTGGAACTCATGGCCGATGGCGTCCACCGACAGATCCCGGTCGAGGTTTTCCCGCACGTAGCGCTGGATGTCCTGCACCAGCAGGGCCTGTTGCTGGTGGTCGCGGGGCCGGGGGTGCGCCGGCTGGCTGGCGATGAGCCGGGCGCACTCGGTGAACAGCAGCTGGTTGAGGTGCGGCAACTGCTGCCCGAACGCCTGGGGCGACGTGCCGTGCTGCAGCTGGTCGTGCAGGCGCAGGATGCTTTCCAGCGCCGGGCTGGCCGGCCACACCCCGGAACGGTCAAGCTGCCGGGTGAAGCCGCGGTAGCCGCAGGCCTGGCCCTGGTGCCGCACGTAGCCGGGGTCAACGTACAGCGTCATGTGTTTCTCCCGGCCCGGCGCCGCCTGGGTGGCGTGGGCGAAGCCGGCGGGCACGAAGGAGAACGACTGGCTCGACAGGTAGGCCTGCGGGTTGCTTTCGGTGGCCAGCAGCAGGCCGCCCAGGCGCGGCAACAGCAGCATGTCACCGTCGTGGGCGTGCCAGTCGACGGTGTAGCCGCTGGTGTCGCTGGTCTCCAGGCAGAACACCCCGGTGGACGCGCCGCCAAGCTTGGGTGACAGGTAGGCCATGAAGCTGACTCCTTGTATGCGCAGGCCGCCGCAGTGTAAACCACAACACCCCACCCGCGTAGCAGCTGCCGCAGGCGGCGTCCGAGGCCGCCGCGCTGTACCTGACAAAACCCGGCGTCCATGACGCGGCCTGCGGCCGCTGCTACGCAAAATCCGGCGTCCGTGACGCGGCCTGTGGCCGCTGCTACGCAAAACCCGGCGTCCGTGACGCGGCCTGTGGCCGCTGCTACGCAAAACCCGGTGTTCATGACGCGGCCTGTGGCCGCTGTTACGCAAAATTTGGCGTCCGTGACGCGGCCTGTGGCCGCTGCTACGCAAAATTTGGCGTCCGTGACGCGGCCTGTGGCCGCTGCTACGCAAAATTTGGCGTTCATGACGCGGCCTGTGGCCGCTGCTACGCAAAATCCGGCGTCCGTGACGCGGCCTGCGGCCGCTGCTACGCAAAATTTGGCGTCCGTGACGCGGCCTGTGGCCGCTGCTACGCAAAGCCCGGCGTCCGTGACGCAAAACCCCACCCGCGTAGCAGCTGCCGCAGGCTGCGTCCGAGGGCACGGCGGTCAAAAGTCCCAGCGGGTGGTCACCATCACGTTGCGCGGTTCACCGTACACCGCCGAGTTATAGAAGCCGATGTTGGTGTAGTAGTACTTGTCGAACAGATTGTTGAGGTTCACCGTGGCCGACAGCTGCGGGGTGATCTGGTATTTGGTCATCAGGTCCGCCACCCAATAGGCCTTCTGTTCGAAGGTTTCATACTCGTCATGGGGCGAGTTCCAGATTGCCTGCCAGGCCCGGCTCTGCCAGCGGCCGCCACCGCCCACGGTCCATTGGCTGAGCGCCCCTGGCAGGTTGTAGGTGGTGTACAGGGTGAGCTGGTTCTCGGGCTCGAAGGTGGAGATTTTCTCGTTGCCGTCGTCGCGCACCACCTTGTGGGTGAACCCGGCCTGCAGCTGCCAACCCTTGGCCAGTTGCCCGGACACCTCCGCCTCGAAGCCCTTGGTCTGCGCGTCGGTGCCCTTGAAGGCGTAGTTGGGCGGCGTGGGGGACTGGTTGTTGTAGGCGTCGTCGGAGACCGGGCGGTTGCTTTCCTGCACCTGGAAATACGCCAGGCTGGCGTTCAGGCGGCCGTCGAAGAATTCGCCCTTGATGCCGGTCTCGTAGTTCTCGCCTTCGTCGGGGGCGAGCAGCTTGCCGTTGCGGTCGAGGTTGTAATAGTCCTGCGGGATGAAGATGTCGGTGTAGCTGGCGTACACCGAGAACTGTTTCGTCAGGTCGTAGACGGCGCCCGCATACGGGATGATCCGGCCACTCTCGCGGTAGGTGTCGGTGGTGCCGGTGAGGGTGTAGTTCACCAGCCGCCCGCCGAGGATGAAATGCAGGTCGTCGGTGACCGCCAGGCGCGTGGCCAGGTACACCCCGGTCTGGCGAATCACGTCGTCATTCACCTGCTGCGCGGTGCCCCAGTAGGGTTTGTCGACGTTGCCGTGCCAATGGTAGAAGTCCAGCTGGTTGCCGCTGGGGAAGGTCACTTCCCAGTAGCCTTTGCCATCCCAGTCGGCCTTGCTGATGGAGCCGCCCAGCACCACCTCGTGCTCGCGGCCGAACAGGTTGAACGGGCCGCTGACATAGGCATCGGCGGCGTCGCTGGTGGTGTCGCCGCGGTAGCGTTGGGCGGTGATGCGGGCGGTACCGTCAGCGGCCGGGGTGTCGCCCTGGATAGTGCCCATCTGCGCGTCGTAGCCGTTGAGCTTGTGGTCCAGCTGCAGCTTGCTCACCCAGCCATCGCCCAGCTGATGCTCGACGGTGGCGAACAGCGTGCGCGTGTACTGGCGCCAGCTGCTCCAGTCGGCGGCGTTGCTGAACGAGCGCTTGACGCTGTTGCGCTCGCCCTGGGCGTTGATCAGCGGGAAGCTGCCCGACCAGGTGGAACCGCGCGGGGTGTTGTCCTGGTAGTCGCCGCCCACGGTCAGCAGGGTGTCGGGCGACAGGTCGAATTCGAGGATGCCGTAGTACACCTCGGCCTTGCTGCTGTAGCGGTCCATGAACGACTGCTTGTCCTGGAAGGCGGCGACCGCCCGGCCACGGACGTTGCCGGTGGGGGTGAGCGGGCCGCTGACGTCGACCTCGCTGCGGTAATTGTCCCACGAGCCGGCGCCCAGGCTCACGTGGCCCTGGAAGTCGGCGGTGGGTTTCTTGCGGATCAGGTTGATGGTCCCGCCCAGCGAGCCGGCGCCCACCAGCAGGCCGGGCGAGCCCTTGAGCACTTCGATGCGGTCGTAGATGGCCATGTCGCTGAGGGTGTTGCCTGCCGAATAGCCGACGTTGCGCACTGCCGAGGGAATGCCGTCGTACTGGAAATTGTTGATGGAGAAACCGCGGACGTAGTAGTTCGAGCGGTCGCTGTCGTACGCCGACACGGTGATGCCGGGCGTGTGGCGCATCACGTCGTCGACGTTGTCCAGGGCGAAGTCGTCCATGTGCTGGCGCGTCACCACCGTCACCGACTGCGGGGTCTGCCGGGGGCTGAGCACCAGGCGGGTGGCAGTGCCGAGCAGGCCCGGGGTGTAGGAGCCGGTGCCTTCGGTGATGTTGCCCAGCTGGTTGCTGGAGATTTCGGTGGGCGTCAGGTCCAGCGCGGTGCTGGCCGGTGCCGCCGGCACCAGCACGAAGCCGTCGGGCTGCTTCACCACGTCCAGGCTGCTGGCGGCCAGCAACTGCTGCAACGCCTGGTCGGCGGTGAAACGCCCGTGCAGGCCGGCGCTGCGCTTGCCGGCCAGCAGCTGTGGGTCAACGACGATGTTGACGCCGAGGCTGCGGCTCAGCTGGGTCAGGGCACTGTCCAGGCTGCCGGCCTGTATGTCGATCTGCAGCGGGTCGGCGGCCTGGGCCAGGGGCGCGCAGAGGCTGCCGCACAGTAGGGCGCGGCGCAGCGCCTGGTTGAGCAGGCGGGGGCGAAGCGAAAGGGTGGCGCGCTGGGTCACGTCGGGAATCTCGAAGGGAAGGAATGGGGCGTTCATGTAGCTATGCCGTCCCAGTCACCAAACCCCATCAACCTGCGCCAGGTTTTTTTCAAGCGGCGCTCACCCGCAGCCAGTACCGGGTGACCTGGCGCACCCGCCAGCCATACGCGCGGGCGATCAGCGCCACCGACTGCTCCGGGTTCACGGTGCTGAAGTTGCCGCTCACCGGCGCGCTGGCAAGCGTGGCGTCCCAGCCCAGGTAGCCGACGCGATAGCGGCCCAGCTCGGCCAGCACCTGGGACAGCGGCAGGCTGCGGGCGATCAGCATGCCGTCGCGCCAGGCGCCGTGTTCCGCGCCAGGGGCAGGCAACGGCCGGGCGCCGGCCTTGCTCACCAGCCATTGTTCGCCGGCGGCCAGGGTGAAGGGCGTCCCGGTGGCCCTGGCCGTCACCCTGACCTGGCCCTGGGTGACCGTGACGCAGGTGCCGTCGGCCATCAGCCGCGCTTCGAAGCGGGCGTCGGTGGCTGCCACCTCGCAATCCGGGGTGCCCAGGCGCCACGGCTGCAAGCTGCCACGGGCGGTGGCCAGGGCCAGTTCGCCGCGCAGCAGGGTCAGCCGGTGCGGGTCGTCCATGGCCAGGCTGGCGGCGCTGTCGGTGTTCAGGTCCAGCACGCTGCCGTCGGGCAGGGTCCAGCGCCGGTGCTCGCCGGTGCGCGTGCTGTAGTCGGCGACCAGCCGCTGCCAGGGCGCCTGGCGCTCGGCGGTCCAGCCCGTGGCGCCCACGCCTGCGGCCAGCACCACGAACTTGAGCAGCTGGCGCCGCTGCAGGCGGGTGTCGGGCAGTTTGTTCAGGGTGGCGCGCGCGGCCTGCGCCGGCAGCGCGGCGAATTGGCCATGCAGGCCTTGAATGCGCTGCCAGGCGCTGCGGTGCAATTCATCCGCCGCCAGCCAGTGCTCGAACGCCTGGCGCGCCGCGGCGTCCGGGGTGTTGAAGGTGACCTTCAACGACCAGTCGATGGCGGCGTCGAGCACTGCCGGCGGAATGTGCCCGGGCGTGCGGTTCATGGCAGGTCATCGCCGAAGGTGGCGGCGTAGCACTGGCGCAGCGCCTGCGCGATGTAGCGCTCCACGCTGGGCACCGAGATGCCCAGCTCGCGGGCGATGGCAGGGCATTTCAAGCCGTCCAGCTGGGCCAGCAGGAACGCCTGGCGGACGATGGGGCGCAGGCTGTCGAGCAGGCGGTCGATGGCCATCAGCGCCTCGATCACCAGCAGGCCGGTCTGCGGCGACGGCGCCTCCTGGGGCGGCAACTCGGCCAGGGTTTCCAGCCACGCCCGTTCGATGTCCCGGCGCCGCCACAGGTCGATCACCAGCCCCCGCGCCACCGTGTGCAGGTAGGCGCGGGGCTGCGCCAGCGGTTGCAGCTGGCGCCGTTGCAGCACGCGCACAAAGGTGTCCTGCGCCAGGTCCGCGGCATCGGCGGTGTTGCTCAGGCGCTGGTACAGCCAGCCGCGCAGCCAGGCACTGTGGTCGCGGTAGAGTTGTTCGACGAGGGCTGGGTGGTCGGAGCGCTGCATGGCGGATCCTGCGAGGGGTCTATTTGATAAATAGTCGCATTATCATCTGTCATGTGGCGATTGGGAAGTAGCGCGGTGTTGCCGGACGCGGCCTGTGGCCGCTGCTACGCGGGGCGTGCGTCCGGCGGCGCAACGGTCTACCAGCTGTACTTGACGCTGGTCAGCAAGGTGCGGCGCAGCCCCGGGTAGCACTCGTAGGTGTCGTCGCAGGTGGCCACGTACTCGGTGTTCAGCAGGTTCTGCGCGTTCACCGACAGGGTCAGGTGCGGGTTGATCGGGTAGCTGGCGCCGGCGTCGAACAGGGTGTAGTTATCGACGTGGAAGGTGTTGGCGTTGTCACCGTACAGCGCCCCGGTGTAACGCACGCCGCCGCCCAGGCTGAGGCCGTCCAGCAGGGTGTCGTGGAAGCTGTAGTTCAGCCACGCCGAGGCCATGTGCCTGGGGACGTTGGCCGGGCGGTTGCCCTGGTCGCCGTTGTTGCTTTTGGTGATTTCGGCGTGGGTGTAGGTGTAGGACGCCAGCAGGTCCCAGTTGCGGTCCAGGCGTGCCTTGACCTCGGCCTCGATGCCGCGCGACTGCTGTTCGCCTGAAGCCACCGAGTAGCCGGTGGTCACGCCGCCCACCAGCTGGTTGGTCAGCACGTTGGTCTTGGTCAGGTCGTAGGCGGCCACGGTCATCAGCAGGGCGTCGCTGGGCTGGTATTTCACGCCCACTTCCCACTGGTGCGCCATGCTCGGGTCGAAGGCGCTGCCGGTGCTGCTGGTGCCGGTGTTGGGGTTGAACGACTCGGCGTAGCTGACGTATGGCGCCAGGCCGAAGTCGGTGAGGTAGGTCAGGCCCACGCGGCCGGTGAAGGCGTTGTCCTTCTGGTTGGTGGAGGCGCCGACATGGTTGTCGAGGTCGTTGCGCACGTAGTCGTAACGGCCGCCGGCGGTGAGTATCCAGTGGTCGTCGAACCTGATCTGGTCCTGCAGGTAGCCGCCCACCTGTTGGATGGTCTGGTCGTAGTCGATGGAGCTGATGCTGTTGGCGGCGCTGGGGCGGGCGATGCTCTGGCCGTATTGCGGGTTGTAGATGTTCAGCGTCGGCGCCAGGGTGCGCCAGCGGCTGATGTCGGCGTCCTGCCAGGCGTAGTCGACGCCCATCAGCAGCTTGTGCACCAGGGGGCCGGTGTCGAAGTCGGCCTGCAGCTGGTTGTCGAGGTTGAAGGTGTCCATGTGCTGGTCGAAGCGGTCGGCGATGCGCGAGGTGGTGCCGCTGGCCAGGTCGACGGCGGTGGGCAGCAGGTTCTGGAAAATCAGGTCCACCTGGCCGTAGCGGGCGTTCTGGCGGAACTCCCAGGTGTCGTTGAAGCGGTGGCGGAACGCGTAGCCCAGGGTGTACTGGTCCTGGTCCAGGTGGTTGAAGCTGTGGTCGCCCATCAGCGTGCTGGTGGTGTGGCCGCTGGGGGTGCTGTAGGCGAACAGCGAGCCGCCGTTGTGGTCGCGTAGGAAGTCGGTGAGCACGGTCAGGCTGGTGTCGGCGTCCGGCGCCCAGGTGAAGGAGGGCGCGATGTACAGGCGGTCGTCTTCCACCTGGTGGCCGTCGGCGTATTTCACCTGGGTGTCGGCGTCACGGGCCAGGCCCACCACGCGGTACAGCAGGCTCTGGTCGGCGTTCAAGGCGCCGCCGACGTCGAACTGGCCTTGCAGGCGGTTGTTGTTGCCGCCGGTCAACTGCACCTCGTTGACGTGGTCGGCTTCGGGCAGCTTGCTGACGCGGTTGACGATGCCCCCGGCGTCACCCTGGCCGAACAGGCTGGACGCCGGGCCGCGCGCCACTTCCACACGGTCGTAGGCGTAGGGCTCGCTGCGGAAGAACGCATAGCTGTTGTTCTGCTGGCGCAGGCCGTTGAGGTAGTCACTGGTGGCCTGGCCGTTGAAGCCACGGATGTACAGCCAGTCGAAGCCCTTGGGGTCCAGGCCGTAGGCTTCCACCTTCACCCCCGGCACGTAGCGCAGGGCATCGGTGACGGTCTGCGCGCCCTGGGCTTGCATCTGCTGGCGGGTGATGACCGAGATCGACTGGGGAATCTCGATGATCGGCGAGTCGGTCTTGGTGCCGGCGCTGCTGCGCGTGGCCACGTAGCCCTGGCCCGGGTCGGCGCTGCCGTCCATGGCCTTGCCGGAGATGCTGGTGGGCGTCAGTTGCACGGTGGCGTCCACCGCCGGGATCAGCGAGTAGCTGCCGTTGGCCAGCAGTACTGGCTGCAGCGTGCTGCCCGCCAGCAGCTGGCGCAGGCCGGCGTCCACCGCGTAGGTGCCGTGCAGGCCGGGCGAGCGTTGCCCCTGGGCGGTGCGCGGGTCGTAGGAAATGTTGACGCCGGTGGCGCTGGAGAACTGCTCCAGGGCGGCGCTCACCGCCCCGGCGGGAATATCGAAGCGCAGCTGCGCGGTGGCCTGGGCCCAGGCGCTGGGTGCCACCAGCAGCGCCGTCATCGGCGTGGCCAGGGTGATGCTCATGAGGCCCTGGCGCACCGCGCGCTTGAGCAGGTGCGGTCGATTGAAAGTTGGCTTGCGTGCAGACATGTGTGTTCCCTTCGCCCCTGTGGCAGTGGTGATGGCGCTTATTGCGTCTCTGCTACCAAGTCGAACGAGAATTGAAATCGACAACACCCCCGGCGAATTTTTTTTCATCCGGCGTCGACGGCCGGCTCCACGCGGGCCCAGTACGGGGTGAAATGGCGGATGCGTACGGGCAGGGTAGCAGCGAGGTTGTCCAGCACGGCGTTGATGTCGGCCAGGTGGAAGGCCCCGGAAATACGCAGCTGGGCGACCTGCTGCGCGCACCCCAGGTAGCCGCTGCGGTAGCGCTGCAGTTCGCTGATAAGGTCCTGCAGGCGCCAGTCGTTGGCCACCAGCATGCCGCGGGTCCAGGCGTCGGCCTGGCGGTCGCCCGGCTGCACCGGGCCCAGCTGGTCGGCGCCGAACTGCAGTTGCTGGCCGGCCTCCACGCGCACCGCCGGCAGCAGCGTCGCGGTGCGCACCTGCACGGCGTGCTCCAGCACGCAGACGCGGGTGCGCGCGCCTTCGCTGCGTACCACGAAGCGCGTGCCCAGGGCGCGGACGCTGCCTTGCGGCGTGTGCACCACGAACGGCCGGGCCTGGGCGTCGCGGGCGGTCTGCACCAGGATTGCCCCGCGCAGCAGCTGCACCTCGCGCAGCTGGGGGCTGTAGCGGATATTCACCGCGGTGGCGGTGTCGAGTTGTACCTGGCTGCCGTCGTCCAGCTGCAGGGTACGCTGCTCGCCAGTGGCGGTGCGCTGGTCGGCCATCAGCGTCGGCAGCGGCGTCAGGCGCCAGGACAGCGCGGCGCTGCCGCTGCCCGCCAGCAGCAGTGCCAGCACCTTGAGGGTTTCGCGGCGCTTGAGCCGCGCGCTGGCCAGGGTAGGGCGCGCCACCCCCGGGCCTACGCGTTCAAGCCGTTCCTGCAGGCGCGCCAGCCGTTCCCACGCCTGGCGGTGGCCGGGGTGGGCCGCAAGCCAGCGGTGGTGCGCCTCGCGGGTGGCGTCGTTGGCGTCGTCGCAGCGCAGCTCCACGTACCAGCGTGCCGCCGCTTCAAGCACCGCATGATCCAAAGCCACGGCTCAGTCCTCGGCCGCCAGCAGGCAGTGGGTCAGGGCCCGCGCCGCATGCTTCTTGACGGTGTTCACCGAGACCTTCAGCTCGCGACCGATCTGCACGTAGCTCAGGCCGTCGAGCTGGGCCATGAGGAAAATCTCGCGGGTGCGCGGGCCCAGGCCGTCGAGCAACCGGTCGATTTCGACCAGGGTCTCGATGATCAGCAACCGGGTTTCCGGGGAGATGTCATCGGCTTGCGGCCGTGCGGCCAGGGTTTCCAGGTAGGCCTGCTCCAGCGCCCGGCGGCGGAACATATCGATCATCAGGCTGCGGGCGATGCTGCTCAGGTACGCCCGCGGCTCGCGCAGCTCAGGCGCCTTGCGTTGCAGCAGCACGCGAATGAAGGTGTCCTGCGCGAGGTCCGCCGCGTGGTCGAAACAGCCCAGGCGCTTGCGCAGCCAGCCACAGAGCCAGCCGTGATGCTCGCTGTAGAGGGTGTGAATGGCCGGATGCTGCGTACGGTCGAGGGAGGACATGGCTCATACCTGAGACGAGTTCATATGAAAATGAATCTCATTTTCTTCAGTGCGCGGGCATTTGGCAATATGTATCGGGCCGCCCTCCGTAGCAGCTGCCGCAGGCCGCGTCCTGCAACCAAGGTATGTCAGGCATGCCGCGGCGTCTGTGACGCGGCCGTGGGCCGCTGCTACGGGGTGGCGGTCAGCAGCAGGGACTGGGGCATCGGGCTTTGCGGGTGCTGCGGCTCTTGTATCGAGGCCACGCGCAAACCGGCCATGTCCAGGGCGTTCACCCAGCTGGCCAGGGTGCGGAAGTACCAGGGCATGGGCTGCCACTGGCCCTGGAATCCGGCGAAGGTTTCTTCGCGCCAGCCATCCTGGTAGTCACCCGCCGCCGCGGCCCAGGGGTGCAGGGTCTGGATCACCAGGGCGCCGCCAGGCACGAGCAGGGCGCCCATGGCCGCCAGCAGCGGGATGATGTCCTGGTGCAGCAGGGCGAAGTTGGCGCACACCAGGTCGTAGCCACTGCCCACGTCCACCGCCGCCTCGGCCAGCTGCGCATAGCTGGCCAGGTGCACAGGCGCCGAACCTGCCGCCTGCGCCGCTGCCACCAGGGTGGCGTCGCCGTCCACGCCCACCGCCTCGATGCCGCGCTGCGCCAGGGTGCGCAGCAGCCAGCCCTCGCCGCAGCCCAGGTCCAGCACCCGCGCCGGCTGGCGGCCCAGCACCGCCAGCAGGATGGCCTGGTCGGTGACCTGGCGGCGGCTTTCGATGCTGCCGTCGCGCACGGCCTGGGTCCAGGCCTGAGCGTTGTGGTGCCAGCTGTGCAGCAGGGCGGCTTCGGGGGTGGGCATGGCAAGGTCCAGTGGTGGTGACTGGGTGCAAGCATAGGCCAGCGACGAGCGCACCGCGCGTAGTGGCCGCACCCGGGCTAGACTTAATGGCCCCGGCACACTGCTGTCGGGGGCCCATCCACCCGACCGCCGCCCAGCCATTGCCAGTTTTTCCCCCGTGCCGACGGTGGCCTTCTTGCAGGAGGACGCGACATGGACGAGGCGAAGCTGAACGACTTCATGGGCAAGCTGGTGTCCGACATGGGCGCCGCGGCATTGCTCGCCAATGTCATCCTGGGTGACGAACTGGGGCTGTACAAGGCCATGGCCGACAGCCAGCCGGTGACCCCCCAGGCGCTGGCCGACAAGACCGGCTGCCACCCGCGCCTGGTGCGCGAGTGGCTCAGCGCCCACGTGGCGTCGGGCTACATGGAGCACCACGACGGCCAGTTCGTGCTGCCCGAAGAGCAGGCCATGGCCCTGGCCATCGAGGACTCGCCGGTGTACGCGGCCGGCGGCATGATGGTGGTGGCCTCGATGTTCCACGACAAGGACAAACTGGTGGCCGCCATGCGCGGCAGTGGCGGGCTGCCCTGGGGCGACCACCACCCCTGCATGTTCAGTGGTACCGAGCGCTTTTTCCGCCCCGGCTACAAAAGCTACCTGGTGTCCCAGTGGCTACCCGCCCTGGACGGCGTGGTGGGCAAGCTCCAGGCTGGCGCCAGGGTGGCCGACATCGGCTGCGGCCACGGTGCCTCCACCGTGGTCATGGCGCAAGCCTTCCCGGGCTCGCGCTTCAGCGGCTTCGACTACCACGCACCGTCCATCACCACCGCGCGGCAGCGCGCCAAGGAAGGCGGGGTAGAGGACCGCGTGCGGTTTGCCCAAGGCACCGCCAAGAACTTTCCCGGCCACGACTACGACCTGATCTGCTACTTCGATTGCCTGCATGACATGGGCGACCCGGTAGGGGCCGCCCGGCACGCTTACCAGGCGCTGAAGGCCGATGGCAGTGTGCTGTTGGTGGAGCCGTACGCCAAGGACAGCCTGGACGAGAACATCAACCCGGTGGGGCGGCTGTTCTACGCGGCATCCACCTTCATCTGCACGCCCAACTCGCTGTCCCAGGAAGTGGGCCTGGGCCTGGGTGCCCAGGCCGGCGAGGCGCGCTTGCGCGAGGTGTTCGACCAGGCCGGGTTCACCCATTTCCACCGCGCCACCCAGACGCCTTTCAACCTGATTCTGGAGGCCCGCAAGTAAGGGGCTGTGTCAGAGGCCCATCTCGATGGTCAGCGGGTCTGGCCCCAGGCGTCCGGTCTGCTTGAGCTGGGCGATGGCCTGCAGGTCCTGCGGGCTGAGCTCGAAGTCGAACACGTCGAGGTTGGCGGCAATGCGCTGGGCGTTGGACGAGCGCGGGATCACCACGTGGCCCTGCTGCAGGTGCCAGCGCAGGATCACGTGGGCGGGCGTCTTGCCGTGGCGCTGGGCAATTTCGGCGAACAGCGGCAGTTGCAGCAGCTCGCCGCCCTGGCCCAGCGGGCTCCAGGACTCGGTGACAATGCCCTTGGCGCGGCACCACTGGCTCAGCTCGGCCTGGTTGAAGTCGGGGTGGATCTCGATCTGGTTCACCGCCGGCACCACGCCGGTGTCATCGATGATGTGGGTGAGGTGCTCGGCATTGAAGTTGGACACGCCGATGGAGCGCACCCGGCCTCCCTCCTGCAGGCGCACGAAGGCTTTCCAGGTGTCGCGGTAGGCGCCTTTCTTCGGGATGGCCCAGTGGATCAGGTACATGTCCAGGGTCTCCAGGCCCAGGCGCTCCAGGCTGGCGTCGAACGCGCGCAGGGTGCGGTCGAAGCCCTGGTCGGCGTTCCACAGCTTGGTGGTGACGAAGATCTGCTCGCGGGGCACCTCGCTTTCGGCCACGGCCCGGCCCACGCCGGCTTCGTTGCCGTAGATCATCGCCGTGTCGATATGCCGATAGCCGGCGGCCAGCGCGGCCTTCGACGACGCGTAGGCCTGGTCGTCATCCAGCTGCCAGACGCCGAGGCCGAGTTGGGGGATTTGTGCGCCGTCGTTGAGGGTGATCAGTGGAGCGGTTGGCATGTCAGTCTCCTGCTCGGGCTTTAACGAAAGGTCTTTGGGTTCGAGGGACGGCCGCTGGAAAAGTTGCAGGCCTCCTTGGCCATGACGCGCCCTGGCGGGCGCTGCTACAGGGGTTATGCTGTTGAACGGGGCGGTGCATTCGCGCCGCCACTGCCTGGGAGCTGCGTCATGAACGTGCAACCCTACCTGTTTTTTCCTGGCACCTGCCAGCAAGCGATTGATTTCTACTGCGCCGTGCTGGGCGCCACCGTGCAATTCAAGATGACCTTCGCCGAAGCGCCGCAAGCGTCGAGCGGCGCCGACTGCCCCGCCGCACCGCCCGACGGCATCATGCACGCCAACCTGCTGATCGGCACCACCCAACTGATGATGAGCGACGACCCCACCCCCGGCGAGAAAACCCACGGCGGCTTTGCGCTGTCGGTAGCCACCGATGACCTGGCCAAGGGCAAGGCCTGGTTCGACGGGCTGGGGCAGGGCGGCACGGTGCGCATGCCCTGGGGCGAGACGTTCTGGGCGCAGGGCTTCGGCATGTTGACCGACCGCTTTGGCGTGCCGTGGATGGTGAACGTAGAGAAAAAGCCAGGGGCTGCGTAAACGTAGCAGCTGCCGAAGGCTGCGTCCTGGCCCACCAAACGTTCACAGTCATGGCGCATCATGTCCCGGACCACGTCGACATCGATGCGCCAGGAGCAGGGAGCACCACTGATGGACCTACCGACACTGCGCACGCCCCGGCTGCTGCTCAAACCCTTGAACGCACCACAGGCCGCCCGCCTGGCCGAGTTGGCCGATGACCCGTGGGTGCGTGCTTTTACCGCGAACATGCCATCGCCCTACACGGTGGAGGCGGCCCACGCCTTTATCGAGCGTTCGAGGCAGGCTGCCGAACGCGACGAGGATTACGTGGCAGGTATCCACACCCACGCAGGTGAGCTGATGGGCGTCATCAACCTGCGCCCCTCCAGGCGCCACCGTAGCGGCCACCTGGGCTACTGGATCGGCGCGGCGTTTCGCAACCAGGGCTTCACCACCGAAGCGGTCCGGCACCTGATGTTGTTTGCCTTTCAAACGCTGGAATTGCACCGCGTGCACACCGCCTGCCTGGCCGCCAACAGCGCCTCGGCGCGGGTGCTTGAAAAGGCCGGGCTGGCGCCGGAAGGGCGCAGCAGGCAGGCGTTTCTCAAGGACGGCGTGTTCCACGACTTGCTGCTGTTCGGCGCCGTCGCCGCCACCTGGCCGCGTCCGGCCCCGTAGCAGCTGCCGCCAGGCGGCGTCCTGGCCCTGAAGCAGTCCAGCTGAGAAACACCCGCGGCGGTGACGCGGCCTGGCGGCCGCTGCTACGGGGGCCGCTATGGCTTGGGCTTCTACAAGGACTGTGCGTAGCCGCATTTGCCGCCTAGTCATAAAGCCAAGGCTTCAACGCTTCCAGGTTCTGCACCACAATCTGCTGCGCCGCCGCCTTGGGGTTATGGCTCTTCGGATCGATCTGGTACCGCTGCAACACATACTTCACCAGTGCCCGACGGCTAGGTACTACCAGTTGCCCGTCGACCATGCCGAAGTCTGTTTCGATAATCGCCATTTGCTCAGGCTTCAACCGTTGGTCGGCGGTGAATATTACCGGAATGTCGGTGTTCCAGTCCTCATCCTGATCGGCGCCATTCGCCGATGCGTCCAGCAGCTCCGGCTCGCCACGCAAGCGGCTCAAGACGAAATCCCGGTACTGCCGATTCTTCTCGCAATACGCGCGCACATGCCAGCGCATGCCGGTGTACACCAAGGTGTGCGGGGCTATCAGCCGTGTCTCGGCCTGGGGTGTGTTCAGCGACACATACTCGGTCTCAAGCCGCAGCCCCTCGCGGCAGGCCTTCAGCAACGGCCGCAGCACCTCCGGCCGGATGGGGCGGTCCGGCACCTCCAGTACCCGCGTATGGGCATAGGCCAGGGCCAGCCCCTCAATGTGATCCTTGCGCTCATTGTTCTGGTACAGCAGGTGCAGGTAGGCGCTGGCACTGTTCTCGATAAACCGCGGGGCAAAGGCCCTGCTGGGCACGTAGCCCTTTATTTTTTTGTCATATGTAAGGTTTTCAGGCGCATGTTCGTTGATGTACGTATTGATGTCTTTCGAGGCCTGTTGCCGGCTTATGCCGAAGCTCTGCATCAGGTGCCCCGTGGTCAGCCGGCCTTCCCACCAGGCAACGGTTTCAATCAGACGATAGCGAAGTGCCAGGTCCCAGCGGACTTGTTCGATTTCCTGCAGGCGTTTCATCGCGGCTCCATGTGCGCGGAATGTTTACCTGTATAAGTCTACATTCTAGACCTGTCGCTTAACACTACATATCGTTTGTCTGGCAAAGGCAATTCAAGCCGTCATCCAAAGGATATGAACATGAGTACGTCGGACCTGGTTTCGACAGGCGCCATCACCCTGATGGGCGTCATCCTGCTGATCCTCCTGATGCAATACCTGCGTCTGCGCGACCTGTGGCAACTGGCCCGCAACTGCCAGAACGGCGTGCGCTGGGCGCGCATCCGCGAAATGGAAAACCGCGAGCTGCGCTCCGCCCTGCGCGCCGAAAAAGCCTGCATCGCCGACTTGAAGCAAAAGCTGGCCCGCCTGCAACACACCGAAGCCGCCCTGTAAGGACACCTCATGAACCGACTCGAACGCATCAAGGGTTGCCTGCTGGGCGGCGCCGTCGGCGACGCCCTTGGCGCCCCGGTAGAATTTCTTGAGTGGCCCGTGATCGAGGCCAGATACGGCCCGCGCGGTATCACCGACTTCACCCCGGCCTACGGCCAGATCGGCGCCATCACCGACGACACGCAAATGATGCTCTTCACCGCCGAAGGCCTGCTGCGCGCCTATGTCCGTGGCAGTTCCCGCGGGATCTGCCATGTGCCCAGCGTCATCCACCATGCGCTGCTGCGGTGGCTGCTGACCCAAGGTGAAGTGCCGGCCATTCACGTCAGTGCGGACGGCTGGCTGATCAGCGAAAAAGCCCTGTGGGCGCGCCGTTCCCCCGGCACCACCTGCATCAGCGCCCTCAAGGCCAGCCAGCACCTGGGCAGCCTGGCGCAGAACCACAGCAAAGGTTGCGGCGCGCTGATGCGCAGCGCCCCCTGCGCCTTCTTCGCCAAGGCCTTCGACTACGCCGCCGAAGCCGGCCGCCTCACCCACGGCCACCCCAGCGGTTACCTGGCGGCCGCGCTGTTCGCCGACATTCTGCAGCGCATGGTCGACCACGCGGCCAGCCTGGAAAAAGCCTTGGTCGTCAGCCTGGCCACCCATGGCCACAAGCCGGGCATGCAAGAGGTACGCGAACTGCTGGAGCGCGTGCTGTTCTTCGTGCGCGAAGGCTACCGGCCCACCCCGGAGCGCATTGGCGAACTGGGCGGTGGCTGGGTGGCAGAGGAAGCCCTGGCCATTGGCGTGTGGTGCGCGTTGACGGCCGACAACCTGGAGGAGGGCATCATCCGCGCGGTGAACCATAGCGGTGACAGCGACAGCACCGGGCTGGTGGCCGGGCACCTGCTGGGGGTTGAATACGGCGCGGCGTCGATACCGGCGCGATGGTTTCAGCGCCTGGAGTTGCGCGGGGTGATTGAGCGGGTGGCGGAAGATATCGTGCGGGTGCCACGCGATTACTGCGGGTATGGCGGGGAGGAGGATGGGTGGATTGAGTTGGCGTACCCGGGGGGCTGATGTGGTATGGACGGCACTAACGATGAAATGATGGCATTTTGCTAATTTTTCATTAAATGTTTTTTGGCCGCTGCCGACCCTCTGCAGGTAGTTTGCGTGCGGCACGGAATATTTCGGCCACCGGGCCGCTGCTCCCAAGCCAAGGCCATGAAGGAACATCAAGGATGTTTAGAAGGATTTACTCTCAGGTTGACCAGGGGTTCTACAGCGTCCTGCGCGAGCAGGATATTTCCCGGATGACGTGCGTCATCCGCAGTGAAACCCACATTTTTTCATCGATAGGCAACGCCTTGTCCAAGGCATACGATGCGGCCCGCGAAACCGTGGTCGAGGCAGGGGACATGATGGCGGAAAAAATCTCAGATGCCTACGACGCCACAGTGGACACCGTCTCCAGCGCGGCAGACATTGTTTCCGATGCCTACGCATCAACACGCGAAGTGATCTCCGATGTAGCCGATAGCGTGGCAGACGTGACGGCTGATGCCTATACCGCAACTTCCGAAGCCCTGTCCAACGTGACTGACACCGTGGTCGAAGCCGCTTCCGATGCCTACGACGCGTCACAGGATTACGTCAGCGATCTGGCAACCAAATTCGAGAACGAAGACGGCTCGCTCAATTACTGGGCGGTGGCAGGTGGTGCCGTTGTAGGTGTTGCCGCAGTCGCTGCGGTACCGTTTACGGGAGGCGGTTCGTTGCTGGGTGCTGCGACATTGGCCGGCTCCCTGGCCAGCGGTGGAGCAGTAGCCGCCGCAGTTGGCGCGGGTGTGGCCGGCGCCGTGATTGGCGCCCACCTTGGCGATGATAGTGGTGCACGTGAGCAGGGCTATCAACAGGGTCTGGAAAAAGGCAAAGCTGAAAACGTGGCGGCAGTGCAGGAGCTGCGGGCCAAGTTCGAGCAGGTGTTTACTCACTTGAGGGAGGCCGGGCGCTTCTTCGATGGCATCGTCGCCATGCAAGCCGTAGCCATATCGGCCGCGAATTGTGATGGGGTGATCTGCGACGAGGAACGTCAGAATATCGAGTTGTTCATCTCGGGTTTGTCCGCCAGCGCATTGCCGGAGTCAGTCATTGCAGACATCAGTTCTCTTTACGCGAACCCTCCTACTTTGCCGGAAGCCTTTGCAAAGGCCAGGGAATCCGGGGTGGACATGGCCATCTTTGACGAAATCATCAACCTGGTCGTGCATGCCGATGGCGTCGTTCACGCAGACGAAGATGCGTTCATGCAAGCATGGAATGTGCTGAAAGCCGCCTAAGGACAGGATCGATGAGCAAGCTTGAATTATTCAAAAAGCAACAGGCCTTGAGAGCGGCCGTGGGCGGCAGGCCACTCCTTCATAGCGCAGCATCGACCGAAGCCGTGGCCCAACTACTTAACGCCGAGGCCAGTAATACCCGGCTGACGTCCATGAGTTTTCTCTCAGCCATTTCCCTTGATAGCAGCGATCACTCAGCCGAGGCCGACCAGTTGGTCAGGGAGCTCCAGGCAGGGTTCGATTCAGCACGCCTGGACGACATGCTTCGCCGCTGCCAGCGGGATGTCATTGGCGCCATCGCCGGACCATTAGGGCTAGGCAAGGTCATTGCGGTCCATGACAAGATGGGCGGCAACGTGACCACGATCCACAACGCTGGGCAGAAAATCTATGCGCGGGCAGAGGATGAGTACAACCGTAGCGATTACACCGCGTCTGCAAACAGCGAGGGGAAAAAGTTTGAAGGCCAGAGCACGACATCGGTAGGCAGTACGTTTACAAAGAGCCAGCTGGATCAGGACGGCTATTTGACCGATGGCTACACGGGCGAGCGTATCAAGGCGTCCAACTCCAGCCCCGACCATGTAATCGCCAATTCCGACTTTCATAAAAGCGGGGGCTTCATGCTCTCGAAAACCGAAAAAGCGGACTTCGCCACCGACACCGACAACCTGGTTTCCACTGAGCGTTCCATCAACCAGTCCATGCGTGATCACGACAAGCCCGAGTGGGCGGATCGCAAGTCGGCAGGGCGGGAAGTCACCAACGAGATCGCGTTCAATATCAACCGTGAGCGATTTGATGCAGTGGTCGAAAAAGGCAGGGAGACCGCAAGGAAACATGCCCCCACGGCAGGCGAGAAAGCCCAGTTCTACACGAAAAATGCCGCCGTCACGGGTGTCAACGAAGGTGTGAAGATGGGCACTCAGCAGGCATTCGGCTTGCTGATGGTAGAGATCTTTGCCAGCGCCTTCGATGAGATCAAAGACGTTTACCATAATGGTAAGCAGCATCACTCAGTGCTGGACGAACTGGCCGTTCGTTTGAAAAAAGTGGGCGCCAGGGTGGCCGCAAAATGGGAAAACCTGGTCGAAGGCTTTACCGGTGGTTTCATTTCCGGTTTTGTCTCCAACGCGGTGACCATGCTGATCAACATGTTCGTTACCACAGGGAAGCGAGCAGTGCGGATGATCCGGGAGGGTGTCTTCTCATTGCTCAAGGCACTGAGGGTCATGATGTTCCCGCCTGCTGGCCTGACGTTCGCTCAAGCGGCGCATGAGGCATTGAAGCTGGTGGCCGTAGGCGGAGTGGTGATTGGTGGCGTTGCCCTTGAAGAAGTGGCCGAGAAGCTGATTCTGAGCGTGCCGCTGTTCGCCCCCATCGCCTCTGTTCTCACTGCTGTGGTGGTGGGCGCGCTGACCGCTTTCTGCATGACCTTCGTCTGCTACCTGATCGACAAAATGGATTTGTTGGGGGTTATCAGGGCTGAGCGCTCCAGCGCTGTAATTGCTGGCCTGGATGCGGCAATGAACGAAAACGTCGAGAAGTCACTTGCCATTGTCCAGGATATTGAAAGTTACCTGATCAAGGCGTAGCCAACGCCAGGCACATGGAAAGCGATTGATAGTCCATGTGCCTGGATGCCATCAACAGAGTAGCCGTGCTCCGCTACTGACCTTTCACCCAATACAACACGCGTTTCACTGAGCTCAACAGGTTGTATGCGAGTATCGCGCCCGCCACTGCGCCTGCAAGGCCAGTGCGGAATGCCAACTGCTGCCAACTCGACACTCGATCCAGCGTCAGGTGCGCGACCCAGCTGATGCCCGCCAGGTGGGTGCCGTAGTTGATTAACCAGGCTCCGAAACACAGGGCCAGGGAACAGCAGATCAGCACAAAGCCGAATCTGTTCAGCGGCGTTTTCAAATTGCTCAGCATGATGCAGAGAAACTCCTTATCTCAAAAAACGTATTGGACAACTGCTGGTGTGTGAAGGCAAGTGGCAATTTGATATTGGCACGCTGTTGCTGGCGAACACGCAGGGCGAGCCATACTTCATGTTGGCGCAGGTCCCTACTAGGCGAGACTGCCGTGGCAAAGTCCGCTCCAATGGGGTCTCCAACTTTACACTGAAGCATTTCAGCTTGGACAAGGGCCAGCGCGGCCACTGGCAGCGGCTACAGAAGCTGCCGCCGCGAACTCCGCGAAGACAGTTGCTGCTACAGTTGCTCGCAGACTTCAGCGCACCCTCAGGTAACCGTAATGGATTACACCACCCACTTCGATAGATTCGCAGCCACCATCCTGGCCACCGACTTCCAGGCCATCAAGGATGCCTCGCAGATACCGCCCGTATTTCGTCTTGCCCAGGACGGCGGCCTCACTAGCCACTACACGCCCTTCGAGCACATCAATGCCACGGCCAAAGTGGTGTTGGTGGGTATAACCCCAGGGTTTACGCAGTGGAGGAACGCTATGTGCGCGGCCCAGGCGGAGCTCTCCATGGGCTCGAAGGCTGACAAGGTGTTGCAGGCCGCCAAACGCACTGGCGCGTTCAGCGGCGCCATGCGCCCGAACCTGGTGGGGTTGCTGGACCGTATCGGCGTGCACACCTGGCTGGGGCTGGGGTCATGTGACAGCCTGTTCAGCCACCATGCACATTGGGTGCAGTCGACGTCGATCCTGCGTCATGCCATTCACGTCGCTGGCGAAAATTACAGCGGCACGCCAAACATGATCCGCCAGCCGCTGCTGCAGCGGCAGCTGCTGGAGCACTTCGCCCCGGAAGCGCGTGCCTTACCAGATGCGGTCTATATTCCGCTTGGGCCGAAGGTCAGCGAAGGATTGGATTGGCTGGCACGCCAGGGCGTGATCGACAGCGACCGAATCCTTCACGGCTTGCCGCACCCCTCTGGCGCGAACGCGGAACGGATTGCCTACTTCCTCGGGCGCAAGCCTGCCGGGCAGCTTTCGGTTAAAACCAATGCCGGCAAGCTTGATGCGCTGCGCGAGAGTTTGACTGCGCAGGTATTGGCCCTCCGGTAGCAACCGGCTACCGCGCGCCCCGTAGCAGCTGCCGCCAGGCGGCGTCCTCGGGTTGCGCGGTGGTTGGGGACGCGGCCTGCGGCCGCTGCTACGGGGGTTATTTGAAGACCGGGATGTGGTTCGCGGTAGGTGTCTGCTTCAGGTACGCGCGCAGCCGGCGGCCGATGGCGGCGATGTTCGCCTCGCCGGCGCGCAAGGCCTGTGGGTTGGTGTGCACGGAGTAGTCGCCCAGGGCCAGGTCATAGGGATGGGGTGCGGCCGAGCCGATGACGAACACCGCGTCCTTGCCCAGAGCCCTTAGCGTCACCGCATCGCTACCCGGCTCGAAGATCACCAGTTCGCCACCCAGCACCCGGTCAGGCGCGGCCAGGGCGCCGCGGCTGACACTCAGCCACAGCGACTCATGGCCCGCCGGCGGCGTGTAGGTCCAGGACTGCCCGGCGCCCAGCGTCACCAGCAGGTAGTTCACCCCGGTGGGCGCGCGCACCGGGCTTTGCACCCCCTGGTACTCGCCAAGGATCACCCGTGCCGGGCCCGCCTCGGGCATGGCGCGGGACTCCAGGTACTGGCTGTCGACGCTGGCGTTCTCCAGCGCCGGCGGCAGGGCCAGCCACAATTGAAAGCCCTGGATGCGTGGCGAGGTACCCACCGACATTTCCTTGCCGTGCCACACCCCGCCGCCGGCGCGCATCCATTCCACACCGCCGTAGTCGATGAAGCCCTGGCCCGAGTCGGCGTCGTCGAAGCGCAGGTTGCCTTCGGTAATCAGCGTGACCGTGGCAATGCCCGAGTGCGGGTGCATGGGCATGCCGTTGATGAACGCACTCTCGCCTTCAAACAGGTCCAGGAACACGAAGGGCTTGAGCCACTGGCCCAGGTCGCCCGGGCTCATCAGCCGGACGATGGCGCCGTGGCCGCTGCCGGTGGTGCGGTAGGCGATCGCGCGGGGCGCGACCGGCTTCATTTACGTGCATCCAGGCTGAAGCGGCCGGCGCCGAACGCCACGACTTGCAGCAACCCGCCGGCCATGGCGATGTTCTTGAAGAAGTGGATGAACTGGTTCTGATCGCCCAGGGTGTTATGGAAGGCCAACGCCGTGGCCACGCTGAACACCGCCAGCACGGCCGCAACGGCGCGGGCGCGGTAGCCGGCGATCAGGGCAATGCCGCCGCCAATTTCGACCAGGATGGCTACCACCAGCGCCACCTGGGGCAGGGGTAAACCTACCGAGCTGATGTAGCCCACCATCATCGCCGGGGCGGCCAGCTTGGAAAAGCCGGACAGGATGAAAATGGTGCTGAGCAGCACGCGGCCGATCAACGACACCGAGGCCTGGGCCACGTCGGAGCTGCCTGGGGTGGCAGCGGCTTGAGTCATGTGTGCAGTCATGGGGTATTGCCTTCAGGGAGGGCGGATTCGCCATGAACCGCCGCAGTGAAGAAATGGTGCGCCGCCCCCGACCATCTGAATAGCCGGCTAATTTAGTGCGTTACGTTCGATAAATTAGGCAAGCTGAAGCGAGCAGGCGGATACTGTCGGTCTTCATCATCAAGGACACCGTCATGATCACCGAGCCCGGCACCCCCACACTCGACCAGCTGCGCGTGTTCATGACTGTGGTCGAGGTCGGCAGTTTCGCAGCGGCCGCCAGAAAACTGCACCGCGCCACCTCGGTGGTCAGCTACTCGATCGCCAACCTGGAATTGCAGCTGGGCGTGCTGCTGTTCGACCGCCACACCACCCGCAAGCCGCAGCTCACCGAGGCGGGCCGCACGGTGTTGGCCGAAGCGCGCAGCATCACCCACGGCATCCACGGCCTGCGGGCCAAGGTAAAGGGGCTGCTGCAGGGCCTGGAGGCGGAGGTTCGCCTGGTGCTGGACGTGATGCTGCCGGCGGAGCGGGTGGTGGATGCGCTGAAATCCTTTCGTGAAACCTTTCCCACGGTCGCCCTGCATCTGCACATGGAGGCGCTGGGCGCGGTAACCGACCGGGTGATCAACCGTGGCGCCACGCTCGGCGTCAGCGGGCCGATGAGCAACGCCATCGACGGTATCGAAAAAATGGCCATTGGCAGCGTCGAACTGATCCCGGTGGCCGCCCCCGACCACCCCCTGGCCATGAACGGCGCCAACCCGCCGGGCGCGGTGCGGGCGCACACCCAACTGGTGCTGTCAGACCGTTCGCACCTGACCGAAGGCAAGGACTTCGCCGTGCTCGGCAACCGCACCTGGCGCCTTGCCGACCTGGGGGCCAAGCACATGCTGCTGCGCGAGGGCATTGGTTGGGGGAACATGCCGGCGCCGATGGTGGCGCAGGACCTGGCGAGTGGCCGGCTGGTGCACCTGGACATAGCCGAGTACGCGAGTGGGCATTATGCCTTCGATGTCATCTACCGCACGGACCAGCCGCCGGGGCCGGCGGCGAGGTGGTTGATCGAGCGGTTTGTGCACCAGGCAGGCGGGCAGGCGTAGCAGCTGCCGCCAGGCGGCGTCCGGGCCTCTGCATCAGCGGCTTTTAACCCACAGCCCGAACTCGCGCATCACCTCCACGACCGGCGCCAGCCGCCTGCCGTCCTCCGTCAGTTCGTATTCAACGGTTACCGGCACGGTAGGAAACACCGTGCGCTTGAGTAACCCGGCTTCTTCCAGCGCCCGCAGATCAAGCGTCAGCATGCGCTGGGATATGGCCGGCATATCACGCCTCAGGGCGTTGAAACGCTTGGGGCCCTCCAACAGGTACGAGGCAATCAACAGGCGCCATCGCCCGCCCAGCAAGCGCATTGCTTCTTCCACCGAACAACCGGATATGTTGTGTTTCATCAGCTCAAGCCTCGGGCAAGCAGGTATACATTTTGTACCTATACTACAAATTACTGCCTTCTTCTTATTTTATACCCGCGCTCTAGAATGGCCCGAACGCGCCACTGTGCCATTTCCCCATGTTCTGGAGCTCGCCCATGAAGCTGTACTACATCCCCGCGTCCTGCTCGCTAGCCCCTCATATCGTATTGAATGAACTGGGCCTGCAAGCGACCTTGATCAAGGTCGACCACAAGAAGCACCTCACCGATTCGGGCGCCGATTATCTCGCGGTCAACCCACTGGGCTACGTGCCCGCCCTTGAACTGGAAGACGGCACCTTGCTGCGCGAAGGGCCGGCGATTGTGCAATACCTCGCCGACCTGAAACCGGAGTGCCAGTTGGTGCCCCCCGCAGGCAGCCTGGCGCGGTACCGGCTACAGGAGTGGTTGAACTTTCTGTCGTCCGAGGTGCACAAGGGCTTTATCCCGTTGCTGTACGCCACCCTGGCCGGTTCATACGTGGCCACCGCCAAACCCAAGCTTGAGCAACGCTTCCACTGGATCGATGCTCAGCTGGCCGAAAAGCCGTACCTTATGGGGGACGCCTTCAGCGTGGCAGACGCCTACCTGTTTGCATTGACAGGCTGGGGGCAGGCCGGCTGGTTGACTAGTTACTACAAGGCCGACATCCACTTTGACCACCTGCACAACCTTCGCGCCTGGCATGAACGGGTCAAGGCGCGGCCTGCGGTTTTAACAGCGTTGCGTGAAGAAGGGCTTGCATGACCACGACCTCATTGCTGGAATTCCACAAGATGCACGCCAACGGCGACGACTTCGTCATTGTCGACGCCCGGCGCGTGCCCGTCGCCATCACCGGGCAATTGGCCCGACGGTTGGGTAATAGGAACCGCGGCATCGGCTTCAACCAGCTTGCCGTGATGCTCCCCTGCGAGCACGCCGAGGCGCAATTGGTGTTCTGGAACGCCGACGGCTCGCCCCTGGCTACCTGTGGCAGCGCCACCCGCGGCGCCGCCGATTTTCTGATGCGTGAGGGCAATACCACCGCCGTGGTGGTGCGTACGGGGCGCGGACTCTTGACGTGCACGCGTACCGCCTCCGGCGATATTTCCGTGAGCATGGGCCAGCCTTCGCTTGGCTGGGCGGACATCCCCCTGGCAAGGGAAATGGACACCCGTGAGCTGCCCATCGCCGGCAGCCCTGCCGCGGTCAGCATGGGCAACCCGCACTGCACCTACTTCGTGGACGACCTGGCCACCGTGGACGTGGCCGCCCTGGGGCCCGCGCTGGAACACCATGCGCTGTTCCCGGCCAGAACCAACGTGCATTTCGTCCAGGTCATCAACCGCCAGCACATCCGCCTGCGCATCTGGGAGCGCGGCGGTGGCGTGGCGCTGGGGTCGGGCTCCTGCGCCTGCGGCGCGGCGGTGAACGGCATGCGCCGGGGGCTGCTGGACAGCGAGGTACGGGTTGAATGCGATGGCGGCAGCACGACCGTGCAGTGGGATGGGGCAGGGCCGGTGACGTTGACCGGGCCGGTGGCAAGGCTGTACTCGGGGGGCCTGGCAGACGCTTTTCTCCCCCCGTAGCAGCTGCCGCAGGCGGCGTCCCGAGGCCCACCACGTTCACCGCGGCGCCTGTGACGCGGCCTGGCGGCCGCTGCTACGGGGTCCGTGTTACCCAGGCGGTTGCGGCCAGCGCCATGCCGGCCACGTTCAAGGTCACCGGGTTGAAGGCATCCATCAGCATTGATGGTTGCACCAGCGCCACATCCACCAATAGCGCCAACAACGCCACGCCCGCCACCAGCAACGGCCAACTGCGCCCCGGCGCGAACACCAACAACGCCGCCAGCGCCAGCTCGGCCACCCCCGCCGCCTGGGAAAGCCACAGCGCATCCCCCAGGCCATGGGCCTGCAGCAACGTGCGCTCCCCAGGGGCGGTCAGGATCAGTTTGGGCACCAGCCCATGGTAGGCAAACATGAACGCCAGGCCGCCACGCCCCAGCCAGTGCGCCTGGCGCAGGCGGTTCATGCCGGCGCCTTGAGAAAGCGCCGCTGGTGGTCTGGCGTGGGCATCAGGCACACGTCATATTTGCCGAACAGCCGGTAGCGGTTGAGCGCGATGCGGTCGTAGGCCCAATCCCGCAGCCACAGCGGGCAAAGGCGCAGCGCCCGCAACGCGGGCCAGGGCGCGGGCAGTAGCGCCACCACCGCGAAAAACGCCTCCGAGCGCACCCAGTAATGGTGATCGCGGATGACCGCCATGGTGTCGAACGCATCCACCGGCAGGCCGGCCCACGCCAGCAACGCCTGCCCCTCGGGCGACTGCACCGTGGCCAGGCGCACCCGCTGGCTGCGGTCATGGCGAATCAGGAACTTCGCCCAGCCGTTGCACAGCTTGCACACCCCGTCGAACAGCACCACGGTTTCACCGGGAGCCAGCAGCGGGGCGGGGGTGGGGCGGTTCAGGGAGGTGGGCATGGGCGGGGCTCGTGGGTGGGGCTGTGGGAAGCAGTGTAACGCGCTGTGCGCTCATTGCACTGCGGCGCCTGGGACGCGGCCTGGTGGCCGCTGCTACAGAGGCTGGTATGTAGGCCAGACAGTCATAGGTGCTGGACTGAGCTCGCGGTGTGTTGGTTGGCTGGATTTCCACAAACCAGGCGACGTCTATCGTCCATGCTTGAGTTGCTCCGCATCGATGTCGAAGAACGCCGGCGCCACGCCACATTCCCTCGCAGCGTCTTCCCGGGATACGAAGTTCCACATGGGACGCAGGTCGCTATCGAACGCTACGAAAGCAAGTGAGCCTGAGGGGCTTAGTGCCGAGCCGGCCGGGTAGTGCTCAAGCCAGGCCGTGCGCTTCAATATCTGCCGTGCTACCTCCATGGGGTCGGCTCGAGGCTGCCACCAGCGTTTTTTGCTCAGCAGATGGTCCAGGCCAATGTCCCGTTGCAACTGCTGGATTGCCCGGGTCACGATTTGCTCAGTTGCGTTGGTCACTGACGTGCAGTGGTAATCCAGCAGTTGGCTGCACAGCACGACCAGCCCGCTGGGGCTTGAGCAAACTCGCAGGAAACAGGTGCCCTCCGAGGCGTAGCCGGGAAACCTGAAGCGTGGGTATTCCTTGTAGATAGGTGCGGTGTGAGTCATCGTCACTGGTGCGGCTCCTTGTCTGCCGTGGGCGGGGAAACGCAACCGCCCAACTTCATTGCAGGCGCCACTCTACAGCGGTGGAGAAAGGAACCTGAAACCGGAGTCGTAACAATAAATGCCCCCGCCCCGTAGCAGCTGCCGCGAGGCTGCGTCCGGCCTCGCCGCAGTACATCAGGGCACCGCGGTGCCTGGGACGCGGCCTGGTGGCCGCTGCTACGGGCCGCGCTTCAGCGCCCCCACCCAGCCAGCGCCAACCCCATCCCCAACCCAATCAGCGCCGCACCAATCACCCTGTCCAGCACCCGTTGCCTGGCCAGCAAACGCGCCCGCAACGCCTCCGTCGAAAAGAACAACGCCACGACGCTGAACCATCCCCAATGCGCCAGCGACATGAACAGCCCATAGCCCAAATCAGTCGCCAAACCGTTGCTGACCTGCACCACCTGGCTGTAAGTGGCCACCACGAACAGCATCGTCTTCGGGTTCAGCGCGTTGGTCAGGAACCCCATCCCGAACGCCTTGCCAGCAGACGGGCGCGGGCCGCGGGCCATGCCCACCTCCAAGGCCGACGTGCTGCTCAGCGACTTCCACCCCAGGTAGATCAGGTAACCCGCCCCCAGCAGTTTCATCGCCATGAACACCATTGGTGAGTGGGTGATGATCAGCGCAATGCCCAGCACCGTATACAGCACATGCACCTGCACCCCGCAGGCAATGCCCAACGCCGCCATCAGCCCACTGCGGCGCCCATAGGCGTAGCTGGTGCGGGTGACCATTGCAAAGTCCGGCCCCGGGCTGATCACCGCCAGCATCGTGATCGCCGCTACGGCCAACAACTCATTCATACCTGCTCCCCATTTTGCACGACGTTTTCGCACAGGTACCGTGCGCCATGCCGCGCAGATTGGCGCTTTGCGATGGGGATTAAAAACGATTTATAGTGCAGCGAATCTGTGAGAAATCATCGCCTATATGAAGCTGCCAGCCCTCACCGCGTTTCACTTCTTCACCGTCGCCGCGCAAACCCAGAGCTTCGTCCAGGCCGCGCGCCTGCTGCACGTCACCCACGGCGCCGTCAGCCGCCAGGTGCGGCTGCTGGAAGAGGGCATCGGCGTCGAATTGTTCGACCGGCGCAACCGCGCCATCTTCCTCAACGACGCCGGCCGGCTGCTGTACAACGTCACCGGTCCGTTTTTCGAACAGCTCGAAGGCGCCGTCGACACCCTGCGCCGCGACGCGCGCGAAGAGGTGCTGGTGGTGTCCTGCGAACCGACCATCGCCATGAAATGGCTGATCCCGCGCCTGCCGGACTTCCACGCCGCCCACCCGCACCTGCAAGTGCAACTGCTGACCGCCGGCGGCCCCATCGACTTCGCCCGCACCGGCGCCGACGTAGCGGTGCGGCGGGACGACTTCTACTGGGGCGAGGCGCTGTACAGCGAAACCATCTGCGAAGAATGGATAGGCCCGGTGTGCACGCCAGCGCTATGGCCCGAAGGCCAGCAGCTGGACGGCATGCGCCTGTTGCGCAGCAAGACCCGGCCGTTGGCCTGGGAGCATTGGCTGCGGTTGGCAGAAGTGGCCGCACCGGCGTCGACGCGGTTGGAGTACGAGCATTTCTACCTGTGCATCCAGGCGGCTGCGGCGGGGTTGGGGGTAGGATTGTCGTCGTTCCTGATGGTGCAGGATGAGCTGGCGTCGGGGCAGTTGGTGGCGCCGTTCGGGTTTCGGCAGGACGGCTCGAGGTATTGCCTGCTGGCGCCGCGGGGGTTCGAGGAGGGCAGGAAGGAATCGGTGTTCCTGCAGTGGATTCGCGCACAAATGGCCGCCATAAAACCCACGTAGCAGCTGCCGAAGGCTGCGTCTGTTGCATCTCGACTATTCTAGAGTTGGAAAAATAGCAAGTTATTCATAAAATTTCTGCAGCCATTTTTGATAAGGAGTTCCGATGAAAGTTGGGTTTAAGTGGATGGAAGGGGAAATGGCGGGGTCTACAGAGCTGTTTGAACAAGTTGACCTTAGTTGGCCCTGTAGTGGTAAAGTCCTGTCTCATTATGTGCGGCCTGGAAAACAAAAGTCTGCAACGCTTGCCAAATGCCTAGTTGAAGTTGTGGGTAATGTTGTGGAGCTCGACTATTCGGCGTTCTCAGGGGAAAATCTTGCCAATGGAATGCTTCTTGGTGTTACTCGGCTCACGACCGATTTTGTTCCGGAATTTAGAATATCCAAGGTTGAGTGGAAGCTTCAAGGTGAAAGTGTTTTTAAAGTTGAAAAGTTTAAATTTGTCGTCTCCAGGCAGCGTTCGCCAACCGTAGCCCACAAGAAAGTAAGGTGTGAGCTTGAGCTATTGGTTGGCCAAGCGTTAGAAAAAAACTTTTCTGAGTTAGAGGCGCTGTTGCCGCCAGCAGGTTATCTGCCGCCAAGGCGAAAAGTTGTACGTGAGGATTTCGTCCGAAATCCCATCGTGATAGCTGCGCGGCGTATTCTGGCTAACGGTAAATGTGATTTGTGCAACAAGCCAGCCCCTTTTGATGGGAGCGACGGGAGGCCATATCTAGAGGTGCATCACATTGTTCATCTGGCCAACGGCGGGACGGATACCCTCGATAATACTACAGCTCTTTGCCCGAATTGCCATCGAAAATTACATTTTGGTTATAAGGAGTAAAGGTGTGAAGTTTGCTGTTGCGAGGGGGCTCGCTGTTTGTAGCCTTTCTACACTTGCAGGGCGACGTGCAGTAAAAATAAAATGGTCGTTTATTCCGTATTTTTCTTGGGGAATTAAATCCGTTAATGCCCTGCGCTGGTCGCTAAGTGGTCTGAATCGGCATGCTGAAAGAAGAGTTATCGAGGTGCACTGCTGCACTGCTGCACTGCTGCAGTTCTAAAGGTGATTGAAATTGCTAAGGTTTTAGTACGGTGCTTTCTCTTTTTTTTGTGTGGGGGGTGTTTTGGTGCTGGATATTATAATGGGTCCTGATTTGGGGGTGGCAGGTACGAAGCCCTGCCTGGAGGTTGTGGGTAGCCGTATAGATGTCTTGGGGAGTATGAGTCGGTAGCAATTTTCAGGATTTATATAGGGTCGTGTGTTAAAGGCTGTTGTTGGTCAATCTATTGAGTTTGTTATATATCTCCGCTAGCTCTTCCACTGGCATGGAGGGGCGGCGCGTATGAACCATCGCATGGCAATTTGGGCATAATGGGATCAGGTCAACAATTGGGTCTATTATGTACTGCGAGCTTTGTGTGTATAAGTCAGTCCGGTGATGGATATGGATGTAGTTTTCACCAATTTGTCCGTATTTTTTTGAAAAGTTAAATTTGCATACATAGCATGTAGGGCCGTAGTGGTCTAGGCATTTTTGCCGCGCCCGCGGATTTCGCTCAATTGCCGTGCTTGTGATGTCGTATCTCAGGCCTTCTTCAAAAAGTTTAGGGTGAACTACAGTGGGCTTATAGCACTTAAATAGTGTCCAGCGAATATTTTGACCGGGACTTTGTCGAGACTCGCACTCTTTCCATAATTCGTCAGGGTTGATTTCTGTCAGGTTGGCTGGCCTTTGGTGGCCGTAACCGAAAATTTGCAAGTTTTTGTTTTCAAAAAAATAAGGCCCCGATATTTCAAAAACACAGGCTCGTTTTCCATTGGCGCTGATTATGGCTAAGTCGCCGGCCTGCATCTCGTTGTAAAGATTCCATAGGCTAGGTCCGCCGAGATTTGCATTGTTTAATGAAGGGTACGCTTGAGCTATTAATGAGGCTATTTCTGAAGCGTTGGTTGTATTGTGGTGTCTTAGATCTCCTGTCTGACTCCAACCTATAGCTATTCGGTTTCTATCTTTCATCTCTTCAAGTGCTTCGAGGGCGTATTCGTGGTGGGCTACTAGGCGCCATATGTTCATGGTTCTCTCTTGTGTTTGGTTTGCGGGAGGTATTCATTGTGAATGATCCGGTGTTCAGATTTCACGGGTCGCGTGAATAAATTTGCCTGTGTGCGCTTGGGGAAATGATATCACGAGAATCTCAACTTGCACCAAGTGTTAAAGATTTGGCGGTGCTTTTATGTGCCTGAGGTGTTTGATTATATTAAGTTAACTTATTGAGCTTGCTGGGTTTATTGTTTGCTCGCCATTGATATTTTTATGAGGGGCGGGCAGCCCTCGTCCTTGGCCCATGCCGTTACCCTCGAAGCCTTAGCCGCTCCCAAGGGGGCACAAATGCATGTTGCCCCTGTTAACGATTAAAAAGCAATGCTAGGCAAAAAGAGAGTTCTGGTAGTCATCGTAGGGAAAAACGGGGGGAGTTGGAAAACTCCGAACGGGAGTCGGTGGTGCTGGGTATTATCCGTCACCAAGCTAGATTCCTTACAGGCGATGTAGTTGTCCTCGCCGAGTTGCCCCGATGCCCGCCAACTATCGATAAGACCTCGGTTCATCACCTAGACACATCGTGAGCTGATTACCCGCTTTATCAAAACTGCAATAAGGCATCGGCTCTTACAGCCAGGCATGCAGGGGCACCCCAAGGTAGACAATCAGCAGCCCCAGCGCCACTACCGACCTAAGTCCCCTCGCGCCGCTATCGACGATGGGCCGTGGAGCCCGGCCTCGCCACACCGCCAAGGCTGTTATCGCCAGCCCAACAACGATCGCATAGGTAATATCCCGGTTTTCCGGGATGTAGATCAGCTCATAGCTCTCGGGGTAGCGCAGCCGCCACCACAGGCCGATGCCCATTTGCATCACACCCGCCACGCCCCAAGCCAGCCAGCGCCCAGGCAGACGCATACGGCTGCATACCCCTAGGCTGCCGATGGCCGCCCACCAGGCCATCATGTACATCAACTGCCCATAGCCTCCACCCATCAGCGTGCCGGTCACATCCGTGGGCCGAAGTCCCCAATATAAGATAAACGCCAGGTCGGCGAGTATCGAGCTAAAGGTCAAGGCGCAGAGGGCTTGGTAGGCACGTAATGAGTAAGCGGGGCGCAACAATTGCACGGCTAGCTTCCTGGCTGGCGAGAATGCCGTCGGATGATACCGCAGCTTCCCTGCCCTGTGATCAGCGCCAGATCACCCCATGTGCACTACTTGCACTTCACCAAAACAACCCGACAAGTCCCCGGCGTCCCCCCGCTTCTCCCCGCATACGTCGCACAATCACGCACCGCTTTCGCCTCGGCAGCCTTCGCATTAGGCCCCCACGCCAACCCACCTTCACCTTGAGTAGGCAGCGCTTTGGCATAACACCGCGAACGATCGCTCGCACACCCCGTCATCAGCAGGGCCAGCAAAGCGGGCAGCGCCCAGGTCAAAACGGTACGGCCGGTCATTCTGTTCATTCCACATTCCATACGGCAAAAAACGGCGTCATTCGGTGGGAAACCGAACGTAAGGTAATCATTATGAGGCAAGCGGAGCTGAGACAAACATGAATTCTAGGAATATGTGCTATCTAATGGCTGGTGCGGGCTTTGGCGGCGGATAAAGGCGAGGGGGGCTTGATAAGTTGATCATTGATGTTGTGGGTAATAGAAGTGCAGTGGCGTGCTGGGGGGGGGTATGGTGGTAACTTCTAATGATTTTTAACTTTAATATTTGTTTTCTGTTTTAATTTGGTACGGTTGATAAAGGGCGTTACCTAAAGTGCCTTCTGGTGTCTGGTGTCAGCTTTTAAGTGCGTAAAAATATGCGTTGAGTTAGGGAGTGTCATAGGGTTGGTTACGCTGCGGCCCGGGGTATTCGGGCCGGCAGCAGGTGGTTAGTGGCTAGGAAATTTTAAGATTTTCGAATGTTCACTGTGTGAGTTAGAGGTTGGGCTGGTTGTTCGTCGGAGGCGAATGTCAATAATTTTTTCAGCTGCGCTGCTGGTAAAGTAACTGCTGGGTATATTACACAGTCGTTCAAGTCTGTCGACAGGAACTCCTAGTTCGTCACGGAGGCTGTCGCGAGAAAGTATTTTGTTTTCAATGAGCATTTGAATGCTGCGAGAAATTAGCTTCGGCTCCTCAAATGGAATAATGTCGTCAAGTGGCTCTTTTTTAATCCAGCCTCTAGCAGATCGCGCTTTCCACAGTCTAGATGCGAGTTCGGGTGAAATTAGCTCTAGATCTTGGCAGCGTTTTATCATAGATGCTATTGACACCTTCCATCGTGGTTTAAGTGATTGGAAAGTGTCTAGGGTTGTATAGCTAATTTCATGACTGAAGCTTTCTGCGGGCATTAAAAAAGCACTTGCGAAACGGTGGGCTTGCCTTTCAATTAAATCGTAATGACTTTGGTACTGTTCGGTCGAAATTTTACTGTGTAATACAATGTGGCCTAACTCGTGCGCAGCGTCAAATCGATTGCGAATTGGTGCAGCTTTGTCAGCGGCCAGCAAAATATAGGGGCGATCGTCTAATGAGGACCATTTTGAGACACCATCCATTTTTACATAGCCTATTTCGTCTCTGGCTACGATGGCTCCAAAACTTTCTAGAGTGTGAATTACATCTTTAATGGGGCCAGTTCCCAAGCGCCAGTGAGTTCGGCATTGTGAGGCTATTGCCTCAATATCTGTGTCGTCGATGAGTCGCGCATCGGCGTCGTCTAATAAGGGTATATTGACGGTTGGAAATTCTAAGCTCTCTTGAAGCTTGAATGATATCTCCTCGAGCCAGTTAAGCCGTATACCGGCTATATCCCAAGACGATTTGTGGGTGCTTACTTGGCTTCTAAAAAAGCTTGGCTTATCTTTTAGGGGTTGAAGCGCTGCCTGCAGCATCCAGCTTTCGGGAACCCCAAAGATTTCGCAAATCCTACGAAAACTCTGGGCTGAAGGGCTGCTATCACCCTTTTCCCATTTGGAAATATTGCCAGCAGCACACCCCACCTGTTCAGCTAAAGTGGTCTGTGTCATGTCCGCAGACAGACGAAGCTGTTTAAGGCGTTCAGGTTTGAAACCTTGAATACCTAAGCGCATGGCTATGAAACCTCTATGTGTGATCTATTCATCCATGTTTTCTACTAGTTTTGCCTGGTCTTCTTCGCTTCGCATCCGTACACGGAGTTTAGGCCAGACAGGGTCATTTTCATCTGCGGTTTCAAGTTCATAGCTTCTGAGTAGTTCGCTCATGTCGCACCAAAGGTGAAACCTATTAAGATCATTGGCATAAGGTACGGCGAGCATGAGTGCTACCGGCTTTGATTGATCGAAGCTATTCGAAGTCGCGGGAGATAATGGAGCAATTATAAGATTAAGCTTGTCTAGGCCAGAAACATTTGCAAGGTCAGAGGTGTCGAAAAAATCTGGATTATTCTGGACCGATTCTAGGTAGAGGTTAAGCGCGGAATTGTTGAGACGAGTCTTCGACGGACGAATGGTCTTGCGCCAAGGGATGACGGACGCTGTGACCAATGTGTGATTGGAGCGCAGCAGCGCAAACTCGTCCCCATTGTTGGGGGCGGTAATGCATCGCCCATCCCAAGAGGTTTGCTCGCTAAGAACGTCCTGCAGGAAAAAGTTACGATCTTGCGCTAACTTCCTTCGAGGCGGTAAGGAGCGGAGGGCCTTGCTCTGTTCACTAGCCTTCAGGAATGCAAGGGAGACCGCATCGACAAGCTCCTCATAGTGGCCTTTTGGGGCTTCTTTTCTTAGAAAGCGTAAAATTTGGTTTTTCATCGTCATGCGGTCATTCCTTGTCTTTAGTCTTCTTAAACGGCATTTTACCATGATATTTCTTCCTTTTGGAAGGCTCCTTCCTTGGGGGATGGCCACAAACGCATGCCGCTTCTGGTTTGCTGCGAGCAGCGACTTCTGCCGCTGCGGCAGTTTTCGTTACCTCACGGCAATCAACGCATCCACCAACCCCTTGGCGCCTTCGATGTGGTGCAGGGTGGACCAGGCCAGGCCTTTTTCGATGCCGTCGCCGTCGGTGAGTTCGTAGGCAGAGTCGTAGGCGCAGCGCAGCAGGTGTGCCAGGTGGCACAGGGTGTCTTCCAGGCTGATGCCTGGGTTGACGCTGAAGAACGGCTGTTGTTGCGAGTCGCGCATGCCGAAGGGCAGGGCGGTGGTTTCCTGGAAGTCGCTCATGATCAATGTCCCTATGTGTAAACCAGCGTGGCGGCCCAGGGCAGCCACGTGCAGCGCGTTGCGATTACCAGGCTTTACGCCAGCGCCAGAATTGCCACCATCGAGGCGGTTTGGTGGTGTGCAGGGCTTCGTTGCGGCGTGCGACCTCTAGCAGGGTGCTTTGATGCACGAAGTGTTCGACCACGCGCTTGGGGTCGAACTCGGTTTGGGGCAAGGGGGAGGCGTAGAGCGGGTGATCGGGGGGGGGGTTGCTGGAGGGTGGATCGGGGGTTGGCTTGACCATGGATTGCTCCTCGCGTGTTAAAGAGGCTGCCAATTAGTCGTGACCAAACGAATAGGTGGCAGCTGTGCGCAGGTTGGTCAACCGGGACGCGGGCACCCGGCGCATCCGAAGATGCCCCGTGCACAGCTGCCATAAAGCATCACACCGCCCAAAAAAGGCACGAGTGTGAATATGACGACGCTGAAGCGTCCCGCGTACTCAGGTGACCAAACCCGCCCGCTGTTGTGCAGCGGTGGCGGGAGGTTAGTAACGAGAGGCGATGGGCGCAAGCGTGAAAATGTAAGCTAATTATTCGATTATCGCGGAAGTTGTAGGAAATTTCCTAGGACTTTTCTGATGGTATTTGTATCTGGAGATGTGCGGGGGGGGACCGGGACGCAGCCTGGCGGCAGCTGCTACGGGGGAAGTGGGTGGCAGCTGTGTGCGGGTTGGTCAACCGGTCGCGGGCACCCGGCGCATCCGAAGACGCCCCACACACAGCTGCCATTGCGCTGTGGAAGCCGTAGGGTAATACCCTCGGGAAATGCTGCAAGGTTGAAAGTGTAAGAGCGTGCGGCACGGGCCTTGTAGCAGCGGCCGCAGGCCGCGTCATGAGCAACGCGGACCGTAATTCAGCCAGGTACACCGAGGCGTTCTTTTCGCGGGCAGAGCCCGCTCCCACAAGGGTGCCCGCCACAGCACCAGCCAGTGCCGACGGGTTGCGTTCGGGGCTCAGGTCACCGCGTAATATTTGCGCACATAGCTCGTGCTCAACCACCCACAAGGCGTGCCTTTCGCCACAAACACCGTATCCCCCGCATGCACCACCAGTTCCTCCCCGCCAGCCAACCGCAGGGTCACTTTCCCTTCAGTCAGGTGCATGAACTCATGGCACAAATGCCCACGGCTGTGCCGCTCATAAGCCGTCGAATCCCACACGCCAACTCGTAGCGGGCCCTCTTCAAACACCCCCTGCGCCCGGCACTGCGGCGCGCGGCTGATGAGGATCTTGTCATCGGGCGGCGCCGATGGGCTCAGGTGCAGGTCGCGGTTCACCACGGTCAACCCAGGCACCTCGGCAGCCTCGGCGCGCGTGGCGGCAAACCAGGCCCACAACCCATCGGCACTGGCATCCAAGGCAAACGCCGTGCCCCGCGCGATCACCAGGCAGTCCCCGGCCTTCAGCACAATCGTTTGTTCGCCACGGGTGAAGCCCAGCTCACCCTCATGCACCACCAGCGTTTCAGTGAACGGGTAGGCCGCCACGTCGTACCGGCCCGAGACGGCCGCCAGCCCCGCAGCGAACCCCTGTTCATCGCTGAACACGGTGCTGCGGTGCCCGCCAAACGGGTCGCCTTCTGCCAGCGGGCCTGCTTCACCGGAGTGAAACGCCGCACGCCCATCCGCAAACGCCAATACCCTTGCTACTGAAGCCGACATGTCACTTCCTCGATTAATCAACCAATGGCCTGGGTCACCAACGCAAACGCCTGCACGCCTTCGCAGGCCTGGGGTATTTCGCCGCGGCTCATGCAGGTGACGGTGTCGATGCCGGGCAGGCCGACGCTGTCCAGGTAGCCTTCCAGCCCGCAACCCACGGGGATGTCGATGCGCACGAAGGCGTCCGGCACGCTGGCCAGCAGCTGGGCGATCAAGGCTTGGGCCTGGGCGGCGTTTTGTGCCACCACCGGGCCGATGCAGCGGCCCCGGCCGAACGGGCGAATGATGGCAAAGGCCTGCAGCTGGCCGTCCACATCAAGGCCCACGGCCTGCTCGATGTCGGGGAACACGGCGTGCATCACCGCGCCGCGGTCCAGGCCGGTGGCGGCGCTGGCCAGGTAGCTCATGCGTGGGTGATCGTCTGCGTTCAGAATGCGCCCGGCAGAAGCTGCTGCAACCACGCCAACGGTGCCCTGGCGCTGCTGGATGTGCCCGAACTCGACGAAGCCCATTTTCCGGTACAGCGGTGCGCCGGCCACGGTGGCATTCAATAGCGCGGTGCGCGGGCCGACGCTGTCCAGCGCCAGGTCCATCAGCCGGCGGCCGATGCCGTGGCCCTGGTATTCGTCGCTGACGATGACCAGGCCGATGGTCGACCAGCCGCCCTGGTGGCAGGCGAAGGCCGAGCCGATGACGCGGCCCTGGTCCAGGGCCACGAAGCCGTCTGCGGCGCTTTGCAGCATGGCCCAGTCCTGGGCGCGGTGCGGCCATTTCAAGGCGACGGACAAGGCATGGGCGGCCGGCACGTCGGCGGCGGTCATGGGGCGGTACTGGTAGTCGGTCATGGGTGGCTCCGTTTGAGTCGCGATGGCGCCTTGTATCGCACCTGCACCAAGGGGGTGGCAATAGGGTGGGGCAAGTTCGGCAGATTGTGCAGCGCCATGAGCGCCGCGCCACATTAACTGCTTCAGCCCAGGCGGGCGCCAGCAGTAAATACCAGGGGCAGCCCAGGATAAGGCCTGCGCACGCACCTGGCGCCCGTCTTGCATTGGTCTACGCTGACGCAGAATCTGCTGTGGTTTATTGGGGCCGCCCGCGCCACCCCCGTATTTCGGGCCCAAAACAGCGCACTTTTTTGCGGTTTGCCCGCGTGTGGAGCAGGAAGCACGCTCTGCTGCCGGAACGCGTCAAAACGGTTTTTTGTGTTTTCAAGGCTGCGCTTTAAACGCCATCTGCTGAATTCACGGTGTTGTAATGAAGTCGCTGCGCAACGGAGGGGTTGCCCTCCACGGGACTGTATACCGGGCCTTTGCGCCACAGACTTCCACGAACTCAGGAACGGCACCATGAGCTTTCTTCGCCCGAAATTCATTACCTTCGATTGCTACGGCACCCTCACCAATTTCCACATGGGCACCATGACCCGCGAGCTGTTCGCCGACCGTGTGCCGGCTGACAAGATGGACGCCTTCGTCAAGAGTTTCTCGGCCTACCGCCTGGATGAAGTGATGGGCGACTGGCAGCCCTACGACGTGATTCTGAAGAACGCCCTGGAGCGCACCTGCAAACGCTGGAACGTGGCCTTCAAGGAAGCCGAGGCGCGCCTGTACTACGACGCCGTGCCCACCTGGGGCCCGCACCCGGACGTGACCGCCGGCCTTGCGAAAATCGCCGACAAAATCCCCCTGGTGATTTTCTCCAACGCCAGCGACTCGCAGATCATGTCCAACGTCGACAAGCTGGGCGTGCCGTTCCACAAGGTGTTCACCGCCGACCAGGCCAAGGTCTACAAGCCGCGCCTGGCCGCCTTCGAATTCATGCTGGACAACCTGGGCTGCGGCCCGGAAGACGTGCTGCACGTGTCCTCCAGCTTCCGCTACGACCTGTTCTCGGCCCATGACATGGGCATCAGGAACAAGGCCTTCGTTGCCCGTGGCCACGAGCCTGCGGCCAACGCCAGCTACGAGTACAACCAGATCGCCGACATCGGCGGCCTGCCGGGCCTGGTCGGTCTCTGACCGTTTGCCCCTGGCTGCCACCGCGGTGGCAGCTGCACTCAACCGTGGCCCGCAGGAGCAAGACATGAGCAGTGAATCCTACTGGTTGGACACCGCACCGGCCTTTGGCCTTGGCCAGGTGGGCCCTGTGGAGGGGCAGGTGGACGTGGCCATTGTCGGCGGCGGTTTTACCGGCCTGTCGGCGGCCCGCGCGCTGGCGATGAAGGGCGCACGGGTGGCGGTGTTCGAGGCGGGCCGGGTGATTGGCGAGGCGTCTGGCCGCAACGGTGGCCAGTGCAACACGGGGGTGGCCCAGGACTACGCGGCGCTGTCGGCCAAGCTGGGCGCCACCCAGGCGCGCGAGTTTTACCAGGCCTACGAAAGCGCGGTGGCCAGCGTCGATGACATCGTGCGCAGCGAGGGCATCGACTGCAATTACCAGCGCAACGGCAAGTTGAAGCTGGCGGCCAAGCCCGAGCATTTCGCCGGCATGGCCAGGACCTATGAGTTGATTCGCCGCGAGGTGGACGCCGACGTCGAGCTGCTGTCGGCTGAAGACGTGCGCAGCGAGGTGGACTCGAGGCAATTTCACGGCGGCCTGCTGCAGCGCAACGGCGTGCAGATGCACGTCGGGCGTTTCGGTGTGGGCCTGGCCGAGGCGGCGGCGCGCAAGGGCGCGCTGATCTACGAGCACGCCGCGGTCAGCCAATGGCAGGCCAAGGCCGGCGGCTACCAGGTGCACACCGCGCGCGGTGCGGTACAGGCAGGGCAGTTGCTGCTGGCCTCCGGGGCGTCGCAGGTGGGGGACTTGAACTGGTACCGCCGGCGCATGGCGCCCGTGGGCAGTTTCATCATCGTCACCGAGGTGTTGCCCCAGGCGGTGCTGGCGCGCCTGCTGCCGGCCCAGCGCTCGTACGTGACCAGCCGCATCATCGGCAACTATTTCCGCGTTACCCCCGACAACCGCCTGCTGTTCGGCGGCCGGGCGCGCTTTGCCATGTCCAGCCCGCGTTCGGACGCCAAGAGCGGCGAGATTCTGCGCGCCGCCCTGGCGCAGATGTTCCCTGAGCTGGCCCAGGTGCGCATCGACTATTGCTGGGGCGGCCTGGTGGACATGACCGCCGACCGCTTGCCGCGCGCAGGCTCCCACGACGGCATTTTCCATTCCATGGGCTACAGCGGCCATGGCGTGCAGATGTCGGTGCACATGGGCCGGGTGATGGCCGATGTGCTGGACGGCAACGCCGCCGCCAACCCCTGGCGCAGCCTGGACTGGCCGGCCATTCCGGGGCATTTCGGCAAACCGTGGTTCCTGCCGCTGGTGGGCGCGTATTACCGCCTGCAGGACCACTTGCACTGATTGAACCTGCTTTCGCTTCAAGCACGTTCGCGGCCAACCGCGAGCCCTTCGTGTAACCCGATTATCGACAGGTAGCACCGCCATGACAGACAAAAAAGTCGAATCCGCGCTTATCACCGGCCCCGACAGCGTACGTATCTTCGAAGGCTTGAACCGTGGCATGTCGCGCCGTGAAGCGCTGCGCATACTCGGCGTGGCCGGCATCATGGCCAGCAGCGTGGGTGGTTTGCTGGGCGGCGCCGGCTCGGTGTTCGCCGCCGAGGCCGACGCCGGCCCCGCCACCGTGGGCAAGAAGGGCGGGCGCATTCGCGTGGCGGGCATGTCCTCGTCCACCGCCGACACCCTGGACCCGGCCAAGGGCGCGTTGTCCACCGACTACGCCCGTCAGTACATGTTCTACAACGGCCTGACCCGTTTCGACTCGCACCTGGTGCCGCAGCTGGAACTGGCCGAGAAAATCGACCACACCGACGCCAGCCTGTGGATCATCACCCTGCGCAGCGGCGTCACCTTCCACAACGGCAAGTCGCTGACCGCCGACGACGTGGTGTTCTCGCTGACCCGCCACAAAGACCCGGCCACCGGTTCCAAGGTGATGCCGCTGATGGAGCAGTTCGCCGAGATCAAGGCCACCGGCCCGCTGGAAGTGCAGATCAAGCTGACCGCGCCGAACGCCGAGCTGCCGTCGATCCTGGCGGTGTCGCACCTGTTGATCGTGCCGGCCGGCACCACCGACTTCAACCTGGGGATTGGCACCGGGCCGTTCACCGTCAAGGAGTTCCGCCCCGGCGTGCGCTCGGTGGCGGCGCGCAACCCCAACTACTGGAAGCCGGGCCTGCCGTACCTGGACGAGATCGAGTTCATCGCCATCTCCGACGAGCCGTCGCGGGTGAACGCGCTGCTGTCGGGCGACGTGCACATGATCAACGAAGTGAACCCGCGCTCCACCCAGCGCATTGCCGCCAGCGCCGGGCATAAAGTGGTGGACGCGCCGTCGGGCAACTACACCGACATGATTTTGCGCCAGGACCAGATGCCCACCCAGAACGCCGATTTCAGCCAGGCCATGAAGTACCTGCTGGACCGCGAACAGGTGAAGTCGGCGGTGTTCCGTGGCTACGCGGTGGTGGGCAACGACCACCCCATTGCGCCGGGCTCGCGCTACTACAACGCCGACCTGCCGCAAACCCCGTACGACCCGGACAAGGCGCGCTTCCTGCTGAAGAAGGCCGGCATGAGCAGCGTGAAGATGCCGCTGGTGGCCTCGCCGGCGGCTACCGGCTCCGTAGACATGGCGGTGCTGCTGCAGCAGTCGGCCAAGCAGGCCGGCCTGGACCTGACCGTGAACCGCCTGCCGCCGGACGGCTACTGGTCCAACCACTGGATGAAGCACCCCATCAGCTTCGGCAACATCAACCCGCGGCCGAACGCCGACATCATCTTCTCGCAGTTCTTCCAGTCCACCGCGCCGTGGAACGAGTCGGGCTGGAAGAACGAACAGTTCGACCAGTTGCTGATGACCGCGCGCGGCGAGACCGACGATGCCAAGCGCAGCCAGATGTACAAGGACATGCAGACCCTGGTGCACGACCACTGCGGCATCGGCATCCCGGTGTTCATCAGCAACATCGACGGCGTGGATGCGCGCATCAAGGGCTACGGCAGCAACCCGCTGGGCGGCTTCATGGGCTACATGTTCGCCGAACAGGTGTGGCTGGACGCATAAGCCCGTAGCCGCTGCCGCCAGGCTGCGCTGGCCCTGAGCCTCGCTGGATATCTTCGGGGTTCACCCCGGCCAGCGCAGCCTGCGGCAGCGGCTACAACGGCGGGGCACAAACCTTAGGTGCAGGAGACGTACCATGCACAACACTCTGTACTGGCTGATCGCGCGGCGCCTGGGGCTGGTGGCCCTGACGCTGCTGATCGTGTCGATGGTGGTGTTTGCCATCACCGCGGTGCTGCCCGGCGACGCCGCGCAGCAGGCCCTGGGCCAGTTCGCCACGCCCGAACAGGTGGCGGCGCTGCGCACCCAGCTGGGCCTGGACCAGCCCGGCATCGTCCGTTACCTGCACTGGCTGGGTGGCCTGGTCACCGGCCACCTGGGCGAGTCGGTGTCCAACGCCATGCCGGTCAGCGAGCTGATGGCCGGGCGCCTGCCCAACACCCTGATGCTGGCGGCCGTGACCGCGCTGGTGTCGGTGCCGGTGGCGCTGACCCTGGGCATCGTCTCGGCCATGCGCCGTGGCGGGCGCCTGGACAGTGTGCTGAGCTTCTGCACCCTGACCCTGGTGGCCGTGCCGGAATTTCTGGTGGCGACCCTGGCGGTGCTGATTTTCGCCGTCAAGCTGCGCTGGCTGTCGGCCTTGTCGTTCGCCGCCGAGGTGCACACGCCGCTGGAATTCCTGCGCGCCTATGCCTTGCCGGTGGTCACCCTGTGCTGCGTGATCGTGGCGCAGATGGCGCGCATGACCCGCGCCGCGGTCATCGACCAGCTCGACAGCCCCTACGTGGAAATGGCCCGCCTCAAGGGCGCCAGCCCCGTGCGCATCGTGCTGCGCCATGCGCTGCCCAACGCCATCGGCCCCATCGTCAACGCCGTGGCCCTGAGCCTGTCGTACCTGCTGGGCGGCGTGGTGATCGTCGAGACCATCTTCAACTACCCCGGCATCGCCAGCCTGATGGTGGACGCGGTCACCAACCGCGACATGGCCCTGGTGCAGGCCTGCACCATGCTGTTCTGCGCCGCTTACCTGGCGCTGGTGCTGGTGGCCGACGTGGTGGCAATCATTTCCAACCCGAGGCTGAGACAGCGATGAACAACGTCATTGGCAAGTCCGCTGGTTTCAAACCCCTGGCCCGCCCGCGCACCCCGGTGCTGGGCGTGGTGGGCGCCGTGGTGTGCCTGTTCTGGCTGCTGGTGGCCATCTTTGGCGGCCTGCTGGCGCCCCACGGCGTGGGTGACGTGGTGTCCAACAACGTCTTCGACGACCTGGGCCGCGCCTTCCCGCTGGGCACCGATTACCTGGGCCGCGACATGCTCAGCCGCGTGCTGATTGGCGCGCGCTTCACCGTCGGCCTGGCGCTGGTGGCGGCGGTGCTGGCCAGCACCCTGGGCACCGCGCTGGCGCTGCTGTCGGTGGTGTCGTCGCGCTGGCTGGACGGCTGCGTCAGCCGCCTGATGGACGCGCTCATCTCCATCCCCAGCAAGATGCTGGCGCTGGTGGTGGTGTCGGCCTTCGGCGCCTCGGTGGAGCTGCTGATCGCCACCGCGGTGCTCAGTTACGCGCCGGGCTGCTACCGCATCGCCCGCAGCCTGGCCACCAACATTGAAGCGCTGGAATACGTGCAGGTGGCACGCACCCGTGGCGAGCCGCGTTGGTACATCGCCTGCGTGGAAATTCTGCCGAACATGCTCAACCCGGTGCTCACCGACCTGGGGCTGCGCTTCGGCTTCATCGTGCTGCTGCTCAGCGGCATGAGCTTCCTGGGCCTGGGCGTGCAGCCACCGGACGCCGACCTCGGTTCGCTGGTGCGCGAGAACATCGGCGGCCTCAGCCAGGGTGCGCCGGCGCTGGTGATTCCGGCGCTGGCCATCGGCTCCATGACCGTGGGCATCAACCTGCTGATCGACAGCATTTCCAGCCGTCGCCAGCGCAGCAAGGGAGGGCACTGAATGAGCCATCTCATCCAAGTCAAAGACCTGCGGGTGAATGCCTGTGGCGACCACGGCGAGACCGAGATCGTCAAGGGCGTGAGTTTCAACCTGGAGCGCGGCGAGGTGCTGGCGCTGATCGGTGAGTCCGGTTCGGGCAAGACCACCATCGCCCTGTCGCTGCTGGGCTATGCCCGCCGCGGCTGCCGCATTGCCGGTGGCCAGGTGCGGGTGGGCGACGACGACCTGCTGGCCCTGAGCGAAAGCGAGCTGCAGGCTCTGCGTGGCAACCGCGTGTGCTACGTGGCGCAAAGCGCGGCGGCGGCCTTCAACCCGGCGCAGAAGCTGATCGACCAGGTGCTGGAGGGCGCGTTGATCCACGGCGTGGGCGGCAGCCGCGACGAGCTGCGGGTCAAGGCCATCGAGCTGTTCCGCGACCTGGCCCTGCCAGACCCGGAACACATCGGCGAGCGCTACCCGCACCAGGTCTCGGGCGGGCAGTTGCAGCGCGTCATGGCGGCCATGGCGCTGATCAGCGACCCGCTGCTGGTGGTGCTCGACGAACCCACCACGGCGCTCGACGTGACCACCCAGATCGACGTGCTGCGCGCCTTCAAGCGCGTGGTGCGCGAGCGCGGCGCCACGGCGGTGTACGTCAGCCACGACCTGGCGGTGGTGGCGCAGATGGCCGACCAGATCATCGTGCTCAACGGCGGGCAGATCCTGGAGGACAACGGCACCGCCGCGTTGCTCAAGTCGCCCAACCACGAATACACCCGCAGCCTGCTGGCCGCGGCGCGCCCGGCGGCGAAGATCCGCGTGGACGATGTGGCGCGCGGCAACACGCCGCTGCTGACTATCCAGGGCATGACCGCCGGCTACGGCCCGCGCGACCTGCATGGGCTGCCGCGCATCCGCGTGCTGGAAGACATCGACCTGACCCTGCACCGTGGCCAGGCTATGGGCATCATCGGCGAGTCGGGCTCGGGCAAGTCGACCCTGGCGCGGGTGGTGGCCGGCCTGCTGCAACCGGCGCGCGGCGCGGTGCTGTTCGACGGCCAGCCGCTGTCCGGCGACCTCAAGGGCCGCAGTGCCGACCAGTTCCGCCGCATCCAGATGGTGTTCCAGAACGCCGACACGGCGCTGAACCCCATGCACAGCATCGCCAACATTCTCGGCCGGCCGCTGCGCGCTTACCACGGCCTGAAGGGCGCGGCGCAGCGCAAACGCATCGATGAGCTGCTGGACCTGGTGAAACTGCCGCGCAGCCTCGCCGAGCGCCGCCCGGGCGCCTTGTCGGGCGGGCAGAAACAGCGCGTCAACCTGGCCCGCGCGCTGGCGGCCAAGCCGGACCTGATCCTCTGCGACGAGGTGACCTCGGCGCTGGACACCGTGGTCGGCGCGGCCATTCTCGAGCTGCTGGCCGAACTGCGCCGCGAGCTGCAGGTGTCGTACCTGTTCATCAGCCACGACATCTCCACCGTGCGCGCCCTGTGCGACGACGTGGCGGTGATGTACAGCGGCCATATCGTCGAGAGCGGCAGCCGCCAGGCCTTGGCGCAGGCGCCGTTCCACCCTTACACCAACCTGCTGATCAACTCGGTGCCGGCCCTGCGCCAGGGCTGGCTGGAAAGCACCGCAGTGGCCTGCAAGCTGCCGCCCATCAGCGCGCCCACGGCCAACCAGCGCGAGCTGTGCACCTTCCTCAACCGCTGCCCGCTGCGCGTGGAAGGCCTGTGCAACCACACCGCGCCCAACCGCCGCGCCATCGTCGGCGGCAGCGAGATACTCTGCCACCTGGACAGCCCGCAGCTTACCGCTGGCCAACCGACCCTTATTTTGCCCACCCAGGGAGCCTACGCATGAGTGCCCGTTTTGTCCGCCTGGCCGAGCAGCAACGCCCGGCCGTTCACCTCAAGGTCGATGGCCAGCCGGTGCAGGCGCTGGAAGGCGACACGCTGATGGTGGCGCTGCTGACCTGCGGCGACAGCCTGCGCGGCTCGGAATTCGACAACGGCCGCCGCGCCGGCTTCTGCCTGATGGGCGCCTGCCAGGACTGCTGGGTGTGGACCCGCAGCGGCGAGCGCCTGCGCGCCTGCAGCCAGGAGGTGCGCGATGGCCTGGACATTCTCACCGCACAACCGGAGGCACTATGGCCACTGCGCGGGTAACCATTGTCGGCGCCGGGCCTGCGGGCATCCGCTGCGCCGAGACCCTGCTGGCCGCGGGCATCCGCCCGACGCTGGTGGACGAGGGCCGCCGCGCCGGCGGGCAGATCTACCGGCGCCAGCCCGAAGGGTTCACGCGTGACTACGCGCAGCTGTACGGCAGCGAGGCCGGCAAGGCCCGCGCCCTGCACGAACGCTTCGACCAGTTGCGCGCGCAGCTGGACTACCGCCCCGACACCCTGGTGTGGAACCTGGCCGGCCAGCAACTGTGCTGCGCCAGCCAGGGCCGCCATTCGGCGCTGGACTACGACGCGCTGGTGCTGTGCACCGGCGCCACCGACCGGCTGCTGCCGGTACACGGCTGGCAGCTGGCGGGCACCTACAGCCTGGGCGGCGCGCAGATCGCGCTGAAAGCCCAGGCCGTGTCCATCGGCGCCAGCGTGGTGTTCATGGGCACCGGGCCGCTGCTGTACCTGGTGGCCAGCCAGTACGTGAAGGCCGGCGCCCAGGTGGCGGCGGTGCTCGACACCTCGCCGCTGTATTCGCGGCTGAAAGCCACGCCCAAGCTCATGGCGCGCCCCGGCGTGCTGGCCACCGGCGTCAGCCTGCTGGCGGGCCTGTACCAGGCCGGCATTCCGGTGCACCTGGGCGTCACGCCGCTGCAGATCCACGGTGACGAGCGAACCGGCGTCGAGGGCGTGACCGTGCGCACCGGCAAGGGCGTGCGGCTGCACGTGCCGTGTGACGCCGTCGCCTTGGGCTACCACCTGCGCCCGGAGACCCAGCTGGCGGACCTGGCCGGCTGCGCCTTTGCCTTCGACGAGGCGTCGGGGCAGTGGCTGCTGCAAACCGACGAAGACGGCCGCACCTCGCTGGCCAACGTCTACGCCGCCGGTGACGGCGCGCGCATTCGTGGCGCCGACGCGGCGGAAGCGGCGGGGCGCCTGGCGGCCCTGGCGCTGCTCAAGGATCTGGGCCTGCCGGTGGCCGACGACGCGGTGGCCACCCAGCGCCGCATTTTGGCGCAAATGGACCGCTTCCGCCTCGGCCTGACCCAGGCGTTCCCGTGGCCGGCGGCCCAGGTCGAGCACCTGCCGGATGAAGCCATCGTCTGCCGCTGCGAGATGATCAGCGCTGGTGAACTGCGCGGTGTGGTGCGCGAGAAGGGCGCCTGCGAGGTCAACCGCGCCAAGGCCTTCAGCCGCGTGGGCATGGGCCGTTGCCAGGGCCGCTACTGCTCCCAGGCCGGCGCCGAAATCATTGCCGCCGAGGCCGGGGTGCCGGTGCGCGAAGTCGGCCGCCAGCGCGGCCAGGCGCCGGTCAAACCCTTGACCCTGAGTTTGCAGGAGGTAGCGCCATGACCGTGCAAAAGGCAGACGTAGTCATCGTCGGTGGCGGTTTCATGGGCGCCGCCGCGGCGTTCTTCCTGCGTCAGCATGGCCGTTCGGTGATCTTGCTGGAGCGCGACCAGATCGGCCAGTACGCCAGCGGCGTCAACTTCGGCAACGTCCGCCGCCAGGGCCGCTACCTGTGCCAGCTGGAACTGTCGAACCGCTCGTTCCACCTGTGGAAACGCCTGCCGGAGCTGATCGGCGAAGACCTGGAGTTCCTGCCCAGTGGCCACATGCGCGTGTGCTACGACGCCGCGCACATCGCTGACCTGGAGGCCTATGCCCAGGCGCCGGAAGCCCGCGAGCTGGACCTGCAGATTTTCAGCGGCAAGGCCTTGCACGAACGTTTCCCGTTCCTGGGCCCGGAGGTGCAGGGCGGCTCCTACGCCCCCCACGACGGCCACGCTAACCCGCGCCTGGCCGCCCCGGCGTTCGCCCGCGCGGCCATTCGCGCCGGCGCCACGGTGCATGAACGCACCGAGGTGCGCGAGGTGCAGAAGGTGGGCGGCGATTTTTACATCGACACCACCGACGGCCGTCGCTTCAGCGCGCCGAACCTGCTGGTGACCGCCGGCGCCTGGGGCGACAAGCTCTCGGCGCAGTTCGGCGAGCCGGTGCCGCTGGACACCAACGGCCCGCAGATGGCCGTCACCGAGCCGGTGCCCTATGCGCTGAAGACGGTGATTGGCGTGTACACCAAGATCCCCGAAGAGGTGATCTACTTCCGCCAGATCGCCCGCGGCAACATCGTCATTGGTGGTGGCTACCGCAGCAAGCCGGACATGCTCAAGCGTCGCGCCCACGTGGAGCCGCGCAGCATCCTCAACCAGATCAGCCAGATGCGCCGGCTGGTGCCGGGCATCGCGCCGTTGAACATCATCCGCGTGTGGAGCGGCATCGAGAGCTACACCCCCGATTCGTTGCCGATCATGGGCCCCAGCGGCCAGGTGGACGGCCTGTACTACGCCTTCGGCTTCTGCGGCGCCGGCTTCCAGCTGGGCCCGGGCGTGGGCGCGGTGATGGCCGAACTGATCGCCACCGGCAGCACCAGCACGCGCATCCACGACTTCCACATCAACCGCTTTGCCCCCGTAGCAGCTGCCGAAGGCTGCGTCCGGCGCTCGTGACGCGGCCTCTGGCCGCTGCTACGTTTGAATTGTGAGAACCTGATGAACACCCGCACCCTGGATATCCTCAAGCAACTGATCAGCTTCGACACCACCTCCAGCCAGTCCAACCTGGCGCTGATCCACTACGTGCAACAGCTCCTCAACGCCCAGGGCATCGACACCACCCTGGTGCACGACGAAGCCGGCAGCAAGGCCAACCTGTTCGCCAGCGTTGGCCCCAGGGACGTGCCCGGCGTGCTGCTGTCGGGGCACACCGATGTGGTGCCGGTGGCCGGCCAGGCCTGGACCCGGCCACCGTTCCAGGCCACGCTCAGCGACGGCAAGCTCTACGGCCGTGGCAGCTGCGACATGAAGGGCTTTATCGCCGTGGCCCTCGACGCGCTGCTGAGCGCCGCGGGGCAGCCGCTGCAACGGCCGTTGCAACTGGCGCTCAGCTACGACGAAGAGATTGGCTGCGTGGGCGTGCGGCGCCTGCTGGACGTGCTGCACCTGGCGCCGCAGCGGCCGTTCCTGTGCATTGTCGGCGAACCCACCAACATGCACTTTGCCCTGGGCCACAAGGGCAAGGCCTCGTACCGCGTGCACTGCCACGGCCAGGAGGCGCATTCGTCGCTGGCGCCGCTGGCGGCCAACGCCATCCACCTGGCCAGCGACTTCATCGGCAGCCTGCGCAACGCCCAGCAGCGGCTGCAACAGCAGGGCGCCCACGACGACGCCTATGACATTGCCTACAGCACCGTGCACGTCGGCCGCATCGACGGCGGCAAGGCGCTGAACATCGTGCCGAACCTGTGCACCCTGGAATTCGAGATCCGCCACCTGCCGGCCGATGACCCCGAGGTGATGCTGGCGCAACTGGCCGAGCAGGCCGAGGCCATTGCCCGCGAGGCGAAGAAGGTCAGTGGCGTGGCGGATATCCGCATCGAAAGCCTGAACGCCTACCCGGGGCTGGACACCTCGCCCACGGTTGACGCCGTGCGTTGGCTGAAGGCCTTCGCCGCACCGGAGACGGCGCAAGTGAAGGTGGCGTTCGGCACCGAAGGCGGGCTGTTCGCCCAGCGCCTGAATGTGCCGGTGGTGGTGTGCGGGCCGGGCTCGATCGAGCAGGCCCACAAACCCGATGAGTACGTGGAGCTGGCGCAGCTGCAAGCCTGCGAACGCCTGCTGCAAACCCTGCTCAAATCCCTGTAGCAGCGGCCAAAGGCCGCGTCCCAGACACCGCATAGCCCCGGGACGCGGCGAGGTTGCATCACACCTTGAACTGCAACACCACCTGATTCAACTGCACCGCCAACCGCGACAGCTCGCCACTGGCCGACGAGGTCTGGTCGGCGCCCGCCGAGGTCTGGATCGACAGGTCGCGGATGCTGGTCAGGTTGCGGTCCACCTCGCGGGCCACCTGCGCCTGTTCCTCGGTGGCGGTGGCGATGCTGACGTTGCGCTCGTTGATCTGCACGATGGCCGCGGTAATCTCGGCCAGCGCCTGGCCAGCGCCCTGGGCCACTTCCAGGCTGGCGCGGGCGCGTTCGCTGCTCTGGCCCATGGAGGTCACCGCCTTGCTGGCGCCGCCCTGGATGGAGACGATCATGGTCTCGATTTCCGCCGTGGACTGTTGGGTGCGATGGGCCAGGGCCCGTACTTCATCCGCCACCACCGCGAAGCCACGGCCGGCGTCACCGGCCCGCGCCGCTTCAATGGCGGCGTTCAGGGCCAGCAGGTTGGTCTGCTCGGCCACCCCGCGAATGACGTCCAGCACGCCGCTGATGTCCTTGAGTTGCAAGGCCAGGCCGTCGATTTCCACCGCGGTGGCGCCCACGGATTCGTGCAGGGCGTTGATCACGCTCAGGGTTTCATCCACGCGCTGGCGGCCGTTTTCCGCCGACTGGCTGGAGTCGCGGGCGGCAGTGGAGGCCAGGGCGGCGTTGCGCGCCACCTCTTCGACGGCGGCGCTCATCTGGTTGATGGCGGTGGCGGCCTGGTTGATTTCGTCGTTCTGGCGCTGGATGCCGTGCAGGGCGTCCTGGGTCAGGGCGGCCATCTCTTCAGAAGTGGACGCCAGGTGGTTGGACGAACCGCCCAGCTCGGCCAGGGTGCGTTGCAGGTTGGCCTGCATGCGCGCCAGCGCCGCCAGCAGGCGGCCGGGCTCGTCGCGGCCATCGACGACAATGGGCTTGCTCAGGTCGTTGGCGGCGATCTGCTCGGCCACTGCCAGGGCGCGGGCCACCGGGGTCACCAGGCTGCGGGTGAACAGCGTGGCCAGGCCCAGGGTGGCGGCCAGGGCCACCAGGATGGCGCCGATGGTCACGTTGCGCGCCTGGCCGTAGGCATCGTTGGCCACCACGTCAGACTCGGCCATGGTCTGGTTGACCTGCTGGGCCACGGCGTCGATGTCGCTGCTGAACTGGTTGCCGGCCACGGTCTGCTCGCCGGTGGGCTGGCTGAGGGCGGTGGCAACGTCGTCACGCTTCTGTTCGATGGCCTGCAGGAAGCGCGTGTGCACTTCCAGGTAGCGGCCCATGGCGGTTTCCAGCTGTGTGTAGGCCTGCAGCCCGGCGTCGCTGCGCAACATGGCCTTGAGCTTGCGCACGTCGGCCTGCAGATCGTCGCGGCCGCGGTTGATGCTGGTGCGCGCCAGGTCTGCGCCCTGGCTGCTCAGGGCCACGCGCAGGTTGGTGTTGCCCAGGCGGATGGTCAGCAGGTCGCTCTTGATTCGGCCGATGGTCTGCACGGCGGGCAGCACCTGCTCCTGGAGGGTGGCGCGCGAGCCTTTCAGCTGGCTGAACTGCAGCAGCGAAAACAGCCCGAGGGCGGTGATCAGCAGGGCGAAAAAGCCGAAGCACAAGAGTGATCGGGGGGCGATGTTCAGGTGGCGAAGGTTCATCAAGAAGGTCTCGATAGTGGCAAAGTAATACCCTTCTTTCGGCATGAAACGTTTAAGCTTGAGGCCCGGAATAGACACTTCGGCAACTTTGTATAGACCGGTACGTCAAAATTAAGCAGCACCTGCTGCCGGCGGCTTTTTTTCAGCATTCGCCACCGTTGCCACGGCGTATTCGGCATCCGCGCGCGGCGCATGTTTTTAGACTGGACCTACCGTGACTCACAGGACCCGTCCCATGCTGCGCAACCGACTGAAAGACCCCACCCTGTTGGCCGAACGCGCCTACATCAACGGCCAGTGGCTGGCCGCCGACACCGGCGCCACCCTGGACGTACTCGACCCGGCCACCGGCGCGTGCATTGCCCGGGTGCCGGCACTGCTGGGCGCCGAGACGCGCCATGCCGTCGCGGCTGCCGAGGCTGCGCTGCCGGCCTGGCGCGCCCGCCCGGCGGCCCAGCGCGCGCTGTTGCTGGAGGCCTGGCACCAGGCGATCCTCGACAACCTCGACGACCTGGCGCTGATCATGACCCTGGAGCAGGGCAAGCCGCTGGCCGAGGCCCAGGGCGAGATTCGCTACGGCGCCAGCTTCGTCAAATGGTTCGCCGAGGAAGCCCGGCGCATCTACGGCGACACCATTCCGGCGCCCGCCGGCGACCGCCGCCTGCTCACGCTCAAGCAGCCGGTGGGCGTGTGCGCCGCCATCACGCCGTGGAACTTCCCCACCGCGATGATCACCCGCAAGTGCGCGCCGGCGCTGGCGGCGGGCTGCACCATCGTGGTCAAGCCGTCGGATTTGACGCCGCTGTCGGCCCTGGCCCTGGCGGTGCTGGCCGAGCGCGTGGGCATCCCGGCCGGGGTGTTCAACGTGGTCACCGGCTTGCCCCAGGCCATCGGCGCCGAGCTGACCGGCAACCCCACCGTGCGCAAGATCTCGTTCACCGGTTCCACCGCCGTGGGCCGCCTGCTGATGCGCCAGAGCGCCGAGCACATCAAGCGCCTGAGCCTGGAACTGGGCGGCAACGCGCCGTTCATTGTCTTCGACGACGCCGACATCGAGCAGGCCGTGGCCGGGCTGATGCTGAGCAAGTTCCGCAACGCCGGGCAGACCTGCGTATGCGCCAACCGCATCCTGGTGCAGAGCGGTATCTACGAGCGTTTCGCCGAGCGCCTGCTGCAGGAAGTCGCCACGCTGAAGCTGGGCAATGGCCTGGAACACGGCGTGACCCTGGGCCCGCTGATCAACCACGCGGCGGTGGAGAAGGTCGCCCGCCACGTCGACGATGCGCTGGGGCAGGGCGCACGCCTGCTGTGCGGCGGCGTGCCGGATGCCACCAGCCCCTTCGTGGCGCCGACGGTGCTGGCCGATGTGACCACCGGCATGCTCTGCACCCAGGAAGAAACCTTCGGGCCGCTGGTGCCGTTGATTCGCTTCGACAGCGAAGCCCAGGCCATCGCCATCGCCAACGACACGCCCTATGGCCTGGCGGCGTATTACTTCACGCAGAACCTGCAGCGTTCGTGGCGCGTGGGCGAGGCCCTGGACTTTGGCATGGTGGGGCTGAACACCGGGGTCATTTCCATGGAAGTGGCGCCGTTTGGTGGCGTGAAACAGTCGGGCCTGGGGCGCGAGGGTTCGCGCTATGGCTTGGACGAGTACCTGGAAATCAAGGCCTTCCATATCGGCGGTGTCTGAACCAGACGCAGCCTTCGGCAGCTTGTGTCTAGAAGAAGGAATAGAATCCGGGGTGAGAGCGGTGAATGGCAGGTTGTTCAGCAGCAGTGTTGATAAGCACGTGTAGCAGCAGAACCGCCATTCACCTCTCCGCTCTGGCTATAAGCCCGAACAGTTGAACGAGCCTACCTCGAACATC
>NZ_JBWGIG010000039.1:0-59683 GCF_056312595.1 Pseudomonas sp. GYB4201 | reverse complement strand
AGGCTGCGTCGCTTTGCAAACAGCGACGCAGCCTTCGGCAGCTGCTACGGGTGTTTTTGATCTTCCGTTTATTTTCTGTACAAGAAGTCTTATGCAAAGCAGCAGCAATCTCTTCCCAGTCGCCTTGCTCAGCGCCGAGCGCCGTGGGGACCTGAGCGAAGACGTCTATCGCATCAAGGCTGCCAACAGCCCGGATGCCAGCGTTGAATTGGCCGTGACCCGCCTGGGCCTGGCCGACCAGGCGCAACCTGGCGGCGTGCCCGTCATCCTGCTGCACGGCAGCTTTTCCAACCGGCGCTTCTGGGTGTCGCCCCGCGGCATCGGCCTGGGTGCCTGGCTGGTGCGCGAAGGGTTCGACGTGTGGATTCCGGAAATGCGCGGCCACGGCCTGTCGCCGCGCAACCTGGACTACGCCCGCAACCGCGTCGCCGACTACGCCCGCTACGACCTGCCGGTGATCGGTGCGTTCGTGCAGGAGCAGACCGGCCGCGCGCCACATTGGATCGGCCACTCCCTGGGCGGCATCAGCCTGGCGGCCGCCCTGGGCGGCGGTTACCTGCCGCAGGACAACGTCGCCTCGGCAGCGTTGTTCGGCTGCCAGGTCAGCCGCACCTACTGGCCGCTGAAAATGCCACCAGTGGAGTGGAGCGCACGCCTGCTGCTCAAGCGTTTCGCCCACATTTCCGGCTCGCGCCTCAAGCGCGGCCCCGAGGACGAGCCCATCGGCCTGGCCCTGGAGGCCATGCGCTGGTACGGCCTGTTCGGCCGCTTCGGCGATGGCAAGCAAGACTGGTGGGCAGGCCTGGCCGAGGTGCAGGTGCCGCTGTTGGCGGTGACCGCCAGCGCTGACCACCAGGACCCGCCGTGGGCCTGCCGCAAGCTGTTCGAGGCCTTTGGTGGCGACCAGCGGCAGTTCGTGCAACTGGGCCGCGACCACGGCTTCGCCGACAACTTCGGCCACGTCGAGATGCTGGTCAGCAAGGCCGCCCAGGCCGAGGTCTGGCCGCTGGTGGGGCGTTGGCTGCACAACCCTCACGCGCCGTTGCTGGCGCAGGCGCAGCAAGTGCCCGTGGGCGCGTGACTTCACGGTCAGCGGTGGGGCGGCTAAGCTATGTCGATTGCGCGTGCGTTGGCAACGACGCACGCAGGGTGTAAACGCAGGGCAGGCCGGCTCGTTCCTACAGTAGCGGTCGCCTTTTCGATCGACCGTGTCTTGAACTGACAGGAGTTACCCCATGCATTACCTCACTCCCGATTTGTGCGATGCCTACCCCGAGCTGGTCAAGGTGCTGGAACCCATGTTCAGCAACTTCGGCGGGCGCGATTCCTTCGGTGGCGAAATCGTCACCATCAAGTGCTTCGAGGACAACTCCCTGGTCAAGGCCCAGGTGGAGTTGAACGGCAAGGGCAAGGTGCTGGTAGTGGATGGCGGCGGCTCGCTGCGCTGCGCGTTGCTGGGCGACATGCTGGCCGACAAGGCCGCCAAGAGCGGTTGGGAAGGGCTGGTGATCTACGGTTGCATCCGCGACGTCGACGCCATCGCCCAGACCGACGTCGGCGTGCAGGCCCTGGCCAGCCACCCGCTGCGCACGGAAAAGCGTGGCCTGGGCGACCTGAACGTGCCGGTGACCTTCGCCGGTGTCACGTTCAAGCCGGGAGAATTCATCTACGCCGACAACAATGGCGTTATCGTGTCCCCCAGCGCATTGAAAATGCCGAGTTAAGCGGTTCGCAATCAATCATCGGGGTGTGGATGTTCGAGGAAGAAAACGCGCAGTGGGGCCTGGTGCAGGCCCTGGTGCTCGACGGTAAAGGTGGTGCGCGGCAGATCGCCCGCGCGCAGTTGGATGAGCTGGTACTGGAACCGCAGGAAAGCCTTTGGCTGCACTGGGACCGTGGCCATCCGCAAACCCAGGCGTGGTTGCGCAACGACAGCGGGCTGAACGAGTTCAGCTGTGACCTGCTGCTGGAGGAAAACACCCGGCCGCGGCTGCTGCCGTTGCCCGATGACCAGCTGCTGCTGTTCCTGCGCGGCGTCAACCTCAACCCCGGTGCCGAGCCCGAGGACATGGTCTCGGTGCGCATCTTCGCCGAAGCCCGCCGGGTGATCTCCCTGCGCCTGCGCCCGCTGCGCGCCACCGACGAGCTGATGGTGCTGCTGCAGCAGGGCCGTGGCCCGCGGACCTCTTCCGAACTCATCCTCTACCTGGCCCAGTACCTCACCGAGAAGGTGCAGACCCTGGTGGGCGAGCTGAGCGAGGTGGTCGACGACGAGGAAGACAAGATCGACGCCGACGAGCAATACACCCCCGAGCACGGCAGCATCCTGCAGATTCGCCGCCGCGCCGCCGGGCTGCGGCGTTTCCTGGCGCCGCAGCGGGAAATCTTCGGGCAGCTGTCGCGCAACAAATTGCCGTGGTTCGTCGACGATGACGCGGACTACTGGAACGAACTGAACAACAGCCTCACCCGCTACCTCGAAGAGCTGGAGCTGACCCGCGAGCGCGTGGGCCTGGTGCTGGAGGCGGAAGACCGGCGCCTGAACGAGCGCATGAACCGCACCATGTACCGTTTCGGCATCATCACCTGTATCTTCCTGCCCATGAGTTTCCTGACCGGGCTGTTGGGTATCAACGTTGGTGGCATTCCGCTGAACACCAGCCCGTATGGCTTCCTGGTGGCGTGCACGCTGATGGTGCTGCTGGGCGTGGGGCAATGGTGGCTGTTTCGTCGATTGCGTTGGGTTTAGGCGCCGTTCAGGACACATATGGTTGCATATGCCTGCCGGATCGATGTGACCCGCCTGCGACAGCTCTCGTCTTTGACTGATAATTCGTGAGGTGCGTATGCACGATCCGTTTGAAGAATCACTGCGTGACATGCTCAAGGCGTCTTCCTCCCCAGGGCGGGATGACGACGCCTGCCTGGGGCGTGTCCTCAAGACTGCCAATCGGCAAGTCGGCGCCGGCGATCTGTTCAGCCTGATGGGCCGTTGGCTGCAGGCCTTCATGATCGCCGTGGAAAATGGATCGGGTCATGTGGCGCCAGTCTCGCGACGCAAACCCACTGCTGATAAGGCTGATTGACTATGCAACTTGATCTCTGGACTCAGAGCCTGGTGACGGCCATGACCGCACTCTGGACGAAGGTCGCGAATTTCATCCCCAACCTGTTCGGTGCGTTGGTGGTGCTGCTGCTGGGCTTTGTCGTGGCCAAGCTGCTCGATACCCTGTTGTCCAAGCTGCTGGCCAAGCTGGGCCTGGACCGCCTGATGGCAGGCACCGGGTTGACCAAGCTGATGAGCCGCGGTGGCATCCAGGTGCCGATTTCCACCCTGGTGGGCAAGATCGTCTACTGGTTCGTGTTGCTGATTTTCCTGGTTTCTGCGGCCGAGTCCCTTGGCTTGCAGCGAGTTTCAGCTACGCTCGACATGCTGGCGCTCTATTTGCCGAAGGTTTTCGGTGGCGCGCTGGTGCTGTTGGTCGGCGTGCTGCTGGCGCAACTGGTGAATGGCCTGGTGCGCGGCGCGGCCGAAGGCGTGGGGCTGGACTACTCGGCAGGTCTTGGGCGAGTGGCGCAGTGGCTGGTCATTGTCATCAGTATCTCGGTGGCCATTAGCCAGCTCGAGGTCAAGACTGACCTGCTGAACCACGTCATCGTCATTGTTTTGATTACCGTTGGTCTGGCCGTTGCATTGGCCATGGGCCTCGGCAGCAAGGAAATCGCCGGGCAGATCCTGGCAGGAATTTACGTGCGGGAGTTGTACCAGGTGGGGCAACAAGTGCGAATTGGAGAGGTTGAAGGCCAGATCGAGGAGATCGGCACGGTCAAGACGACGGTGCTGACCGACGACGGGGAATTGGTTTCCCTGTCGAATCGGATCCTCTTGGAACAGCGGGTTAGTAGCCGCTGAGCCGGCAAATTCTGCTACTGTATGCCGCCGCAAAATGGCCCGGGTGTCGGGCCATGGTGGATATTGACCTGACTGTCGGCCCGACTTGTTTTGAATAAAGTTCATTCGTTGCCCCTGCGTTACGACCCCCGCACGCTCACAGACGAGGAGCTGGTGGCGCGTTCGCATGTGGAGCTTTTTCACGTCACCCGTGCCTACGAAGAGCTGATGAGGCGCTATCAGCGAACCCTGTTCAACGTGTGTGCGAGATATTTAGGGAACGATCGTGATGCTGACGATGTCTGTCAGGAGGTGATGTTGAAGGTGTTGTACGGTCTGAAGAATTTCGAGGGTAAATCGAAGTTCAAGACCTGGCTCTACAGCATCACCTACAACGAATGTATCACGCAGTACCGTAAGGAACGGCGCAAGCGCCGCCTCATGGATGCATTGAGCCTCGACCCACTCGAGGAGGCATCCGAAGAGAAGGCGCCGAAACCGGAGGAGCGTGGTGGATTGGATCGTTGGCTGATACATGTCAACCCGATCGACCGAGAAATACTTGTGCTTCGATTCGTCGCAGAGCTTGAGTTTCAAGAGATCGCGGACATCATGCACATGGGTTTGAGCGCGACGAAAATGCGATACAAACGTGCGCTCGACAAGCTACGTGAGAAATTTGCGGGTATCGCCGAAACTTAGTTCGGTGCAAATATCTCTAACGTGGGGGCTAGTTCTGCTAGACTGGCCGCCGAGTTGTCCCCCGTGTAAGGGGGTACTGCTTAACAATCACCAGATGGGGATTTAACGGATGAAACTGAAAAACACCTTAGGCATTGCCATTGGTTCTCTTGTTGCCGCAACTTCTTTCGGCGCTTTGGCACAAGGCCAAGGCGCGGTCGAAGGTGAAGCCTTCTACCAGAAGAACTACAACGACAGCGTCAAGCACGTCGAAGACGGCCGTACTGCCGGCGCTTCGCTGGGCTACTTCCTGACCGACGACGTTGAAGTCATCCTGGGCTACGGCAAGACCAACTACACTCGTTCGAACGATGGTACTGGCAGCCAGAAAATCCACGGTGACACTGGCTCCCTGACCGCCATGTACCACTTCGGTACTGTCGGCGATGCCATTCGTCCGTACGTTTCCGGTGGCTTCGCTCACCAGAGCCTGAGCAACGTGCAAGCTGACGGCCACAGCGGTCGCGACAGCTCCACCTTCGCTACCATCGGCGCTGGCGCCAAGTGGTACATCACCGACAACCTGTACGCTCGTGCCGGTATCGATGCTGACTACAAACTGGACAACGGCAAGTGGGACTACGCTCCTACCATCGGCCTGGGTGTGAACTTCGGCGGTAACGGTGGCAAGGCTCCGGCTCCAGCACCAGCACCAGCTCCAGCTCCAGTTGCTGAAGAGCCAGCTCCAGCTCCAGCTCCAGAAGTCGTTCGCGTCCAGCTGGACGTGAAATTCGACTTCAACAAGTCGGTCGTCAAGCCAAACAGCTATGCTGACATCAAGAACCTGGCTGACTTCATGAAGCAGTACCCACAGACCACTACTCGTGTTGAAGGCCACACCGACAACGTCGGTCCAGACGCCTACAACCAGAAGCTGTCTGAGCGTCGCGCCCTGGCCGTTAAAAACGTACTGGTCAACCAGTACGGCGTGCAAGGCAACCGTGTTGACTCGATCGGCTACGGCAAAACCCGTCCAGTCGCTGACAACTCGACTGACGCTGGCCGCGCTACTAACCGTCGCGTAGAAGCTGAAGTAGAAGCTCAATCCAAGTAATTGGATAAAGCTTGAAAAAAACCCGGCCTAGGCCGGGTTTTTTTTCGCCTGCGGGTTCCGCGCATCCCCGTAGCAGCTGCCGCAGGCTGCGTCCGGATGCGCCGCGGTGTGCCGGCAACAGCGCGGCGCCTGGGACGCTGCCTTGGGCCGCTGCTACAGAAACCGCGATGCGGCGGGCTGCGCATCCCTGTAGCAGCTGCCGAAGGCAGCGTCCGGCCCGCCGCATAGCTTGCGTCAAGCGTGCTGCAACACCCACACCAGCAGCACCAGGTTCACCATTAGCGACCCCAGCGCCAACCCCCGCCACACCCTCAGCGGTTCACGCTGCAGCAACGGCAAGGCACGCGGCTGCAGGCCCTGCCGTTCACCTTGTTCCAACACCAGCAGCCATTCCTCCGCCGTCTCGAAGCGTTGCGCCGGGTCGGCCGCCACGCTGCGTGCCAGCATGGCGTCCAGCCAGTCGGGCACGTCGGGGCGGTAGCGGTGGGCATTGGCAGGAACGCCGAAGCGCGGGTGCTGGAAGGCCTCGATTTCGCCATACGGGTAGTGCCCTGTCAGCAGCTGATACAGGCACACGCCTGCGGCGTACAAGTCCTGCTGTGGTGCGGGCGCGGCGCCGGCGAAGCATTCCGGTGCCAGGTAGCTCGGGGTCCCCGGCAGAGCGTTGGGGTTGTCAGCGGACAGGCCGGGGCTGAACGCCAGGCCGAAGTCCAGCAGGCGCAGCTCGCCGTCGTCGCCCAGCAGCAGGTTCTCCGGCTTGATGTCACGGTGGATGATGTTGCGCCGGTGCAGCGCCCCCAGCGCCCGCAACAGGCCCTGGGCAACCGCCTGCCAGTGCGCCAGGGGCAGCGGTCCCTGTTGGGCCAGGCACTGGGCCAGGGTCTGGCCGGGGTGGTCACGCATCACGTAGTACAGGTGCTGGCGGCCGGGCAGGGCGTGCACCTGGGGGAAATGGCGGCCGGCCACGCGGCGCAGGAACCATTCCTCCATCAGCAGCGCCTGCTGTGCGCCCGCCTCGTCGTGGCGTTCGGCGGGCAGGGTTTTCAACAGCCAGCGCTGGCCCTGGCTGTCCTCGACCCGGTACAGCAGCGATTGCCGGCTCAGGGCCAATGGCGCCACCACCGTCCAGCCCTCGAACGCCTGGCCGGGCTTGAGCGTGCGCGGCAGCGGCCATTGCCGCAGCTGGTGCAAGGTGTCGCCGAGGTTGTCGGCGCCACGTTTGTCGATACGTACCAGCAGGGCGCTGGCGTTGTCCTGGCTGCCGGCCAGGTGCGCGGCGGTTACCAGGGTCTGGGCCGCCTGGTCGAGATGGCCTACGTGGTCGGCCAGCACCGCGGCAATCTGGGTGTTGCCCAAGGTCGCCCACACGCCGTCGCTGAGCAGCAGGAACACTTCGCCGTCCTGCAGTTCACCCTCCTGATAGTCCACCACCAGGTGCCGGTCCAGGCCCAGGGCGCGGGTCAGCACGTGCTCCATGCCCGCCGACTCCCACACATGGTCTTCGCTGATCTGCCGCAGTTGGCCCGGTTGCCAGCGGTACACCCGGCAATCGCCGACATGAGCAAGAGTGAAGCGCTGGCCGCGCAGCACCACGGCGCTGAGGGTGGTCAGCAGCGGCTGGCCGGCGCCGTTGGCCTGCAGCCAGCGGTTCTGGGCGCTGAGCAGGCGGTCCAGGGACTGGGCCACGCCCCAGGTCTGCGGCGTGGCGTAGTAATCTAGGGCCAGGGCCTGCAGCGTGGCGCGCGCCGCCAGGCCGCCATCGGCGCACTGGCTGACGCCGTCGGCCAGGGCGAACAGGTAGCCCTTGCTGGCGGCCAGTTCCGGCGCCGGAGTCACCAGGCGCAAGGCGTCCTGGTTTTCCGCGCGTGGCCCGCAGGCGCTGGCCTGGGCACAGCTCAATTGCAAGGGCATGCTCAGACCCGCGCCGCAGTAACGGCGGCCGAGCCCCAGGTGGTGCGCCAGCGGCGCTTGACCCCGTGCAGGCCGAACCAGGCCACCACCGCCAGGGCGGCGAACAGCCACAGGCCCCACTGGTAGTCGCCTGTGTGCTGCTTGATCGCCCCTAAACCTGCGGCCAGCAGGAAGCCGCCGATGCCGCCGGCCATGCCCACCAGGCCGGTCATCACGCCGATCTCCAGGCGGAACCGTTGCGGCACCAGCTGGAACACCGCACCGTTGCCGGCGCCCAGGCCGAGCATGGCGCCGACGAACAGCGCCAGCGCCGCGTAGGAGTTGCCCAGGTGGAAGCCCACGGCGGCGATGCAGATCGCCGCCACGCTGTACATCGCCAGCAGGCTGCGGATGCCGCCGAAGCGGTCGGCCAGGGCGCCGCCCAGGGGGCGCATCATGCTGCCGCCGAACACGCAGGCGGCGGTGTAGTAGCCCGCCGTCACCGGGCTCAGGCCGTACTGGTCGTTGAAATAGCCGGGCAGGGCGCTGGCCAGGCCGATGAAGCCGCCGAAGGTCACGCTGTAGAAGAACATGAACCACCAGCTGTCCCGGTCGCCCAGGGCCTTGAGGTAATCCGCCACGGCCTTGGGCTTGGGCCGTTGCGGGGCGTTGCGGGCCAGCACGCTGAACGCCAGCAGCACGGCCAGCAGCGGCAGCAGGGCGAAGCCGAACACGTTGTTCCAACCGAACGCTGCGGCCAGTGCTGGGGCGAACAGCGCGGCGAACACCGTGCCCGAGTTGCCGGCGCCGGCAATGCCCATGGCCTTGCCCTGATGCTGGGCGGGGTACCATTGCGAGGCCAGCGGCAGCGACACTGCGAACGAGGCGCCGGCCACGCCCAGGCCCACGCCCAGCAGCAACGCCTGCTCGTAGCTGTGGATGCCGAAATGCCAGGCGCAGAACAGCGCCACGATCACCGTGCACTGGCCGATCAGGCCGGCGGTCTTGGGCGACAGGCGATCCACCAGCACGCCCATCACCAGGCGCAGGATGGCCCCTGCGAGGATTGGCGTGGCGACGATCAGGCCGCGTTGCTGGGTGGTCAATTGCAGGTCGTTGGCGATCTGCACGGCCAACGGGCCCAGCAGGTACCAGACCATGAAGCTCAGATCGAAATACAGGAAGGCGGCGAACAGCGTAGGGGCGTGGCCGGATTTCCAGAAGCTTGTGCTCATCGAACACCTCGACAGGGGGCAGCAGGGGCCGAAAACGAAAAAACGCCGCAACCCGGCTCGCCAGGGCGAGAGGGTGTGCGACGTCTTTGTCGTTCAATGTGGGGGCAACCGCCGTTGGCTACCTGGCTGGTACAAAGCAAATCCCGGGCCAGCCCCCACGCGCGTTCTTACGGAACAAGGGTGGGGATCAGCCCAGCAGTTCGCTCATGGCGATGATCTGCTCCGCAACCTGGATCAGCTTCTGCTGGCGGCTCATGGCCTGCCGGCGCATCAGGGTGTAGGCCTCTTCTTCCTTGCAGTCCTTCATCTTCATCAGCAGCCCCTTGGCCAGCTCGATGCGCTTACGCTCGGCCAGCTGCTGGTCGCGGGCCTGCAGTTGCGCGCGCAGGGCCTGGTCGCTCTCGAAACGGGCCATGGCCACGTCCAGGATCGGCTGCAGCCGCTGGGCCTGGATGCCTTCGACGATGTAGGCGCTGACCCCGGACTTGATCGCCTGGCGCATCACCTGCGGGTCGTGTTCGTCGGTGAACATGACAATGGGGCGTGGCTGGTCACGGCTCACCAGCACCACTTGCTCCATCACGTCGCGGCCCGGTGACTCGGTATCGATCAGAATGACGTCGGGGCGCACCGTTTCGACGCGTGCCGGCAGGTCGATGGTCAGGCCCGACTCGTCGATCACCTCGAAACCGGCTTCCACCAACGCCGACTTCAGGCGCCCGACCTTGCGCGGGGTGTCGTTGATCAACAGGATACGCAGCATAGTGGTCGTCTCCCGTCAGTCATCGGCCAGGGCATGCAGGGCGAAGCTGCGCGCGTAGCCGGCAGGGTCGCTGCCGTCCCAGACCTTGCCATCGATCAGCTGGCTGCTGCGCAGGTCATCGCTGGCCACCGGCACCCCGACACTGGCGGCGGCCGCGCGGTACAACGCGGTCTGCTGCACCTGACGGGCGATGCCCAGGTAGTCCGGGTCATGGCGCAGCAGGCCCCAGCGGCGGAACTGGGTCATGAACCACATGGCGTCGGACAGCCACGGCTGGTTGACGCTGCCGCCGGCGAAGAAGCGCAGGGCGTGGGGGTCATGCCAGTGGTGGCCCAGGCCGTCATCGTAGTTGCCCAGCAGGCGCGGCTCGATGGCGGTCAATGGTGCGTCCAGGTACTCCTCGCCGCTGAGCAGCTGCGCGGTGCCACGCAGGTTTTCCGGGCTCTGCTCGATGAAGCGGCTGGCCTGCAGCACGCTGGCGACCAGGGCGCGGGCGCTGTTGGGGTGCTGGTCGACGAAGGCCTGGGTGCAGGCCAGGACCTTCTCCGGGTGGTCGGGCCAGATCGCCTGGCTGGTGCTGAGGGTGAAGCCCAGGCCCTGGTCCACGGCGCTGGCGGCCCAGGGCTCGCCCACGCAGAAGCCGTCGATGCGCTCGGCGCGCAGGTGCGCCACCATCTGCGGCGGGGGGACCACCACGCTGTCGACGTCGTCGAGCGGGTGGATGCCCTGGGCGGCCAGCCAGTAATACAGCCACAGGGCGTGGGTGCCGGTGGGGAAGGTCTGGGCGAAGGTCAGGCGTGCACCTTGCTGGTGCGCGTGGCGCGCCAGTGCCTCGGGGCTGGTCACGCCCACGGCCTGCAGGGTGGGCGACAGGTTGATGCTCTGGCCGTTCTGGTTGAGGCCCATCAGCACCGCCATGGCGCTGGCCGGGGTGCCGCCGATGCCCAAGTGCACGGCGTAGACCATGCCGTACAGGCTGTGGGCAGCGTCCAGTTCGCCACTCAACAGTTTGTCGCGCAGCCCGGCCCAGGACGCCTGGCGGTGCAGGTTCAAGGTCAGGCCGTGGGGCTGGGCGAAGCCCTGGGTGGCGGCGACCACCAATGGGGCGCAGTCAGTGAGGGCCATGTAGCCGATGTTCAGGCTGGTTTTCTCCGGCGCATCGCTGCCGGCCACCCAGGCCAGGGGGGTGTGGGGCTCGGTCATGGTTGGGGGTCCGTGTAAAAGTACCCAACGTGACGCAAGAGGTATGCCAGTGCACCGGGACGGTGCTGGATGCGGACGCCGCCTGCGGCAGCTGCTACGGGGGCGTAAATGTGGCTATAATGCCGGCCCCCGACGATCTTCCAACGAGTCATGCCTGCCCATGTATAACCTGGCCCGCCAGTTGTTGTTCAAACTCTCTCCGGAAACCTCCCACGACCTGTCCCTGGACCTGATCGGCGCAGGTGGCCGCCTGGGGCTCAACGGCTTGCTGACCAAGGCGCCGGCGCGCCTGCCCGTGACCGTCATGGGCCTTGCGTTCGACAACCCGGTGGGCCTGGCCGCAGGCCTGGACAAGAACGGCGCGGCCATCGACGGTTTCGCCCAGCTGGGCTTCGGCTTCGTCGAGATCGGCACGGTCACCCCGCGCCCGCAGCCGGGCAACCCCAAGCCGCGCATCTTCCGCCTGCCTGAAGCCACCGCCATCATCAATCGCATGGGCTTCAACAACCTGGGCGTCGACAACCTGCTGAACCGGGTGCGCGCGTCGCAGTACAAGGGCGTGCTGGGCATCAACATCGGCAAGAACTTCGACACCCCGGTGGAGCGTGCCGTCGACGACTACCTGATCTGCCTGGACAAGGTCTACGCCCACGCCAGCTACATCACCGTCAACGTCAGCTCGCCCAACACCCCGGGCCTGCGCAGCCTGCAGTTCGGCGAGTCGCTCAAGCAGCTGCTCGACGCCCTGGCAGCACGCCGCGAAGTGCTGGCCGTGCAGCACGGCAAGCGCGTGCCGGTGGCGATCAAGATCGCCCCGGACATGAGCGACGAGGAAACCGTGCAAGTGGCCCAGGCCCTGCTGGCCTCCGGCATGGACGCGGTCATCGCCACCAACACCACCTTGGGCCGCGAAGGCGTCGAGGGCCTGGCCCACGGTGACGAGGCGGGCGGTTTGTCGGGCGCGCCGGTGCGCGAGAAGAGCACCCACATCGTCAAGGTGCTGGCCGGCGAGCTGGCCGGGCGCATGCCGATCATCGCCGTGGGCGGTATCACCGAAGGCAAGCACGCGGCCGAGAAAATCGCCGCCGGCGCCAGCCTGGTGCAGCTGTACTCGGGCTTCATCTACAAGGGCCCGGCGCTGATCCGCGAGGCAGTGGACGCCATCGCCGCGCTGCCACGAGGCTGAAGGCATAAAAAAGGGGCCCTCGAAGGGGCCCCTGGGCTCTCGCCCGCCGCCCGTTAGGGCGCGCATGGTTGATCACGAAAATGTAAGAGAAAAATCGTCCTCGTCAGCCGACCGCGTGAAGTTCGTTGAGTCTGTGGATACCCGCAGTGCCGGTCATACCGTCCCAGTTGTCGCCGCGTCCTTCACGCCAGCCATTGATCCAGGCTTGACGAACTGACGGTAGAGTAAAAGGGCAAAGCTCACGGGATTTGCCATGGATGCCATATTGGTATCCGCGTAAAAATGCTCGTTCCAACGGATCACGCTTAAGTCTTCTCATAGGGTGTTGCCCTCGTCTGTTGACTGTTATGTCCCGTCGGCCTCGTCTGAGGCCGGGCAGAGTCTTTCTGCCGGTTTTGGATGCTCGCTGCCGGCGTGGCGAGCAGTGGTGCCGTACCATTGCGATGCGGCCTGTAGGGATTTCTAAACAATGCGTTCTTCCGTGTGAACGACCGTTTTGTCATAAGGACGTAACGATTATGGTGTCTCGACCATAAGTAAAAGGATGCTTCAAAGGCCGGCGGGGGTGAAACCCGGCTATGATCAGCCTTGCAGCCCCAGTAATGGGACGTTGCCATCAGGGATTGATGGCTAAATGCTTTTCAGTATTAAACGACGAAGGGTCATTTTCAGGCCCGTCGTTTTGCAGAATTTTTTTCTGCCGGGGCGATCAAAGGCTGTTCCACAGCCGATTTCCAGTCCCGGCGGTCGACACCACGGTGGTGTCACACGGGCGCTTCCACAGAAAAGCGCCTGGTTAAACTCGGGAAGGGTGATGCGTTGCCCTTCCATTTATGGCTCATGCCCCTGGATACCCCATGTCGGATCGTTACGAACTCTTCCTCACCTGCCCCAAGGGCCTCGAAGGCCTGCTTGCTGAGGAAGCCACCGCGCTTGGCCTCGAAGACACCCGCGAACACACTTCCGCCGTGCGCGGCATGGCCGACATGGAAACGGCCTACCGCCTGTGCCTGTGGTCGCGCCTGGGCAACCGCGTGCTGCTGGTGCTCAAGCGCTTCGCCATGAAGGACGCCGAAGACCTGTACCACGGCGTGCACGACGTGGACTGGCAGGACCACCTGCTGCCCGACGGCACCCTGGCGGTGGAATTCAGCGGCCATGGCTCGGGCATCGACAACACCCACTTCGGCGCCCTGAAGGTCAAGGACGCCATCGTCGACAAGCTGCGCACCCCCGAGGGCGAGCGCCCCAGCGTCGACAAGCTCAACCCCGACCTGCGCGTGCACCTGCGCCTGGACCGTGGCGAAGCCATCCTCTCCCTGGACCTGTCCGGCCACAGCCTGCACCAGCGCGGCTACCGCCTGCAGCAGGGCGCGGCGCCGCTGAAGGAAAACCTGGCGGCGGCGATCCTGATCCGTTCCGGCTGGCCGCGCATTGCTGCCGAAGGCGGCGCGCTGGCCGACCCGATGTGCGGCGTGGGCACCTTCCTGGTGGAAGCGGCGATGATCGCCGCCGACATCGCCCCCAACCTCAAGCGCACCCGCTGGGGCTTCAGCGCCTGGCTGGGCCACGTGCCGGCCCTGTGGCGCAAGCTGCACGACGAGGCGCTGGCCCGTGCCGACGCCGGCCTGGCCAAGCCACCGCTGTGGATCCGCGGCTACGAAGCCGACCCGCGGCTGATCCAGCCTGGCCGCAACAACGTCGAGCGTGCCGGCCTCAGCGACTGGATCAAGATCTACCAGGGCGAAGTCGCCACCTTCGAGCCGCGCCCGGACCAGAACCAGAAAGGCCTGGTGATCTGCAACCCTCCCTACGGCGAGCGCCTGGGCGACGAGGCCAGCCTGCTGTACCTCTACCAGAACCTCGGCGAGCGCCTGCGCCAGGCCTGCCTGAACTGGGAAGCGGCGGTGTTCACCGGCGCCCCGGACCTGGGCAAGCGCATGGGCATTCGCAGCCACAAACAATACTCGTTCTGGAACGGCGCGCTGCCGTGCAAGCTGCTGCTGATCAAGGTGCTGCCCGATCAGTTCGTCACCGGCGAGCGTCGCACCGCCGAGCAGCGCCAGCTGGAACGTGAGCAGGCCGACGAGCAGGCCACCCAGCCGGCTGCCGACCCGTACGCGCGCGTCAACAAGAACGGCAACCCGATCAAGCCGGCACCGGTTGTGGTCGAGCAGGCGCGCCTGAGCGAAGGCGGGCAGATGTTCGCCAACCGCCTGCAGAAGAACCTCAAGCAGCTGGGCAAGTGGGCCCGCCGCGAGAAGGTCGACTGCTACCGCGTGTATGACGCCGACATGCCCGAGTACGCCCTGGCCATCGACCTGTACCACGACTGGGTCCACGTGCAGGAATACGCCGCGCCGAAATCCATCGACCCGGAAAAGGCCCAGGCCCGCCTGTTCGACGCCCTGGCCGCCATTCCCCAGGCGCTGGGCATCGACAAGAGCCGCGTGATCATCAAGCGCCGCGAGCGCCAGAGCGGCACCAAGCAATACGAGCGCCAGAGCGCCCAGGGCCAGTTCACCGAAGTGCAGGAAGGCGGCATCAAGCTGCTGGTGAACCTCACCGACTACCTGGACACCGGCCTGTTCCTGGACCACCGGCCGATGCGCCTGCGCATCCAGCGCGAGGCGGCCGGCAAGCGCTTCCTCAACCTGTTCTGCTACACCGCCACGGCCAGCGTGCACGCGGCCAAGGGCGGCGCGCGCAGCACCACCAGCGTCGACCTGTCGAAAACCTACCTGGACTGGGCGCGCCGCAACCTGTCGCTGAACGGTTTCTCCGACAAGAACCGCCTGGAGCAGGGTGACGTGATGGCGTGGCTGGCGGCCAACCGCGAGGAATACGACCTGATCTTCATCGATCCGCCGACCTTCTCCAACTCCAAGCGCATGGAAGGCGTGTTCGACGTGCAGCGCGACCACGTCGAGCTGCTGGACCTGGCCGTGGCGCGCCTGGCCAAGGACGGGGTGCTGTATTTCTCCAACAACTTCCGCAAGTTCCAGCTCGACGAGCACCTGGGCGAGCGTTACCAAGTGGAGGAGATTAGCGCCCAGACCCTGGACCCGGACTTCGCCCGCAACAGCAAGATTCACCGCGCCTGGAAAATTCAGGCCCGATGAACGGTAGCCCGCGCCAGGCCTGACTGTCGTACATTTTGGCTACATCGCGAAAGGGCTCCCATGGAGCCCTTTTTGCTGCACTCCATGATCAACAATTTCGCTTGATGACTCACTAGGCAAACTACTGGCAAATAGCTATAACTGAGCCAAAGCCAAAGTGATACGAAGCACGCCGGCGTTGTGAGTTCCGCTTATGTCGTTGCATGCCGTTCGCCCGAAAATTCTTGGCTTTATCAGTGAGGACGCCTCCGCCTGGCTTATTGCCTCGCTGGCGCTGGCCGCTGGCGCCGTGGTCACCAGCCTGGTGGCCCTGGGCACCTCCGAGCTGTATCAGCGGCAGTTGCGGCAACGCTTCGAGCTGCTGGCCAATGAACGTTTCAGCCGCATCGAAGAGCGCTTCGAGGACCAGACCCAGCGCCTGGCGGGCCTGCGCCGTTTTTTCAGCTATTCCGACAACGTCAGCCGCCACGAATACGAAGGCTATGCCGGGCCGTTGCTGCTGCGCACCCAGGCCTATTCCTGGCTGCCGCGGGTGACCAACGCCCAGCGCGCCGCCTTTGAGCAGGCGGCCCGTGACGAGGGCATTGAGGACTTTGCCATCCGCGAACAGCGGCCGGACGGTTCGCTGGTGCCAGCCGCCCCGCGCGACGAGTACTACCCAGTGTTCTTCACCCAGTCGCAGACGCGGCTGAAGCTGCCCCTGGGCTTTGACGTGAACTCCCAGCCCTCGCGGCATGAGACCCTGCAGCGCGCCCTGAAGACCGGCGACCTGGCCGTCACCCCGCCGGTCAACCTGGTGGGCGTGGCCCTGCGCAACAGCCGCGGGGTGCTGATGGTGGCGCCGGTGCCGGGCAAGGATGGCGGGCCGCCGCTGGGCTTCGTGTCGGCGGTCATCAGCCTCGGCCAGTTGATGGGCGACGGCCTGCCGGCGCAGAACGACGACAACCTGCACGTGCGCATCCTCGACCTGTCCACGGCGGGCGAGCATGAGGTGCTGTACGAGTCCAGCAACCCGGCGCCGCCCGAGGGCCTGACCGCCACGCACCTGCTGCGCCTGGCCGACCGCGACTACCAGCTGGACATCAGCCCCAGCCCGCTGTTCGCCGAGGCCAACCATACCTCGCCGCTGAACGTGGTGGTGACCCTGGGTGCGTTGCTGACGCTGATGCTCAGCGCCTTGCTCTACAGCCTGGTCAGCCAGCGCCAGCGGGCCTTGAAGCTGGTAGAGCAGCGCACCTCCCAGCTGCGCAGCAGCGAGCAGGCCCTGCGCATCACCCACAACCAACTGCGCAGCGTGCTCAACGCCGCGACCCAGGTGGCGATCATTGCCACTGACCTCAATGGCCTGATCACCATCTTCAACGCCGGCGCCGAGCGCATGCTGGGCTACCGCAGCGAGGAAGCAGTAGGGCACTTGACCCTGCAGAACCTGCACCTGAGCGAAGAGCTGGTGGCGCGCGCCTGCACCCTGCGCGCCTATTACGAGCGCGACATCCCCCTGGCCCAGGCGATGCTGGTGGAGACCCCCGGCGACGGCGGCGACCAGGCCCGCGAGTGGACCCTGGTGCGCCGCGACGGCAGCCGGATGCCGGTGAACATGCTGGCCACCACGGTGCTCGACGAGAAAGGCCAGTGGGTGGGGCACCTGGCCGTGTGCATCGACATCACCGAGCGCAAGCGCGTGCACGAGGCCCTGGCCGCCCGCGACCAGCTGCTGCGCAAGCTGAGCGCCGAGGTGCCGGGCGGCATCTATCAGTTCCGCCTCGACCCGGACGGCCGCACCAGCTTCAGCTGGGCCAGCGACGGCATCCGCGACATCTACGAGATGGAGCCCAGCGCCCTGCGCGAGGACGGCCGGCTGGTGATGCAGCGCATCCACCCCGACGACGCCGAGCGGGTGCTGGAGTCGATTCGTTATTCCGCCGAGCACCAGACCCCCTGGCGCGAGGAGTACCGCGTGCAGCTGCCGCGCCAGGGCCTGCGCTGGGTGCGCGGCGAGGCCACGCCGGAGCCGATGCCGGGCGGCGGCACCCTGTGGCATGGCTATCTGACGGACATCTCCGACCTCAAGCGGGTGGAGGAAGAGCTGCGCGCCCTGTCGGTGACCGACGTGCTCACCGGCATCCATAACCGCCGCTACTTCCAGGAGCGCCTCAAGGTCGAACTGGACCGCGCCGAGCGCGATCATCTGCACTTGTCGGTGATCATGCTCGACATCGACCATTTCAAGCGCATCAACGACCATTACGGCCACGCCGTGGGCGACCGGGTGCTCAAGAACATCTGCGAGAAAATCAGCCATCGCCTGCGCCGCACCGATGTCTTCTGCCGCCTGGGCGGCGAGGAATTCATGGTGCTGTGCCCCGGCAGCAACGCCGAGCAGGCGCACGCCCTGGCCCTGGAGCTGTGGCAGGGCTTGCGCCACACCCCGGTGGATGGAGTAGGCATCGTCACCGCCAGCTTCGGCGTGGCCAGCTGGCGCCGCGGCGAGGGCGCTGATGCCTTGCTGCTGCGCGCCGATTCCGGCGTGTACGCGGCGAAGCAGGGTGGCCGGGACCGGGTCGAGCCGGAACTGGCGTAGGCGCGCCAGCAGGCAACTCCTGGCGCGGATGGCGATCACAATAAAACCAGCCCCGCGCGCACAGGTGCCCCATGACCTCCGACCCCCTCGACCGCTCCAGGAACCCCCTGGCTCCCGACCCGGTGCCGCCCGACGCGCGCCCGGGCGATGAAAACCTGCCGCCCATTCCCCTGGACAAGGACCCGGAACTGGACCCGGACAAGGTCCGCACCGAGACCGACGACGGTGAAATGAGCCCCGACGACCCTCGTTGAGCCAGCCCGACAGGCGGTGCTAAGCTGCCAGGCCGTCCTGCCTGGAGCGTCATGCCGTGAACCTTGCGACCCTGCTGCTGTTCGTGCCCGCCTGCTTTGCCTTGAACATGGCCCCGGGGCCGAACAACCTGCTGTCCCTGAACAACGCCAGCCGCTACGGCTTCGGCACCTCATGCCTGGCGGGCGCCGGGCGGCTGCTGGCCTTCGCCGGCATGATCGCGCTCGCGGCCATGGGCCTGGCGGTGGTACTGCATGCGTCGGAACGGCTGTTCCTGATGGTCAAGGTGGCCGGCGCGCTGTACCTGTTCTACCTCGCCGTGCAGCTGTGGCGCGCCCCGGTGGACGGCCAGGCGCCTGGCGGGCCGGGCAGCCGCGGCCTGTTCAAACTGGCGGGGCAGGAGTTCTGGGTGGCGGCGGGCAACCCGAAGGCCATCCTCATCTTCACCGCCTTCCTGCCGCAGTTCGTCTCGGTCGACGGCCCTACATCGGTGGGCCAGCAGTTCTTCTGGCTGGGGGCCATCTTCCTGCTGCTGGAATGGCTGGCCATCGCCATCTACGCCTGGCTGGGCAGCCACCTGCAACGCTGGTTCAGCGAACCGCGGCCACGGCGGGTGTTCAACCGCGCGAGCGCGGTGTTGTTGAGTTGCGCGGGGGTGGGGTTGCTGGCGGCGCGGCGTTAGAGGCTGTATTGGGGAAATGCCCCTGATCAGCTTCGTTGCCGTACCTTGGCACGGTGCAACAGATGTAGCACCGGCCGTGAGTCGGGTCGCGCCGCGTGGGCGGCGCTCGATTTCCGGGACGGCCGTAAAATCGAGGCGTGCGCCTTTGCGCCTTGATGCGGTTTCAATACAGGCACTATGGGTGCACGTCGACGGTTTTGGTTGAAGATTGCGTCGCGGCCGCCAGCGGCCAGTTATGATTGTCTGGCGGTTCTTGAGATCGAGCGCCGCTTGCGCGGCACGACGCAGCCTGCGGCAGCTGCTACATCGGGTGGGCGGTGTGTGGGCAAAAAAAAGACCAATGCCCTCGGGGTTGGGGATCTCCGGGCATTGGCCATTCAAGGGCAAACGTTGAGACATCCTGTCTCGACACCTGCACGATAGCCTGTGTGCTAACTATGAGCCAGCTAACAGTTAGTGAAACACCTTTTCAAACCACACAATAATCGGATCCTAATCATGGGGCGCCTCCACGCCCAGCTGCGTCCACATGCGCGTGGTCAGGCGTTGGCGGTTGTCATAGCCTTGCCACGGGTCGGTGGGCAGCTGTTCCAGGCGCTCGCCGATGTTGCCCAGGTGCCAGTGGCGCGCGCTTTCCAGGTTGGCCAGTTCGTGCCGGGCGATGGGCGTGGACACCGGCAGGCCGGGGCGGGCCCGTACCGAGTAGGCGGCCACCGTACTGGCGCCGCGCTGGTTGCGCAGGTAATCGACGAAGATGCGCCCCACCCGGTAGCGCGGCCCCTGGGTGGCGGTGAAGCGCTCGGGCAACTGGGTCATGAGGTAGTGGGCGATGGCCTTGGCGAACCCCAGCACGCGGTTCCAGCGGGCGTGGCGGGCCAGTGGCACGATGATGTGCATGCCCTTGCCACCGCTGGTCTTGAGGTAGCTGCGCAGGCCCAGTTCATCGAGCAGCGCCTGGGTCTGCGCGGTGGCGTCCAGCACCATGCCCCAGGGCAGCGCCGGGTCCGGGTCGAGGTCCAGCACCAGGCGGTCGGGCAGGTCCAGGCGGTCGCTGGTGGCGCCCCAGGCGTGGAATTCCACGGCGCCGCGCTGCACGGCCTCGATCAGCGCTGGCAGGCGGTCGACCTGCATCAGTTGCGCGTGCCCGGGGTCGAGGGCGGGAGGCAGCAGGGTGATGTGCGGCAACGCCAGGTGTTCGGTGTGGCGCTGCAGGAACAGGTCGCCCTCGACGCCGTGGGGCGCGCGCATCAGGGCTACCGGGCGTTGGCGCAGCTGCGGCAGCAGCCAGGCGCCGATCCGCTGGTAGAAACGCGCCAGGTCGACACGGGCTGTCTGGCTGACGCGATCGAGCACGCGCTCGGGGTGGCTGATGGACACCCCGGCGACAGACTCGCGGTGGCCATCGCTGAAGTCATGGCTGGGTTCGTCCGTGTGGCGCGCCTGGCTTTCGGTCATCAGTGGCGCATGGCTGGCGTCAGTCACGCAGTCCAGCTTGATCCAGTCCAGGTTCCGCTCGCCGTCGCGGTACAGGCTGCCGCGGCGCTTGCCGATCACGCCCTCGTGGTTCAGGGTGCAGACGCCTTCGAGGATGTCCGGGGTGCTGGCGGTGAAGCTGTCGGAGAAGCGCAGCAGCGGGTGCTTGCTGCTGCCCAGCAGCTTGCGCAGGCGCGCGCGGCGCTGCTCCAGCGGCTGCTCGCGCAGGTCTTCGCCGTTGTGGAATGGCAGGTCGAACAGGTAATACTGCAGGTCCATGCAGCGGCCGGCCTCGAAGGCCTCCTGCAGGGCGAGGTAGTCGGCCACGCCCTCGGCGTTGGCCTGCACCAGCTTGCCGTCCAGCCAGCTCTCGTTGAGCTGCAGCGCGGCGATGGCCTGCGCCTGGTGCGGCAGCTCGGCGGTCCAGTCCAACCCCTCGCGGTTGAACAGGCGCACCTCGCCGCCGCTGATGCGGCTCATCAGCCGGTAGCCGTCATGCTTGATCTCGAACAACCATTCGCCTTCGGGCGGCTGCTCGACGCGGGTGGCCCGTTGCGGCGCCAGGTGGGGCGGGATGGGAGCTGGCTCTGAGGGGGTGTCGGCAGGCGGGCTGCGACGATCTTCGCTCAACGGCTTGGCCATGATGTGTACTTCCTGGGGCTGAACCTCGGGGATCTTTTGTGCTGTGCGGTATTTTCAGCTGACCATGGCGAGGGCGGTTAAGTTTCAGCGCGGGGAAGGTGTGCAAATTGCAGGGTTTGCGACCTACAAAGTGGCATTTTGCATGATGGCTTTTTGATTTCGAGCGAGTATGTCGTTGATTTTCAACGATACGCTTGGCAGCGGTGGGCGGGCATGGAAGCTGCACAAGAAAAGTGCAGGATCCCTGCCATCAGACCGGTGGTGCAGCGCGCAATCAAATAGCCATCTAGGCTGCACGAAGCCGCTGAAAAATCACGGACGCAACCGATAAGAAATGGAGCTTTTGCCATGTTGTCCACCCTTGAACTGCGCAACATCATTGAATCAAGTTTTCTGCCCCAGCGTTGCCAATGCACCCTGGCCCAGGACCAGTCCCTGACGGTGCGAGTGTTCGATCGAACATCGGACCGGGTGGACCTCACCGTCACCGGCATCAGCGCGCAGCAGCTCAACAGCAGCCGGGCGATCTCGAACCTGATCGCCGGCCTGCGCGCCGACCTGGCGCACCGGCACCTGAACCAGGTGCGACGGGTGAACGACAGCCTTTGATGGGCTGAACCGCCCGTATATAAAAACCGGCTGCTCCCCTTGGGCGCGCCGGTTTTTTTGTGCCTTGCCCAGGTGTCAGCGCGACGCCTGCATCTGCCGCAGGATGGCGCGCTCGCCATTGCCCACGCTGACGAACGCCAGGCCCAGGCCCAGCTCGGCGAACACCGAAATCAGGATGCCGGGGCCGGCATGGCCGCTGAGCCAGTCGAACAACCCCAGCAGCGCCATGGCCAGGCAACCCACCATGAACCCACGCACCATGGCAGCCCGCGCCGGCGACGGCGGGCAACCGCGTACGCAGAAAAACATCACGCCCACGCCCAGCAGCAGCGCGGCAATGCGCCTGCCCAGCAAGGCGGCGGCTTCGCTGTGGGGGATGTCCCAGAAGGCGAGCAGGCGTTCGGCGGAGGTACCCCAGATCAGGGCGAGGGCGAAACACAGGAAGGCACAAAATAGGGCGAGGCGACGGAAAGTCAGCGGCATTTCTAGTCCTTGAAAAAAATCATGCGTCCAGCGCAAACGCTGATAGTAGCGCGGTCGCGGCCTTGTGCGCATGTGAATTTGGTATCGGATTTTCAAACCCTGTCGCAAAGTTGTCGTCGATGGCGGGCGGGGCGGCTGGCACAATGGCGGTGCATATTCCCCATCATTGCGCTCAGCGCGAGAGCACAGGAGTCCTCATGTCCATTACTCGTCATGGCACCGGCAGCACAGGTGCCGGTGGTCAGCCGCTGCCCTTCGCACGTGCGGTGGAAGCCGATGGCTGGCTTTATGTATCGGGCCAGGTGGCCATGGAAAACGGCGAGGTCATCGACGGCGGTATCGTCGCGCAAACCCACAAGACCCTGCAGAATCTCATCGCCATCCTCCACGAGGCGGGCTACGGCCTGGAGCACGTGGTGCGTACCGGCGTGTGGCTGGACGATGCGCGCGACTTCTGGAGCTTCAACAAGGTCTTCGCCGAATACTTCCCGCCGCACCTGGCGCCTGCGAGGGCGTGCGTGCAATCGAGCATGGTGGTGGACTGCAAGGTCGAAATCGACTGCGTCGCCTACAAGGCCAAACCCTGAGCATGATCACGCGCGTTACCGCCCCTGGAGATAGGTTATGCAAGTAGTGGAGAAGGGCGCCGCGGTACCGGGCGACAACCTGTTGATCGACGTCACCCTGCCGGCCCTGGTGCTGCACGGCGAGGCGCTGGAACACAACATTCGCTGGATGCAGGCGTTCGCCAGCGCCAGCGGCGCGCAGCTGGCGCCCCACGGCAAGACGAGCATGGCCCCGGCGCTGTTCGCCCGGCAGCTGCAGCGCGGCGCCTGGGGCATCACCCTGGCCACCGCGGTGCAAACCTGCGCGGCCTATGCGGCCGGTGTGCGCCGGGTGCTGATGGCCAACCAGCTGGTGGGCGCGGCGAACATGCGCCTGGTCGCCGACCTGCTGCTGGACCCCGGCTTCGACTTCCACTGCCTGGTGGACCACCCGGACCAGGTACGGGCCCTGGGTGAATACTTCGCCGAACGTGGCCAGCACCTCAACGTGATGATCGAGTACGGCGTGGCCGGCGGCCGTTGCGGTTGCCGCAGCGAGGCCGAGGTCAAGGCGCTGGCCGTCGCCATCGCTGCCCAGCCGGCCTTGCGCCTCACCGGCATCGAAGGCTACGAGGGGGTGATCCACGGCGAGCAGGAAATTGCCGCTATCCGCGCCTTTGCCGCCTCGCTGGTCAGCCTGGCCGTCGAGTTGCAGGGGCAGGGCGCCTTTGCCTTGCCGCAACCCATCGTCACCGCGTCCGGTTCGGCCTGGTACGACCTGATTGCCGAGGCGTTTGACGCCCACGCCGCCCGTGGGCGCTTCCTGGCCGTGCTGCGCCCGGGTAGCTACGTGGCCCATGACCATGGCATCTACAAGGTCGCCCAGGGTGGCGTGCTGGCTCGTCGTGCCGACCTGGGCGAGGGGCTGCGCCCGGCCATGGAGGTGTGGGCGCACGTGCAGTCGGTGCCGGAGCCGGGCTGTGCGATCGTGGCGCTGGGCAAGCGCGACGTCGCCCATGACGCCGGCATGCCGCAGCCGCTACGGCGCTACCGGGCCGGGTTGCTGGGCGATACCGGCGATGACGTCAGTGCCTGCGAGGTCACCCGCATCATGGACCAGCACGCGTTCGTGAAGGTGGCGGCGGGGGTGGACCTGCGCATCGGTGACATCATCGCCTTCGGCACCTCGCACCCGTGCCTGACGTTCGACAAGTGGCGGGTTGGCTGCATCGTCGACGAACGCTTCAACGTGGTGGAAACCTTCACCACCCAGTTCTGAAAAACCCGTAGCAGCTGCCGAAGGCTGCGTCCAATGGCTAGACGCGGCCTTTGGCCGCTGCTACAGGGATCAATCGCGGTAGAACACCTGCACCAGGTGGTAGCCGAACTTGCTCTTGATCGGCCCATGCACGGTGCGCAGCGGCTTCTTGAAGATAACCTGGTCGATGGCGCCCACCATCTGCCCCGGGCGCACTTCACCCAGGTCGCCGCCGCGTTTGCCCGACGGGCAGGTGGAGAATTTTTTCGCCAGCACGTCGAAGGCTTCGCCCTTGGCGATGCGCTGCTTGAGTTGTTCGGCCTCTTCGGCGGTTTTCACCAGAATGTGGCGAGCTTGAGCTTTCATGACGCGGGGCCCTGTGAACGACGTTGAAAAAGCGCGCGATTATGCCGCAAATCAGCTGTCGGCGGCGGGTTGATTGATCATCTCGCGAATCTTGTTGGCCAGCAGGTCGATGGAGAACGGCTTGGTGACCATGTCCATGCCCTCGGCGAGGAAGCTGTGGCGTTCGGCGGCTTTTTCCGCATAGCCGGTCATGAACAGCACCTTGAGCCCCGGCCGATGCTGGCGCGCCATCTCTGCCAGCTGCCGGCCGTTGAGGCCGGGCAGGCCCACGTCGGTCACCAGCAGGTCAATGCGCAGGCTCGACTCCAGCAGCGGCAAGGCGGCCTTGGCGTCTGCCGCCGGGTGGGCGTGGTAGCCCAGTTCGTCCAGCACGTTGAGCACCAGCATGCGCACCGCCGGGTCGTCCTCCACCACCATCACGCTTTCACCGTGCTGTGCCAGCGGCGCGCCCTGGGGCGCCAGCACCTTGGGCTTGGCCTCTTCCTGCTCGACGTGGCGCGGCAGGTACAGGCGCACGCAGGTGCCCTGGCCCGGTTCGCTGTGCAGGGTGACCAGGCCGCCCGACTGCTGGGCAAAGCCGTAGATCATCGACAGCCCCAGGCCGGTGCCCTGGCCGATGGGCTTGGTGGTGAAGAAGGGGTCGAAGGCCTTGGCCTGGATCGCCGGGGTCATGCCGGCGCCGTCGTCGCTGACGCTCAGCAGTACATACTGGCCCGGCTTCAGGGCCTCCAGGCCCGGTTCCTCGCTGGGTGCAGCCAGGCTCAGGTTGCTGGTCTCGATGCGCAGGGTGCCGCCGTCGGGCATGGCGTCGCGGGCATTGATCACCAGGTTGAGCAGGGCGTTTTCCAGCTGGTTGGCGTCGGTGTTCACCGGCCAGACGTTGGGCGCCAGGCGGATCTTCAGCTGGATATGTTCGCCCTTGGTGCGGCTGAACAGCTCCTCCAGGGAGTGCACCAGCTGGTTGGGGTCCAGGCGCTTGCGGTCCAGCGACTGGCGCCGGGAGAACGCCAGCAGCCGGTGGGTCAGGGCCGCGGCGCGATGGGCCGAGGTGATGGCGGCCTCGCTGAAGCGGCCGATCTCATCGGCGCGGCCCGCAGCGATGTAGCGCTGCATCAGGTCGAGGCTGCCGATGATGCCGGTGAGCATATTGTTGAAGTCGTGGGCGATGCCGCCGGTCAGTTGCCCCACGGCTTCCATCTTCTGCGCGTGGCGCAGGGCTTCCTCGGCGCGCTCGCGCTCCTGCATCTCGGTGTGCAGGCGGCGGTTGGCCTCGGCCAGCGCTTCGGTGCGCTCGGCCACCCGTTCTTCCAGGGTTTCGTTGAGGCGCAGCAGGGTGCGCTCGGCCTCGCGACGCTCGGTGATGTCGATGGAGGCCCCGACAAAGCGCACCGGCCGGCCATGGTGGTCGTTGTGGCTGCGGCCGCGGGCGTACACCCAGCGCACTTCGCCATCGGGGCGCAGTAGCCGGTATTCGTTGGCGTATTCGCCGTCGCTGTGCACGCAGGCATTGATGCTGCGCGCCACCATGCCGCGGTCGTCAGGGTGCACGCCCTTGAGGTACTCGCCGATGGGCATCTTGCCGGCCAGGCCCGGATCCACGCCGTGCAACTGGGCGAAGCGCGCGTCGGCCTGGAACAGGTCTTCGCGGATGTCCCAGTCCCAGGTGCCGACGCCGTTGGTCGCCTCCAGCGCCAGTTGCAGGCGCTCCTCAGTGTCGAGCTGGGCCTTGGCGCTGGCTTCGGAGCGGCGTTGCAGCTCGGCGGTCACTCGCCGGCGCTCGTTGGCTTCGATGGCGGTGACGAGGATGCCGGCCACCGTGCCGCTTTCATCGCGGATAGGGCTGTAGGTCAGGTCCAGCCACACTTGGGCGGGGCCGGCGTCGCGGGGCAGGGTAAAGCCCTGTTCCACGTAGGTGCGCACCTCGCCAGCCAGCACCGCGCGGTAGATGGGGTCGGTGAATTCCTTCAGCTGCGGCCAGATCAGGTCCACCGGCTGGCCAAACGCGCGGGGGTGGTTGCTGCCCGCCAGCAGGGCGAAACTGTCGTTGTACAGCTGGCACAGCTGCGGGCCCCACAGCAGCAACATGGGCATGGGCGAATGCACCACGATGTCCACCGCGGTGCGCAGGCTCTGCGGCCACTGCGCGGGCGCGGGCAGGGGGCTGTCGCGCCACGGCAGCTGTTCGATCAGTTCGACGATGGAGCTGCCGACGGGGGTGCCGCTCATGTGCATTGTCCTTTGATTTGCATGGCGGGGTGTTCTACCGCCAAGCTATAGCTTACTTTTCTATTGTCGCCCTGTGGACCCTCGCATATGGAAATCCAAGCCCTGCTGAAAATCCTCGCCTCCCAGGACGGTTCCGATCTCTACCTGTCCACCGGGGCGCCGCCCTGCGCCAAGTTCAACGGTGTGCTCAAGCCACTCTCGGCGGAAGCGCTGAAACCCGGCGAAGTGGCGGCCATCGCCGCCGATATCATGGACGCCGAACAGCGCCAGGATTTCGAGCGCGACCTGGAGATGAACCTGGCCATGTCCATTCATGGCGTCGGACGCTTCCGGGTGAATATCTTCAAGCAGCGCAACGAAGTGTCCATCGTCGCCCGTAACATCAAGCTCGACATTCCCCGTTTCGAAGACCTCAAGCTGCCGCCGGTGCTGCTCGAGACCATCATGCAGAAGCGCGGCCTGGTGCTGTTCGTCGGCGCCACCGGCTCGGGCAAGTCGACTTCCTTGGCGGCGCTGATCGACTACCGCAACCGCAACGCCAGCGGCCACATCATCACCATCGAAGACCCGGTGGAGTACGTGCACCGGCACAAGAAGTCGATCATCAACCAGCGCGAGGTAGGTGTCGACACCCGCAGCTTCCAGGCGGCCTTGAAGAACACCTTGCGTCAGGCGCCGGATGTCATCCTGATCGGCGAAATTCGCGACCGCGAGACCATGGAGCACGCCCTGGCGTTCGCCGATACCGGCCATCTGGCCATCTCGACGCTGCACGCCAACAACGCCAACCAGGCGCTGGACCGCATCATCAACTTCTTCCCCGAGGACCGTCGCCCGCAGTTGCTCAATGACCTGGGCAACAACCTGCAGGCGTTCGTCTCCCAGCGGCTGGTGAAGACCACCGACGGCAAGCGCCGGGCGGCCGTGGAGGTGATGCTGGGCACGGCCACCATCAAGGACCTGATTCACCGCAACGAGTTCGGCGAGCTCAAGGGCATCATGGAAAAATCGGTGAACCTGGGGATGAAGACCTTTGACCAGGCGCTGTACGAATTGGCCCTGGAGGGGGCGATCAGCGAGGAGGAAGCGCTGAAGAACGCCGACTCGCAGAACAACCTGCGCCTGCGCCTCAAGCTGCACCGTGAAAACGGCCATGAGCCCAGCAGCGTGCCACTGCCGCCGGAGCCGGCGGCGGACGTGGACAGCGCTGACTGGAACCTGGTGGATGATGAAAACACCTGATCGGGCCCAGGCCGTATCACTGCGCCAACCACCCGCCATCCATATTCCACGCCGCGCCGCGCACCTGGCTGCCAGCCTCACTGCACAGAAACAGCACCAGCTCGCCCAGTTGCTCGGGCGTGACAAATTCCAGCGACGGCTGTTTCTCCGCCAGCAGGTCCTCGCGCGCCTGTTGCGGGGCCACGCCCTTGGCCGCGCGGTCGTCGATCTGCTTCTGCACCAGCGGCGTCAGCACCCAGCCGGGGCAGATGGCGTTGCAGGTCACCTGGGTGCGCGCGGTTTCCAGGCCCACCACCTTGGTCAGGCCGATCACCCCGTGCTTGGCCGCCACGTAGGCGGCCTTGCCGGTGGAGCCCACCAGCCCGTGCACCGAGGCGATGTTGATGATGCGCCCCCAGCCGCGCTCGCGCATGGCCGGTAGCGCCAGGCGCGTGGCGTGGAACACCGAGGACAGGTTGATGGCGATGATCGCGTCCCAGCGCTCCACCGGGAAGTCTTCCACGGCGGCCACATGCTGGATGCCGGCGTTGTTGACCAGAATGTCGACGCCGCCGAACTCGGCCTGGGCATAGGCGAACATCGCCTCTATCTGCGCCGGCTGGCTGACGTCCGCCGGGTGGTGGCCGACTTTAGTGCCGTGGCGGGCCAGTTCGGCCAGCACCGCCTGGGCGTCGCCGAAGCCGTTGAGTATCACGTTGGCGCCGGCAGCGGCCAGGCCGTGGGCAATGCCCAGGCCGATGCCGCTGGTGGAACCGGTGACCAATGCCGTCTTGCCGTTCAGGGTCATGCCTATGCCTCCAGGGTCAGTGCGGCTCGGCCTGCACGTGGGCGGCCAGCAGCAGTTCGCGGGTATAAGGATGTTGCGGAGCTTCGAACAGGTCGTGGCTGGCGCCGCGCTCCACCACCTGGCCGTCCTTGACCACGATCACGTCGTGGGCCAGGGCCTTGATCACCGCCAGGTCGTGGCTGATGAACAGGTAGGTCAGCCCATGGTCGTCCTGCAACTGGCGCAGCAGGGCGACGATCTGCTTCTGCACGGTGCGGTCCAGCGCCGAAGTGGGTTCGTCCAGCAGGATCAGGTCGGGCTTGAGCACCAGCGCCCGGGCAATGGCGATGCGCTGGCGCTGGCCACCGGAAAACTCGTGGGGGTAACGGTGGCGGCTGGCCGGGTCCAGGCCCACTTCCTCCAGGACCTTGATCACCCGTTCCTCGCGGTTTTCGGCATCGCATTCAACGTGCACTTCCAGGCCTTCGCTGATGATCTGCTGCACCGACATGCGCGGGCTGAGGCTGCCGAACGGGTCCTGGAACACCACCTGCATGCGCTTGCGCCACGGCAGCATCTGCTTGGGGTTCAGGCCCTCCAGCGGCTGGCCGTCGAAGCGGATGCCGCCTTGGGAATCGAGCAGGCGCAGGATGGCCTGGCCGAGGGTGGACTTGCCCGAGCCGGACTCGCCGACGATGCCCAGGGTCTTGCCCTTCTGCAGGCTCAGGCTGATGCCGTCCACCGCCTTGAGGTAATGGGGCTTGCGCAGGAAGCCGCCGCTGGTGGCGTACCACACCCGCAGGTTGTCAACGTCCAGCAGCGGCGGGCGTTCGTGGCGCGGCAGCGGCTCGCCGGCCGGTTCGGCGTTCATCAGGATGCAGCTGTAGGGGTGTTTCGGCGTGCAGAACAGGGTTTCGGTGTCGGCCTGCTCGACGATCTCGCCGGCGCGCATCACGCACACCCGCTGGGCAATGCTGCGCACCAGGTTGAGGTCGTGGCTGATCAGCAGCAGCGACATACCCAGGCGCTGCTGCAGTGATTTGAGCAGCGCCAGGATGCGCCGCTGCACGGTCACGTCGAGGGCGGTGGTGGGTTCGTCGGCAATCAGCAGGTCGGGCTCGCAGGCCAGGGCCATGGCGATCATCACCCGCTGCCGCTGGCCGCCTGACAGTTGGTGCGGGTAGGCCTTGAGGCGCTTTTCCGGCTGCTGGATGGCCACCAGTTGCAACAACTCCAGGGTGCGCGCCTGGGCGGCCTTGCCGGTCAGGCCGCGGTGCACCAGCAAGGTTTCGCCGATCTGCTTTTCCACCGTGTGCAACGGGTTCAGCGAGGTCATGGGCTCCTGGAAAATCATCGCCACGCGGTTGCCGCGGATCTCGCGCAGCACGTTGGCCGGGGCGCCCAGCAGCTCGGTGCCGCGGTAGCGAATGCTGCCCTGGGTGTGGCTGCCGGTCTGCGGCAGCAGTTGCAGGATCGAGTGGGCGGTCACCGACTTGCCCGAGCCCGACTCGCCCACCAGCGCCAGGCACTCGCCGGGGCGGATGTCCAGGTTCAGCTCGCGCACCACGGTGTGGTCGTTGAAGGCCACGCTCAGGTTGCGTATTTCGATCAGGTTTTCGCTCATGCTGGCCTCAGGCGCGGGGGTCGAAGGCATCGCGCAGTGCCTCGCCGATGAACACCAGCAGCGACAGCACCAGTGCCAGGGTAAAGAAGGCCGTGAAACCCAGCCACGGCGCCTGCAGGTTGTCCTTGCCCTGGGCGATCAGTTCGCCCAGCGAAGCGCTGCCCGCCGGCATGCCGAAGCCCAGGAAATCCAGGGCGGTGAGGGTGGAAATGGCCCCGGTGAGAATGAACGGCAGGTAGCTGAGGGTGGCGTTCATGGCGTTGGGCAGGATGTGCCGGCGGATGATCTTGCCGTCGTTGAGGCCCAGCGCCCGGGCCGCCTTGACGTACTCCAGGTTGCGCCCGCGCAGGAATTCGGCGCGCACCACGTCCACCAGGGCCAGCCAGGAAAACAGCGCCATGATGCCCAGCAGCCACCAGAAGTTGGGCTCGACGAAACCGGAGAGGATGATCAGCAGGTACAGCACCGGCAGCCCCGACCATACCTCCAGCAGGCGCTGGCCAAACAGGTCCACCCAGCCGCCGTAATAGCCTTGCAGGGCGCCGGCGAGGATGCCGATCAGCGAGCTGATCACGGTCAGCGCGATGGCGAACAGGATCGACACCCGCGCGCCGTAGATCACCCGCGCCAGCACGTCGCGGCCCTGGTCATCGGTGCCCAGCCAGTTGCTGGCGCTGGGCGGGCTGGGGGCCGGCTGGGTGAGGTCGTAGTTGGGCGTGTCGGCGCTGAACGGAATGGGCGCGAAGATCATTTCCCCGCCGGCGTCGGCGATCAGCTTGCGCACATAGTCGCTGCGGTAGTCGGGCTGGAACGGCAGCACGCCGCCGAACTCGGTTTCGGTGTAGCGCTTGAAGGCCGGGAAGTACCACTGGCCGTGGTAACTCAGGGCCAGCGGCTTGTCGTTGGCGATCAACTCGCCGCCCAGGCTCAGGGCGAACAGGGCAATGAAGATCCACAGCGACCACCAGCCGCGGCGGTTCTTGCGGAAACGGTCGAGGCGCCGGCGTGAGACCGGGGACAGGCGTTTCATCAGGCGCTCCTCCCGGCAAAGTCGATGCGCGGGTCGACCAGGGTGTAGCACAGGTCGCCCACCAGTTTGATCAGCAGGCCGAACAACGTGAAGATGAACAGGGTGCCGAACACCACCGGGTAGTCACGGGCCACGGCGGCTTCGTAGCTCAGGCGGCCGAGGCCGTCGAGGGAGAAGATCACCTCGATCAGCAGGGAACCGGCGAAGAACACGCTGATAAACGCCTGGGGCAGGCCGGCCACCACCAGCAGGATGGCGTTGCGGAACACGTGCCCGTACAGCACCCGGCGTTCGCTGACGCCCTTGGCGCGGGCGGTGACCACGTACTGGCGGGTGATTTCGTTGAGGAACGAGTTCTTGGTGAGGATGGTGAGCGTGGCGAAGCCGCCGATTACCAGTGAGGTCACCGGCAGCACCAGGTGCCAGAAGTAGTCGGCGACCTTGCCCAGGGTGGACAGCTGGTCGAAGTTTTCCGACACCAGGCCGCGCACCGGGAACCAGTTCAGCTCGGTGCCGCCGGCGAACAGCACGATCAGCAGCATGGCGAACAGGAACGCCGGCATGGCGTAGCCGATGATAATGGCGGTGCTGCTCCAGATGTCGAAGTGGCTGCCGTGGTGCACCGCCTTGCGGATGCCCAGCGGGATCGACACCAGGTAGGTGATCAGCGTGGCCCAGAAGCCCAGGGACAGGGTCACCGGCATCTTGTCGAGGATCAGGTCGGTGACCTTGGCGCCGCGGAAGAAGCTGTTGCCGAAGTTCAGCGTGGCGTAGTTCTTGATCATCAGCCACAGGCGTTCCGGCGCGGGTTTGTCGAAGCCGTACTGGTGCTCGATGTCCTTGATCAGTTTGGGGTCCAGGCCACGGCTGGCGCGCGACGCGCCCTGGGCCGAATCGCCGCCGCCACCGCCCACGGCCACGCCGCCCAGGCCCTGCAGGCGGGCGATGGCCTGTTCCACCGGGCCGCCGGGCGCCGCCTGGACGATGACAAAGTTGACCAGCAGGATAATCAGCAGCGTCGGCACGATCAGCAGCAGGCGCCGCAGGGTATAGGCCAGCATCAATGGGCCTCCTTGGCGCGCAGCTCGGCCATTTGCGCATTGGTCAGCGGCGTGGGGCTGACCTGCCACCAGCTTTCCGGGGCCTCGTCATTGGGCGCCGGGTGCGCGGGAATGCCGAAGCGGTTCCACCACACGGTAGAGGTGCCTGGCGGGTAGTAGTTGGGAATCCAGTAGTAGTTCCACTGCAGCACCCGGTCCAGGGCGTGGGCGTATTCGGTCATGTCGGCCTTGGTCCTGGCATTGACCAGGCCCTTGATCAGCGTGTCCACGGCCGGGTCCTTGAGCGCCATGTAGTTGCTGGAACCCGAATCGGTGGCGCTGGCGGAGCCGAAGTAGTTGGACAGTTCCATGCCGGGGGAGGGCGACACCGGGTAGCCGGTGATGATCATGTCATAGTCCCGGGCCATCAGCCGGTTGATGTACTGGGAGGAGTCGATGCGGCGGATCTGCAGGTCGATGCCGATCTGCGCCAACGTGCGTTTCCACGGCAGGATAAGTTTTTCCAGGCCGGGCTGGCCATTGAGGAAGGTGAAGCTCAGCGGCTCGCCAGCGGCGTTCACCAGGCGGTCGCCGTCGGGCGTCCACCCGGCGGCCTTCAACAGCGCCAGGGCCTGCAATTGCTTGTCACGAATAAAGCCGCTGCCGTCGGTGCGCGGGGCTTCGAACACTTGGGTGAAGACCTCGTCTGGCACCTGCCCGCGCAGCGGTTCGAGGATCTTCAGCTCGGCGGCGTCCGGCAGCTGCCGTGCTGCCAGCGGGCTGTTGGCGAAGAAGCTCTGCTGGCGGATGTACATGCTGCGCATCAGCTGGCGGTTGGTCCACTCGAAATCCCACAGCAGGGCCAGGGCCTGGCGCACGCGACGGTCCTTGAACACTGGCCGTTGCAGGTTGAACACGAAACCCTGGGCGGCCTGCAGGCTTTGCGGCGCCAGGTGGGCGCGTTGCAGGCGGCCGTCGTCCAGCGCCGCGCTGTTGTATTTGATGGTGTAGCCAGTGGCGGAAAACTCGCGGTTGTAGTCGAAGGCGCCGCCCAGCAGCACCTGGCGCGCCACCTCGGTATCGCCGAAGAACTCGATGCCGAACTGGTCGAAGTTGTACAGCCCGCGGGTCACCGGCAGGTCCCGGGCCCACCAGTCCTTGTCGCGCTGGAAGGTGATGCTGCGGCCGTTGTCGACCTTGCCCACGGTGTAGGGGCCGCTGCCGGGCGCGGCCTCGAAGCCGCCGCCGTTGGCGAAGTCGTGGTCTTTCCACCAGTGCTCGGGCAGCACCGGCAGCGAGGCCAGGTCCAGGGGCAGGCTGCGGTTGTCGTTGGCGCTGAAGTCGAAGCGCACCTGGCGCGGCCCTTCGACCTCGACGCCTTTCACCTCGGCGAACTGGGTGCGAAAGCGCAGGCTGCCCTGGGTCATCAGCAGGTTGAAGGTGAACTTCACGTCGGCGGCGGTGATGGGCACGCCGTCGCTGAAGCGCGCCTTGGGGTTGATATAGAAGCGCAGCCACAGGCCGCTGTCGTCGCGTTCCATTTTCTCGGCGATCAGGCCGTACACGGTGTAGGCCTCGTCCAGCGAGCGCAGGGCCAGGGGCGCGTACAGCAGGCCGTCCACCTGGCTCACGCCGGTGCCTTTGTCTATATAAGGCAGCAGGTGGTCGAACTGGCCGATTTCCACCGCCGAGCGGCGCAGGCTGCCGCCCTTGGGGGCATCGGGGTTGACGTAGTCGAAGTGCTTGAAACCGTCGGGGTACTTGGGCGGCTCGCCGTAGACGGTGAGGGCGTGCTGCGCGGCGGCAAGGGCGCAGGGGAGCATCAGCAACTGGGCGGTCAGCAGGAGGAGGGCGAAAACCGAGCGCATTGTCTGCCTTGTTCGAATGAGTGTGGGCGCGTGCTTACCCTATCATCAACCAAGGCACTGATCACAAACAAAACGGCCCGCACAAGGCGGGCCGTCAGCAGCGGGACAGGTATCAGTCCTGGCGGCTGGTGACTTCCAGCAGGTGGTAGCCGAACTGGGTCTTGACCGGGCCCTGCACCACGTTGATCGGGGCGCTGAACACCACGGTGTCGAATTCCTTGACCATCTGGCCTGGGCCGAACGAACCCAGGTCACCGCCTTGGCGGCTGGATGGGCAGGTGGAGTTGGCCTTGGCGACTTCGGCGAAATCGGCGCCGCCTTCGATTTGCGCTTTCAGTTCGTTGCACTTGGCTTCGGAGGAAACCAGGATGTGACGGGCAGTGGCTTTGGCCATGGGAAAGTACTCCAAAAAAACCTAAAGAAGGCAGCCTACCGCAATTTGCGCAAAAGCGCTGCCCCGGGGGCGATTATGTGGCGCCCCGGGACGCGGCCTGCGGCCGCTGCTACGGGACCGCATTACACACGTAGCAGCTGCCGAAGGCTGCGTCCGGCTCAGCCGCGCAACTGGCGGGCGGCGTTGCGCAGCAGCGCCTCGGTGTCGTCCCAGCCCAGGCAGCCGTCGGTCACCGACACGCCGTAGCGCATGCCCGGGCCAATGGCCTGGCAGCCTTCGAACAGGTGGCTTTCGAGCATGGTCGCCACCAGCGAGCGGTCACCGGCCAGGCGCTGGCGCAGCACGTCGTTGAACACCTCGGGCTGGCGCAGCGGGTTCTTGCTGCTGTTGGCGTGGCTGCAGTCGACCATGATGCGCGCCGGGATGCCGGCCTTGCCCAGGGCGCTGTGCACCTGCGCGACGCTGTCCTGGTCGTAGTTCGGCCCGCGGTGGCCGCCGCGCAGCACCAGGTGGGTGTCGGGGTTGCCGGCGGTCTCGATGATGGCCGGGTGGCCGTCGGCCGACACACCGAAGTGGCGGTGCGGGTGGGCAGCGCTGCGCATGGCGTCGCAGGCAATGGCGATGCCGCCATCGGTGCCGTTCTTGAAGCCCACGGGCATCTTCAGGCCGCTGGCCATCTCGCGGTGGATCTGCGATTCGGTGGTGCGTGCACCGATCGCCACCCAGCTCAGCAGGTCGTCCAGGTAGCCGGCGGCCATGGGCTGCAGCAATTCTGTCGCCAGGGGCAGGCCCATGTGCAGCATTTCGCGCATCAGGTCGCGGGACAGCTTCAGGCCGCCGACCATGTCGTCGCTGCCGTCCATGCGCGGGTCGTACGCCAGGCCTTTCCAGCCCACCGTGGTGCGCGGCTTTTCAACGTAGGCGCGCATCACCAGCAGCAGCTGGCCCTTGAGGTCGCTGCCCAGGGTGGCCAGGCGCTCGGCGTATTCCAGCGCGGCTTCGGGGTCGTGCAGCGAGCAGGGGCCGACCACCACCAGCATGCGTTCGTCGCGGCCTTCGAGAATGGCGCGGATCGCGTTGCGGTGGCCGTTTACCTGGTGGGCCAGGTCGCGGCTCAGGGGCAGCTGTTGCTTGAGTTCGGTGGTGCTGGGCAGGCGTTGCAGGGCCGGGGCATTGGCGGCGGGGGCCAGGGGCTGGACGGCGGCGGTAGCGGTGGCGAGGGGCAGGGCGCTGATGGAGATGTTCATGTGTAATTTTTCCCTGGGCTGGCGGCGCAGTCTGCTGCGCTCGCTCAGCCCTATCGCGATGTTCGACTAATGACGTTTGTCTGTGTATGGCCACCCAGGCAGGACCGGTCGGAGGCGGCAAGCTGGCCCGAACGGAGGGTGGTAAATCGCCAGGCGGTGCAGTAGTCGTAGCGGTAATAGGTGGCGTAGTTCATTGCGGTAATCCTCTGTATCAAATGTGTGGAAGGCGGAAAAAACAAAACCCCCGGTCGGGAGGCCGACCGGGGGTTTTGGAGTTTCTCAAACCGGGCGACCTTGGGATCTGGCCGCCGGATATCTAGGTATCAGGCGCGCCAGTGGCTAAACCAATACCCATAGTAATAATCTGCAACAACGGCAGCGCACGCGCAGGCAACCGCTACCGGGCGACGAGCGCTGGCAGTGTGTTGAGCCTTGAGGTGAGCTGGGTGCGACATGAAATGTCTCCGTTTGAATACGTCGAGCTTACTGCAGCGTGGCTAAATGTTTCAAGCACAATATTTTGCCCTGGCCGCGACGCCCTGCAACTCCGTAGCCGCTGCCGTAGGCTGCGCTGGCCCTATGCTTCGCTTGAGATGTTCAGGGTTCATGCTGGCCAGCGCAGCCTCCGGCAGCGGCTACGAGATAAGGGGTTGCCGTTGCAGGTGCGTTGGCGCAAATGTTGCGGCATGATGCAGGCCTTCTCGTCTCGCCAAAAGGGAAGGACCCATGACTCGCCTGTGCATCGCCGCCGCCCAAGCCTGCGCCGTGGCTGGCGACCTCGCCGCCAACATCGCCCACCACTTGCGCTTCATGGACCTTGCCGCGGCACACGGCGTGCAGTTCCTGTTGTTCCCCGAACTGTCGCTGACTGGCTACGAGCCCACCCTGGCCGCCGAGTTGGCGCTGGGCGCCGACGCTGCCAAGTTGCAACCCCTGCGCGACCGCGCCCGCCAACTGGCGATGACCACCGTGGTCGGCCTGCCCCTGCGTGAAGCCGGGCAAACAGGCGTGCAGGTGGGCGCGCTGGTACTGGGTGCCGATGGCCAGCAGGCGGTGTACACCAAGCAGCACCTGCACGGCGGCGAGGAGGCGTATTTCGTCCCCGGCCAAGGCGGTGCGCCGCTGCAACTGGGCGGCGAGCAGATTGCCCTGGCGGTGTGCGCGGATTTCGGCCAGGCCAGCCACCCGCGCCTGGCGCGCGAGGCCGGCGCGAGCCTGTACGCCGCCAGCGTGCTGATCGGCGAAGCGGGCTACGCGGTCGATGGCGCCATCCTTCAGGGCTATGCTCAAACCCATGGCATGGCGGTGCTGGTGGCCAACCATGGTGGCGTCACCGGTGGCTGGCAGGCTGCTGGGCGCAGCGCGCTGTGGGACGCTTCCGGCGCCCTTGTCGTCGAAGCCCAAGGCGCGGGCGACCAATTGCTGCTGGCGCGCCTGGCCGCCAACGGTTGGCAGGGCAACGTGGTTCAGTTCACTTGAGGGGAGGGACGATGGAGCTTGCGCTGCGTGCGGCCACCGAGCACGACCTGACCTTCGCGCGTGACCTCACGCGCCGTGCCATGCTGCTGTACTACGGCCGCTACAGCCTGCTGTGGCAGGAAGAGGCGTTCAACCAGGCGTGGTTGTGGCGCGACAATTTCATTGTCCTGGCCGATGGCGTCGCCCAGGGGTATTTCAGCTTGAGCATCGACCGGCAGGCGCTGTTCATCCGTGAACTGCACCTGCTGCCCGAAGCGCGCAACCGCGGCATTGGCGGGTGGGCGCTGGACCGGATCGTGGAACTGGCCCGCGAGCGGCGCCTGCCGCGGGTGCGGCTGATGGTGTTCCAGTCCAATCCGGCGCGGCACCTTTACCTGCGCAAAGGCTTTGCCGAGGTTGGCGAGGACCAGTGCTTCTGGCGCATGGAGCGCCTGAGCGGCGACTGATCCAGAGCGCCCGTCACTCTGGCGCCCGGTCCGGCAATATCCCTTCCTTCATCCCCAACAAAACGGCGACGCGGTGCGATTCCCCGCGGCGTCCCTTCTTGCGTCCCGACAGCACCTGGTAGGTGGTTGCCGGATCCACGCCATGTTCCCTGGCAAACTCTTGTACCGATTTTCCCTGCTGGTCTAGCCAGGCCCTGGCTTGTGCGGCAGTCCGTATACCGTGCATAGTTCAAGTCCGTTTTATTTGGTGTAATTGTGGTTATAAACATCACCCGATTGGGTGATTAATAAGGGATTATACATTCAAATGACTGGAATCGGTTCGCGTTTGAGGGAAGAACGGGACAGGCTTGGCCTGACCCAGAAGGAGTTCGGCGACATCGGTGGTGTCGAGCCCAACGCCCAGGGAAAATACGAAAGCGGTGAGCGCACCCCCAAGGCTACGTACCTTGCCAGCGTCGCCACCCACGGGGTGGACGTGCTTTACGTGCTCACCGGGGACCGCGCGCCCATCCCCGCTGATCGGCTAAGCCAGGCCGAGGAGCATGTTCTGGGGCATTATCGGGTTCTCCCACGGGAGGGGCAGGACGCCATCCGGCACATGGCAATCAGCCTGGCGGAAATGGCCGCCAGCTACACCGCGCGCCCGCGTCGCGGGTCGCCCAAGCCTCGATGAAGGCAGCCAGGCAGGCGCATGGCGTCATGTGGATGACGCTTTGCGCTAGGTTCCGGATCCGATTTTTTGCTAAGGTGGCTAACATTCCGTAAAAGACCACAACAACGAGGTGTCTGCTTGATTAGGGTCCTAGTAGTCGATGATCATGATCTGGTACGTACGGGCATTACCCGTATGCTGGCGGACATCGACGGGCTGCAGGTAATCGGCCAGGCCGAGTCGGGTGAAGAGGCCCTGCGCCTCACGCGCGAACTCAAGCCCGACGTGGTCCTGATGGACGTCAAGATGCCTGGCATCGGCGGTCTGGAGGCCACGCGCAAGCTGCTGCGCAGCTACCCCGACATCAAGGTGGTGGCGGTAACGGTGTGCGAGGAAGACCCGTTCCCCACGCGCCTGCTGCAGGCCGGCGCCGCGGGCTACCTGACCAAGGGTGCGGGCCTGGATGAAATGATCCAGGCCATTCGCCTGGTGTTCGCCGGGCAACGCTACATCAGCCCGCAGATCGCCCAGCAGCTGGCGCTCAAGTCGTTCCAGCCGCAAACCACCAACTCGCCGTTCGACCTGCTGTCCGAGCGCGAGATCCAGATTGCGTTGATGATCGTCAACTGCCAGAAAGTGCAGATCATCTCCGACAAGCTGTGCCTGTCGCCCAAGACCGTGAACACCTACCGCTACCGCATCTTCGAGAAACTGTCGATCGCCAGCGACGTGGAGCTGACGCTGTTGGCAGTACGGCACGGTATGGTTGACGCTGCACTTTGACCATGGACACCCCTTTCGATCCTTCTGCCTTCCTGTCCACCTGTAGCGGTCGCCCCGGGGTGTACCGCATGTTCGACAGCGAGGCGCGCCTGCTCTACGTGGGCAAGGCCAAGAACCTCAAGAAGCGCCTGGCCAGCTATTTCCGCAAGACCGGCCTGGCGCCCAAGACCGCCGCGCTGGTGGGGCGCATCGCCCAGGTGGAAACCACCATCACCGCCAACGAGACCGAGGCGCTGCTGCTGGAGCAGACGCTGATCAAGGAATGGCGGCCGCCGTACAACATTCTGCTGCGCGACGATAAATCGTATCCCTATGTGTTCCTGTCCGATGGCCAGTTCCCGCGCCTGAGCATTCACCGCGGGGCCAAGAAGGCCAAGGGCAAGTATTTCGGACCCTACCCCAGTGCGGGTGCCATCCGCGAAAGCCTGGGCCTGCTGCAGAAGACCTTCTTCGTGCGCCAGTGCGAGGACAGCTACTACAAGAACCGCACCCGGCCCTGCCTGCAATACCAGATCAAGCGCTGCAAGGCGCCCTGCGTGGGCCTGGTGGAGCCGGAGGAATACGCCGAGGACGTGCGCCACTCGATCATGTTCCTCGAAGGGCGCAGCCACCAGCTCACCAATGAACTGTCGGCGAGCATGGAAAAGGCCGCCATGGCCCTGGACTTCGAGAACGCCGCCTTGCTGCGCGACCAGATCGCCTTGCTGCGCCGGGTCCAGGACCAGCAGAGCATGGAAGGCGGCAGCGGCGACGTCGACGTGGTGGCGGCCTTCGTCAACCCGGGCGGCGCCTGCGTGCACCTGATCAGCGTGCGCGGCGGCCGCGTGCTGGGCAGCAAGAACTTTTTCCCGCAGGTGGGCATCGAGGAGGAAGTGGCCGAGGTCATGTCGGCGTTCCTCGCACAGTATTACCTCACCAGCTCGGAGCGCGACCTGCCCAGCGAGCTGATCGTCAACGTGGTGCCCGAGGACGTCGAGGCCCTGGTGGCCGCCATCGACAGCCTGCGCGGCCGCGAGCTCAGCGTCAGCCACCGGGTGCGTGGCACTCGCGCGCGTTGGCAGCAGTTGGCAGTGACCAATGCCGAGCAGGCCCTGAGTGCGCGCCTGGCCAACCGCCAGCACGTGGCCGCGCGGTTCGACGCCCTGGCCGAAGTGCTCAACCTCGACGAGCCGCCGCAACGCCTGGAGTGCTATGACATCAGCCATTCCAGCGGCGAGGCCACGGTGGCCTCGTGCGTGGTGTTCGGCCCCGAGGGGCCGATCAAGTCGGACTACCGCCGTTACAATATTGAAGGCGTCACCGCCGGCGACGATTACGCCGCCATGCACCAGGCCCTGACCCGGCGCTTCAGCCGGCTCAAGGACGGCGAGGGCAAGCTGCCCGACGTGCTGCTGGTGGACGGCGGCAAGGGCCAGCTGAACATGGCCCGCGAGGTGCTCGAAGAGCTGGCGGTGCCGGACCTGATCCTGCTGGGCGTGGCCAAGGGCACCACCCGCAAGGCCGGTTTCGAAACCCTGTACCTGAACGACGTGGCCCACGAATTCACCCTGAAGGGTGATTCGCCGGCGCTGCACCTGATCCAGCAGATCCGCGACGAAGCCCACCGTTTTGCTATCACCGGCCACCGGGCCCGGCGCGGCAAGACCCGGCGCACCTCCACCCTGGAAGGGGTGGCGGGCGTGGGGCCGAAGCGTCGACGCGATTTGTTGAAACATTTTGGTGGCTTGCAGGAGCTGTCTCGTGCAAGCATCGAAGAAATTGCCAAAGCCCCTGGCATCAGCAAAAAGCTGGCGGAGTCGATTTATGCGAATCTGCACAGCGAGTAGAATGCCCCACTCACCCAGCCGCCAGTTGTGCCGATGAATATCCCGAACCTGCTTACCGTTCTGCGCGTCCTGCTCATTCCGTTTTTCATCCTGCTGTTCTACCTCCCTTACGAGTGGAGTTACGCGGCGGCCAGCACGGTCTTCGCCATTGCCGCCGCCACTGATTGGCTGGACGGTTACCTGGCGCGTCGCCTGGAGCAGAGCACACCCTTTGGTGCGTTCCTGGATCCTGTGGCCGACAAGCTGATGGTGGCGGTGGCCCTGGTGCTGCTGGTGCAGGCCCACCACAACGTGTGGCTGACCTTGCCGGCGGCGGTGATCATCGGCCGCGAGATCGTGGTGTCGGCGCTGCGCGAATGGATGGCCGAGATTGGCGCGCGCGCCCATGTGGCGGTGTCCAACCTGGGCAAGTGGAAAACCGCTGCGCAGATGCTGGCGCTGGTGATCCTGCTGGCCAACCCGCCGGCCATTACCTTCTGGGTGCTGCTGGGCTATGGCCTGCTGGTGGTGTCGGCGGCGCTGACGCTGTGGTCCATGGCGCACTACCTGCGCGCTGCGTGGCCGCACCTGAACAGCCATTCTGAAAATAAATAAAACTTTTTTGAATCAAAGGGTTGACGGCGATTTTTAAATCGTTAGAATGGCGCCCATCAACACGACGCGGGAATAGCTCAGTTGGTAGAGCACGACCTTGCCAAGGTCGGGGTCGCGAGTTCGAGTCTCGTTTCCCGCTCCACTTTACATGTGGAGCAGCGGTTGTAAAGTTGCTTCACATTTGAGGCCGAGTAGCAAAGTGGTTATGCTCCGGATTGCAAATCCGTCTACGCCGGTTCGATTCCGACCTCGGCCTCCATTATAAACGAGCTCTGTAGATCCTTGATCTACAGAGCTTTTTTATTTCCAGGGCAGTGTAATATTTTGTCTTGGAAAGCCCCTGATGGTTGTTGCGTGATCAGGGGGGGATGTATATATTCAACGGCTCGCTGTTGTATGGCCTGATGACTTCGATGGTTATTACACAGCCAGCGCAGGGGACTTGAAATCCCTTGTTGCAAGCAACACCGCGCTACCGCCCGAATGGCGAAATTGGTAGACGCATGGGACTTAAAATCCCCCGTTCGTAAGGACGTGCCGGTTCGACCCCGGCTTCGGGCACCAACTCCATACAAAGGCTTGCCGCACACTGTGCTGGCAGGCCTTTGTTGTTTCTGACGCTCTGTTTTTACTTTGTAACAAGACAGTCACCGTTCATGGTGCGCCTGTTTTCCCCATGTTATCGTCCAATTTTTTTGGGGGCATACCCGCACCATGGACGTTTTAACCAGGCAGGTCGCCCAGCGGCCTGGCAGGAGCATCTTCCTGATCAGCCTCGTTGTATTGATGGCGCTGCAATACAAACCCGCCGTCCTCAACTACACCACCCGCTTTGTCGACTTCGCCGACTATATGTTGCATCACGGCCTGACGCTGTTTCCCATCGCCGATGACTTGCAGCCGTATCCTGACTACACCATTGCCAATACGTTGTTGGTGTACCTGGCCTCGTTGCCATTTGGCCGCTTGTCGATCCTGTCCATGGGGCTGCCCGTGTGCATCGCAGGCGCCCTGATGCTGGTGTTCGTCTACAAGCTGGGGGCGCTGCACGACAAGCGCTGGGGCGCCTATGGCGTGTTGTTTTCATTATTTACCTGGGCGTTTCTCGATGGCGTGAGTTATTTGGCGCTGGATGTTTACCCGGCGCTGGTAACACTCATGGGTTTTTACCTGGCTTACCGCGCGGATATGAAACAGGTGCGGGCGCAACTGCCGCTGATAGGGGTTGCGTTGGCGCTGGGCTTTATCTTTCGCGGGCCGGTGGGGCTTATTGGGCCCACCATTGTAGTGGCGGCTTACTATGCGTTGAGCCGGCAATGGCGAACGCTGTTCTACTTCCTGTTGGTTGCGGGGCTGACCCTGATGGTCGGCGTGGCGTTGCTGACGTGGGCGGCCTATGTGCAAGGGGGCAGGGCGTTCATGATGGAAGTGCTGATGATGCAAGGCCTGGGGCGCGTGGCCAATACCCACGCGCCGCGCTACTACTTCTATTTCAGCGCTGGCCTGCTGACTTATGGCGTGACGGTGTTCTATGCCTTGCAGGTTATCTTCAAGCGCTGGCGGCACTTCCTGGCCGCACCGCGCCAAGCGGATACGGCGTTGCTGCTGTACCTCGCGGCCTGGTTGCTCGCGCTGCTGGTGTTCTTCACCATCCCCAACTCGAAGAAGCCGCGCTACATCCTCTCGATTACTCCGGCCATTGCCCTGCTGGCCGCCTACATCTTCGTCGACGCTGACGGGCAGTTCGCCAGGGCGCGGCGCGGCTTGCTTCGTTTCTGCCTGAACCTGCCGCTGGTGGGGCTGGCGATGTTGCTGGTGGTGGTGGCGTACAACCAGGTTGCGGCCACGCCGCTGCAGCCCAATTACCCGGTAGTCATCGGCGGCTGCCTGCTCCTGGCACTGGCGCGCCCGTTGTTGGCCAGGCAGCTGGCCGGGCATGCGCACCGGGAGTTCATCACCCTGGCGTTCGGTTTGGTGGCGTTCCTCTGGCTGGATGCGTTCCTGTTCAATGCCAGTACCTACCAGCTGGAGCTGGCGGTGGAGCCAACGCCGAAGTTCTTGCCGTATTGGTTTTGGTGAGCTGACGGTTTACGGAGAAAGCGGGGGCAGGGTGCCAGGCTGAGCGCTCCCCACCCTTGACCCAAATCACCCCCCGCCCCGCATTCCCCATTTATCCTGTTTGTAGTAAAACGATTCCACGGCCGTGTTGATCCAATGCGTAGCCCCCGTGTTTCAAGGACTGAAACCATGACCCCCAGCAAAGCCCTGGCCTGCGGCCTATTGTTTTCCCCGGTGGTGGTAGCGCTGTCTGGCCACGCCGCGCCGCTCGAGCGACCGACGGTGGCCGAAGGCAACCGCGAAATCTCGATTTATGACATTCCCTTGAAGGACCAGGACAACCTGGAGTCGGCCATGACCAGCGCGCATTTGCTGCGCGCCAGCAGCGGCCCCGGCAGCGGGCCCAGTGCCGAGGAGCGGGCGCTGATCGCGGAGAAGTTGCGCCAGCGCAGGAAGCCCAGCAGCTACGTGGAAACCGTGGACAACGCCAGCATGGCCACGCGCCTGGCGCAAATGCAGGCCCAGCGCCCGGCGCGCAAGCGCGCCAACGGGCCGGGGCTGTACGAGGCGCCGCGCCTGAGCCTGACACGCCAGTGCGAGGTGCAGGCGTCGTACAAGATGGGCGTGGCCACCGATGCCGGGTTGAACGGCCTGCGCCGCTACCTGCATTGCCCGGACGGTGACCTGCTGCTGCAGGACATGGTGCTCAAGGGCGTGTCGGTGACCACCATCAAGGAACTGGCCAACGTCGACCTGGGCGGCCACCGCGGCATGATGTACGGCGTGCGCGATGGCAATGGCAACAGCTACACCCGGCTGACCTGGGTGTCGAACAACACCCATCACCTGGCGGACAAGGCCGGCACCACGCCGCAGGTGCGCGGCTGGCTGGTGAGCTACGGCAAGGAGTTGGTGGCGAAAGGGATGTGACCCCCGCAGCAGCTGCCGAAGGCTGCGTCACGTACCCTGACGCCGCCAATGGGCTGCGCGAATGCGGATACCCCATGGACCGCGTCGCCTGCATCGCGGCCAAGGCCGGCTCCTACCACGTACTGCGTAGGAGCCGACTTTAGTCGCGATGCAGACGACGCCATGTCAAGACAGTTGCTGCGACGGGGTGGCGGGTTGTACAACGTCTGTAGAGGTTTTTTCCAAGGCAACGCGATAGAATTTGCTACTGTGCTGTCTGAGTCCTGACTGTCTGTTTGATTTATAAGCGGATGACCATGATTCGTGCCATTTCCGTACCGGATTGATCGGCACGCATAAGGAGATCTTCTTTGACATCCGGCGACACTTCAGCTGCCTTGGCCCAGGCCACTGACAACTGCGCGAAAGAGCGCATCCACCTGCCGGGCAGCATCCAGCCCCATGGCTTCATGCTGGTGCTCGACCCCCAGAGCCTGGTGGTGCTGCAGGTCAGCGAGAACATCCAGCACTGGCTGGGCGAGCCCGCCCCGTGGTGGCTGGGGCAGGCGTTGCCGGCGTTGCTGCACAACGGCGCCCAGGTAGTCCGGTTGCTGGCCGAGCGCGCCAGCGAGGAGCACAAGCCGGTGCACGTGGCGGACGTGCGCTTCGCCGTGGGCACCTATGACGGCCCGCCAATCGCACTGATGGTGCACCGCTTCGACGGTGTGCTGATCGCCGAATTCGAGCCCGCCAGCGACGTGCTGGCCGCCTATGCCAGCCTGTACCCGCTGGTGCGTACCTTCATTGGCCAGTTGCAGGGAGCGCAGAGCATCCAGCAGGTGTGCGCCCAGGCGGTTGCCGAGGTCAAGCGCATCACCGGATTCGGCCGGGTCAAGGCCTACAGTTTCGACGAGGCAGGCAACGGCCTGGTGCTGGCCGAGCAGGCCGACCCGGGCTACCCCAGTTACCTGGGCCTGTGTTTCCCCGCCTCGGACATCCCGCCCCAGGCGCGGGCGCTGTATTGCGCCAACCGCATCCGCGTGATCGAGGACGCCAACTACGTGCCGGCGGCGCTGTTGCCGCAGCTCAATCCGGTCACCGCCAAGCCGCTGGACCTCAGCCACGCGGCCTTGCGCAGCGTGTCGCCGGTGCACCTGCAGTACATGCGCAACATGGGCACCCTGGCGTCCATGTCGATTTCCATCGTCGTCGGCGGCAAGCTCTGGGGCCTTATTTCCTGCCACCACGCCGAGCCGCGCCCGGTGCGCTTCCAGAGCCGTACGGCCTGCGAGCTGCTGGGCAGCGTGTTGTCGCTGCAGATCGAATCCATGGAGCTGCACGTGCGCAACCAGCGCCTGCTGGGCGTGCGCCAGCAAATCGTGCAGCTGCTGTCGGCCATGGCCGACCGCGACAGCGTGCGCGAGGGCGCCCTGGCGCTCAGCGACACCCTGCTGGGCTTCGCCCAGGCTAAGGGAGCGGCCATCATCACCTCGTCCACCTGCGACCTGGTGGGCCAGACCCCGCCCCAGGAGCTGGTGCTGGCACTCACCGAGTGGCTGGCCGAGCGTGGCGGCGGCACGGTGTTCCACAGTGACAACGTGGGCCGCGACATTTCCAGCCTGCAGGGCCTGGCCGTCCACGTGGGTGGCGTGCTGGCCGTGGCGATTTCGGAAATCCACTCCCACTACCTGATCTGGTTCAAGCCCGAGCAGGCGCGTACCGTGACCTGGGCCGGGCAGCCGGCGAAGGCGGTCAGCGCCAGCGGCGTGCTGACCCCGCGCAACAGTTTCGACAGCTGGCAGCAGACCGTGAAAGGCTTCTCCACCCCCTGGGACCCGCTAGAGGTGGAGGGCGTGGCCGAGCTGCGCACCGCGGTGCTGGGCATCGTGCTGCGCAAGGCCGAGGAACTGGCGCAGCTGGCCGGCGAGCTCAAGCGTTCGAACAAGGAGCTGGAGGCGTTCTCCTACAGCGTGTCCCACGACCTGCGCGCGCCGCTGCGGCATATCGCCGGCTACGCCGAGCTGCTGGGCGACTTCGAGGGCGAAAAGCTTTCCGAGCGCGGCCAGCGCTTCCTCGACCACATCGGCGAGTCGGCGCGCTTCGCCGGCAGCCTGGTGGACAACCTGCTGAGCTTCTCGCAGATGGGCCGCGCGGCCCTGCGCCTGTCCGACGTCGACCTGGGCGCGCTGGTGGAGGCCATCCGCCTGGAAATGGCCCCCGACTACGAAGGGCGCGAGGTGCAATGGCGCATCCAGGCGCTGCCGCGGGTGGTGGCTGACGCTGCGTTCCTGCACCTGGCGCTGCGCAACCTGATCAGCAACGCCATCAAGTACAGCCGCGACAGCACCCCGGCCATCATCGAGATCGGCGCCGAGGAGCAATTGGGCGAAATCGTGGTCTATGTTCGTGATAACGGTGTGGGTTTCGACATGCAGTACGTCGACAAGCTGTTCGGCGTGTTCCAGCGCCTGCACCGCATGGAAGAGTTCGAGGGTACCGGCATCGGCCTGGCCAGCGTGCGCCGCATCATCGAACGCCATGACGGCCGCGTGTGGGCCCAGGGCAGCCTGGGCGAAGGGGCAACCTTCAGCTTCGCCTTGCCCCGGCCCGCGGCCAGCCCCCAAGACTGAATTTTTTTACCGAGGCTGCACATGCTTAAACCCATCCTGCTGGTGGAAGACAATCCACGAGACCTGGAACTGACGCTGGTGGCGCTCGAGCGCAGCCAGCTGGCCAACGAAGTGATCGTCATGCGTGACGGCGCCGAGGCGCTGGACTACCTGTTTCGTCGCAACGCCCATGCCGAACGCCTGGAGGGCAACCCGGCGGTGTTGCTGCTGGACCTAAAGCTGCCCAAGGTCGATGGCCTGGAAGTGTTGAAGGCGGTGCGCGAGACGGCCGAGCTGCGCAGCATTCCCACGGTGATGCTGACCTCGTCGCGCGAGGAACCCGACCTGCTGCGCGCCTATGAACTGGGGGTCAACGCCTACGTGGTCAAGCCCGTGGAGTTCAAGGAGTTCGTCGCGGCGATCTCCGACCTGGGCATATTCTGGGCCGTGCTCAACGAGCCACCGCCGGGGTCGTTGCGCTTGCAGCGCCGCCCTACCTGAACCTTTAGCGGTCTACACCAAGCGAGAACGACACCTGCGTATGCTGTCCAAGCCCTTGCAATTGCTGATGATCGAAGACAGCCCGCGCGACGCCGAACTGAGCTTGCTCACGTTGGAGCGAGCCGGCCTGGTGATCGAATCGACACTGGTGTTCAACCACCAGGGTGCCGAGCAGGTCCTGCGCACCAAAGTGTTCGACCTGATTCTGTGCGACTTCCTGCTGCCGGGGTCCTCCGGGGCCCAGGTGCTGCAGCGTGCGCGGGAGATCGCCCCGCAAACCCCGTTCATTTTCCTCTCCGGCGTGTTCGGCGAGGAAAACGCCGTGGAGATGATGCGCCTGGGCGCCATCGACTACGTGCTCAAGCAGAACCTGAGCCTGCTGCCCAAGGCCGTGAAGCGCGCCCTGGCCGAGGTGGACGAACGGCGCCAGCGGGTGCGCGCCGAGGAAAACCTGCAGCAGGTGGAAGTGCGCGCGCGCCTGGCCATCGATGCCGCGCAGATGGGCGTGTGGGACCTGTCGCCAGTCACCGGCCTGCTGCTGTGGGACGAGCGCTGCCGGGCGCTGTACGGCATTCCTGAATCCACGCCGATAGACATTGCCTACTTCCTTGAGCATTGCCACCCCGAGGACCGCCCGCTGGTGGAGGCCAGGATGGCCCAGGCCATGTCGCCCGAGGGCAACGTCGGCTACCAGGCTGAATACCGCGCGTTGCTGCCCGACGGCGGCGAGCGCTGGTTGTCCACCAGTGGCCGGGCGTTCTTCGAGGGCCTGGTGTGCGTGCGCTTCACCGGCGTGATCCAGGACATCACCGAGCAGAAACAAGCCACCGAAGCCTTGCAGCGCCTCAATGAGCTGCTCGGCGACCGAGTGGAAAAACGCACCCGCGAGCGCGACCGCACCTGGGAGTTGTCCCGCGAGCTGCTGGCGGTGATGCGCTTCGACATGTCGCCCATCGCCCTCAACCCGGCCTGGGAAGACGCCCTGGGCTGGTCGCGGCAGACCCTGGGGCAGATGCAGTTGTGGGAGCTGGTGCACCCCAACGACATCGGCGCCACGGTGCGCGAAACCGAGAACATCGCCAGCGGCAATGTCTCCACGCGCTTCGTCAACCGCATGCGCCACGCCGACGGCGACTACCGCTGGCTGTCCTGGACCATCGTGCCCGACGAAGAGCTGATGTATGCAGCGGTGCGTGACATCACCAGCGAACGCATGGTGCTCGACGAACTGGCTGCGGCCAACGAACAGCTGCGCCAGCAGATCAAGGAGCGCGAGCGCATCGAGGCCACGTTGCAGCAGATGCAGCGGCTAGAGGCGGTAGGGCAACTCACGGCCGGCGTCGCCCACGACTTCAACAACCTGCTGACGGTGATCCTCACCAGCGCCACCTTCCTGTCCCGCGACCTGGAACGCGGGGTGCACGAGAAGGTGCAAAGCCGCCTGCACAACATTCGCGAGGCGGGCGAGCGTGGCGCCAAGCTTACCGCCCAGCTGCTGGCGTTCTCGCGTCGGCAACGGCTGGAACCGATTCCGGTCAACCTCAACGACACCGTGTTCGGCATGTTCGAGCTGCTGCAGCGCACCCTGGGCGGCAGCATCTGGATCCAGACCCACACCGATGACGGCCTGTGGAGCGCCCTGGTCGACCCGACCCAGACCGAGATGATCATCCTCAACCTGGCCATCAACGCCCGCGACGCCATGCCCGGGGGCGGCACCCTGCGCCTGGCCACCCGCAATGAAATCGTCGAGCGCCCGGCGCAGCACCCCCAGGACCCCGAGCCGGGCGCCTACGTGGTGCTATCGATTGGCGACACCGGCAGTGGCATGAGCGCCCAGGTGCTGGCCAAGGCCTTCGAGCCGTTCTTCACCACCAAGGACATCGGCAAGGGCTCGGGCCTGGGCCTGGCCCAGGTGTTCGGCTTCGCCAAGCAGTCGGGCGGCGGCGTGGGCATTGTCACGGCGCCGGGGCAGGGCACCACGGTGGACGTCTACCTGCCGGCCCTGGCCGCGCATGTGGAGCGGCCGGCGGCCGCCATTGCCGCCAGCGTCGAGCGCCCGCTCAGCGGTGGCGACCGCACGGTGCTGCTGGTGGACGACGACCACCAGGTGCGCGAGCTGACCGCGCAGCTGCTGGCGCGCCTGGGCTACCGGGTGCTGGAAGCCGCCAGCGGCCAGGCCGCGCTGGACGTGTTGAGCGAGCAGGTGGATGTGCTGGTGACCGACTACGCCATGCCTGGCATGAACGGCGCGCAGTTGGCGCAGGTGGCGAGGGGAGTGTTCCCCGGGCTGCCGGTGGTGTTCATCACCGGTTATGCGGACATGGGCGGCTTCGAGGGGCAGGACCCGCTGGTGGTGCAGAAACCGTTCCGTGACGACGAGCTGGCCGACAAGCTCGAGCAGGCATTGATGCCCGAGCGCAGCCTTGCGGACACACGGCCGCTGCCCTGAGTGAACAGGGGCACCTTCAGCGCTGTGGGTGCTTGGAAGACGTGCGACTGGGCCTAAGGCCCAGGCGGCAAGGCGGGAACGCAGGAGACCTTAGTGGTTGTGGTCTTCTTTTTCGGGGGCAGGGCTGCCGGCCTGAATGCGTTTGTAGATCTCTTCGCGGTGAACCTGGACTTCCTTCGGCGCGTCGATGCCGATGCGGACCTGCATCCCCTTTACGCCCAGGATGGTAATTTTGATGTCGTCGTTGATGACGATGGTCTCGCCTACTTTACGGGTGAGTATCAGCATGTGCTGCTCCTTGCTGGGTCAGTGAGTCCACTTATGACGTTTGGGTCGGGATTGAGACGCACAGGACCGGATTAAATTCCCCGAACTTGCCTTGATCCGGTCTTTTCAGAATAGGAAACAAATAAGTATCAGGATGTGATGCATGCCATTATGGCTGTTTCCGCGCGTTTGCGCCTGCCTGAATGAAAAACTTCATTGCGCATGCACAATTCGTCATGCCCCAGGGCCCCTGGCATCAAGGCTGCCAATGCGTACGCTGGCCCCCCAGCTTGCGGTCGAGGAAGCTGGCCGCGCTGATCAGCGCCAGGTGCGACAGCGCCTGGGGGGTGTTGCCCAGGTGGCAGCCCTGGCGGTCGAACTCCTCGGCGTACAGGCCCAGGGGGTTGGCGTAGCGCAACAGCTGCTCGAATTCCAGGTGCGCCTGCTCCACCCGGCCGGCCCGCGCCAGGCACTCCACGTACCAGAAGCTGCACGCGGTGAAGGCGCCTTCCTCGCCGTCCAGGCCGTCGCCGCTACGGTAGCGGTAGACCATGCCGTCACGCACCAGCTCGCGCTCGATCACTGCCAGCGTCGCCAGCCAGCGCGGGTCGCTGGCGCCGACGAAGCGCACCAGCGGCATCAGCAGCAAGGCGGCGTCGACGTCGCGGCTGCCCAGGTGCTGCACGAAGTGCCCGGCGTCGGTGTCCCAGAAGTTGTCCCAGATGTCGGCGTGGATGGCTTGGCGCACCTCGTCCCAACGGGCGAAGGGTGCCGGCAACGAACGCTTGTTGGCCAGGCGCAGGGCGCGGTCCAGGGCCACCCAGCACATCAGCCGCGAGTGCAGGAAGTGCTGCGGGTTGTCGCGCATCTCCCAGATGCCCACGTCCTTGCTCTGCCAGCGCTCGCACACCTTGTCCACCAGGGTGCAGACATTGGTCCAGCCTTCGTGGGAGATGGCCTCGCCGTATTTGTTCGCCAGGTACACCGCGTCCAGCAGCTCGCCGTAGATGTCCAGCTGGGTCTGGGTGTAGGCGTCGTTGCCGATGCGCACCGGGCGCGCGCCGCCGTGGCCGGCCAGGTGCGGCAGTTCGCTCTCCGGTAGCTGCTGGCGGCCGTCCAGGGCGTACATCAGGTGCAGGTCGACCTTCTCCTGGCAGCAGTCGCTGACCCGCGCGCGCACCCAGCGCACGTAGTCGTTGGCCTCTTCGCTGAAGCCCAGGCGCATGAACGCGTAGACGGTGAACGAGGCATCGCGGATCCAGGTGTAGCGGTAATCCCAGTTGCGCGCGCCGCCGGCCTGCTCGGGCAGGCCGAAGGTGGGGGCGGCGATGATGCCGCCGTGCTTGCGTGAGGTCAGCAGCTTCAGCGCCAGGGCCGAGCGGTGGACCATCTCACGCCAGCGGCCCTGGTAGTGGGACTGGCGCAGCCAGTCGCGCCAGAACTTCAGGGTGTGTTCGAAGCAGCTCAGGCCCTGGCCGGCGCGCACCAGCGGGTCGTCGTCAGCGCCGAGGATGAATTCGGCGCACTGGCCCTCGGCCAGTTCGAACTCGGCCAACGCCCAACCGTCACCCGTGGCGCTCAGTGCCTGGCAGGACGCCAGGCGCAGGCCCGGCTGGCCGTCGGCGGTGAAACAGACGCTGTCGCCGTCCTGCCGGGCGGTGCTGGTGGCGCGGCTGTAGTCATGGCGTACCCGGCAGCGCATGCGTACCTGGGCGCTGCCGTTGACCACGCGGATGCGCCGCACCAGGCGCGGCAGGTCATCGGCGGTCTCGCCGATGGGCATCAGGTCGGTGATCTCCACCACCGCGTCATGGTCGATCCAGCGGGTCTGCAGGATGTTGCTATCGGGCAGGTAGATCTGCTGGCGGCGCGCGTCCGGGAGCACCGGGCCGAGTTCGAATACCCCGGCCTCGGGGGTGTCCAGCAGTGCGGTGAAAATCGACGGGCTGTCGAAATCCGGCCAGCAGAAGAAGTCCACCGCGCCGGTGTCGGCGATCAGGGCGGCGCTGCGCATGTCGCCGATGATGCCGTGGGCCTGGATGGGGCGCTGCGAATTGTGTTCAGCCATTGTCTTTGAATCCTGGGTAAAGGCTCATGCCGCCATCGATGAACAGGGTGGTGCCGTGCACGTAGTCCGAGGCATCGGAGGCAAGCCAGACCACGGCGTTGGCCACGTCCTCGACCTCGCCCAGGCGGCCATAGGGAATCAGTTCCAGCAGGCGCTTGGCGTTGTCGCCCTCGGTGGTGTCCTGGTTGATGGCCGTGCGCACCGCGCCCGGGGCGATGGCGTTGACGCGGATGCGCTGGCCGCCCACTTCCTGGGCGATGCTGCGCATCAGCAGGTCGACCGCGCCCTTGGAGGCGGCGTAGTTGGCGTGGCCGGCCCAGGGAATCAGCTGGTGCACCGAGCTCATGTGGATGATTTTGCCCAGCGCCCGCGACACCCAAGGCCGCGGGCCCTGGCGGGTGAACTGGCGCAGGGCCTCGCGGGCGCAGAGGAACTGGCCGGTGACGTTCACCTCCAGCACCTGGTTCCAGTCGGCCAGGGTCATGTCGACGGTGGCGGCGTCGCGCTGCAGGCCGGAGTTGGCCAGCAGGATGTCCAGCGCGCCGAAGGTCTCCACGGTGCGGGCGAACAGGGCCTGCACCTGGTCCTCTTTTGACACGTCGGCCTGCACGGCGATGGCCTTGCCGCCCTGCTGGCGTATGCGCTCGGCCAGCTGCTCGGCGGGCTCGCCATGGCGGTTGTAGTTGATGACCACCGCGGCGCCGGCCTCGGCCAGGGCCAGCGCGGCCCCGGCCCCCAGGCCAGAGCTGGCGCCGGTCACCAGCGCGACCTGATGTTGCAGGGAAATGTGCATGCCGTTCTCCGGGCAATGGGCGTGCACAGTCGACTGGCGCGCGGCGCCAGGAGTTCAGCGCAAATCCCTGCCCTGTACCCAGGCAGGCCCCGTCGCAGCCTGACGCAGCCTGCGGCAGCTGCTACGCGGGTAAGCGTTGCGCGATTCTGTAGCAGCGGCCGCAGGCCGCGTCCGAACACCCCGCGCATCCCCAGGCAGACGGTGTTGTAGCCTGACGCAGCAGGTAAGCGTTGCACGATTCTGTAGCAGCGGCCGCAGGCCGCGTCCGAGCGCCCCGCGCATCCCCAGGCAGACGGCGTCGCAGTCTGACGCAGCCTGCGGCAGCTGCTACGGGGGGGTGTTTGCAAGCGTTGCGGCCAGGTAGGGGGCGGTCTTGCTGGCCTTCGCGCTCGCCACCTTCTCCGGGCGCCCGCTGGCCACCACCGTGCCGCCCTTGTCGCCAGCCCCCGGCCCCATGTCGATCACCCAGTCACTCTGGGCGACCACGCGCATGTCGTGCTCCACCACGATCACCGTGTTGCCGGCGTCCACCAGGCCGTTGAGCTGCGCCAGCAGGCGGTCGACGTCGCAGGGATGCAGGCCGGTGGTGGGTTCGTCCAGCACGTACAGGGTGGCGCCGCGCTGGCCGCGTTGCAGTTCGGTGGCCAGCTTGATGCGCTGGGCCTCGCCGCCCGACAGCTCGGTGGCCGGCTGGCCCAGGCGCAAATAGCCCAGGCCGATGTCGCGCAGCACCGTCAGCGCACGGCTGATGGCCGGCTGCTCGGCGAACACCGCGCAGGCCTGGTCCACGGTGAGTTGCAGCACCTGGGCGATGTTCAGGCCCAGGCATTGCACCTCCAGCGTCTGCGGGCTGTAGCGGGCGCCGTGGCAGGTGGGGCAGGGCGCGTAGACGCTGGGCATGAACAGCAGCTCGACGCTGACGAAGCCTTCGCCCTCGCACTGCGGGCAGCGGCCCTTGGCGACGTTGAAGGAGAACTGCCCGGCGTCGAAGCCGCGCTCGCGGGCCTGGGGCGTGGCGGCGAACAGCTTGCGCACCTGGTCGAACAGGCCGGTGTAGGTGGCCAGGTTCGAACGGGGGGTGCGACCAATGGGTTTCTGGTCGACCTTCACCAGGCGTTGGATGGCGGCCATGCCGTCGACGATATGCCCTGACTCGGTCACCGGCGCCGCGTCTTCCAGCGGGTTGTCCTGGCCTTCTTCTTCATCGGGCAGGGCGTGGCCCAGGGCGGCGGCCACCAGCTCCAGCAGCACCTGGCTGACCAGGCTGGACTTGCCCGAACCGGACACGCCGGTGACAGCCGTGAAGGCGTGCAGCGGGAACGCCATCGCCAGCTGGTGCAGGTTGTTGCGGGTGACGTCGGCCAGCTTCAGCCAGTCGCGCACCGGGCGCCGAGGGAAGGGCACCGGCACTGCGCCGCCATACAGATGCAGGCGCGTCTGCGATTCCTCGATATCGCTCAGGCCATGGGGCGGGCCGCTGAACAGCACGGTGCCGCCGTGCTCGCCAGCGGCAGGGCCGACGTCCACCAGCCAGTCGGCGCGGCGCATGGTCTCCAGGTCGTGCTCCACCACGAACAGCGAATTACCGGCGGCCTTCAGGCCCTGCAACGCCGTGAACAGCGCCTCGCCATCGGCCGGGTGCAGGCCGGCCGAGGGCTCGTCGAGCACGTAGATCACCCCGAACAGCTGGGAGTTCAGCTGGGTGGCCAGGCGCAGGCGCTGCAGCTCACCGGACGACAGCGTCGGCGTGCTGCGCTCCAACGCCAGGTAGCCCAGGCCCAGGTCGGTGAGGGTGTGCAGGCGCTGCAGCAGGTCATGGGCCAGGCGTTGCGCGGCCAGCTGCTTTTCCACCGACAGCCCGGCGCTGGCGCTGGGGCCGTGGGCCGCCAGGGGCTTGAGCACCTCGGCCAGGCGCGCCAGCGGCATCTGCGACAGCTCGCCGATGTCCAACCCGGCGAAGGTCACCTGCAGCGCCGCCTGCTTCAGGCGCTTGCCCTGGCACAGCGGGCAGAGGGCGCCGCGCATGAACTGGCTGACGCGCTTTTTCATCAGCGCGCTCTGCGAGTGCGTGAAGGTGTGCAGCACGTAGCGCCGGGCGCCGGTGAAGGTACCCTGGTAGCTGGGCTCCAGCTTGCGCTTGAGCGCCTGGCGGGTCTCGGCCGGGGTGAAGCCGGCGTACACCGGCACCGTGGGTTGCTCTTCGGTGTACAGGATCCAGTCGCGTTGCTCGCGGGGCAGGTCGCGCCAGGGGATGTCCACGTCATAGCCCAGGGTCACCAGGATGTCGCGCAGGTTCTGGCCCTGCCAGGCGGTGGGCCAGGCGGCCACGGCGCGCTCGCGGATGGTCAGCGAGTCGTCGGGCACCAAGGTCTGCTCATTCACCTCGTACACCCGGCCCAGGCCATGGCACTCGGGGCAGGCGCCCTGGGGCGTGTTGGGCGAGAAGTCCTCGGCGTACAAAATGCCCATGCCCGCCGGGTAGTGCCCGGCGCGCGAATAGAGCATGCGCACCAGGCTGCCCAGGGTGGTCACGCTGCCCACCGAGGAACGGGTGCTAGGCGTGCCCCGTTGCTGTTGCAGGGCCACGGCGGGTGGCAGGCCGTCGATGGCGTCGACGTCCGGCACCCCAACCTGGTCGATCAGGCGCCGCGCATAGGGCGCCACGGATTCGAAGTAGCGCCGCTGCGCCTCGGCGTACAACGTGCCGAAAGCCAGGGACGATTTGCCCGAGCCCGACACCCCGGTGAACACCACCAGGGCATCACGCGGGATGTCGACGTCGACGTTCTTGAGGTTGTGCTCGCGAGCACCGCGCACGCGCACGTAGCCGGACTGGCCGATGGGTTTCATGGGGCTGCACCTGCACCTGCAATGGCGATCACGTCTTATAACCGACCGTTGGCGGTTGGCAAAGTGCGCCGCAGTTACAGCTGGGCGTCGAAGACGATCGTCACGTCGCCGCTGTACTGGCGGCCGGTGTTTTTCATCATGGCTGCCACGTGTGGGGCCTGCACCCAATAGTGCAAGCGCCCCGGGCCGCCCTTGGTGATGGCTACGCTCTGGAACGCCAGCGCCTGGGCCTCGCCCACCGGCAAGGGCAGGAGCTTTACGGGTTTGCCGCCATGGTTGATATTGCCCGGCAAAGTCACGGCGACCGCCAGCGGTACCGCGTGGCCACTGATGGGCTCGCGGATGCTGCACTGGTTGCCGATCGGCGACTCGCATTTCAGGTAGACCTTCATGGGCAGGGAGGTCCAGATCTGGAACGGGTGCACGCGTTCCAGCTGTGGCGGTATCTGGCTGCTTCCTTGCCAGCGTGGCCAGCCGCCAGCAGGCTCGAGGACAACACGGTGCGAGTTTGCGGGAAAGTCCACTCGCAGTTCATGCTGCACCAACAGGACGAAATTGAAGGTGACCTCGGACTCACTGTAGCGGCCATTGCCCAGGTCAATTTGCTGGCCTGGACCCAGGGTATAGGTCAGGCTGCCGCGATAAGTGCCGTTGGCCAGGGCGAACGGGTTTGGCGCCTCGAGCTCGTAGCCGACCGACACCTGGTCCACCCTGCCCGCATAGGGCCCCATGCGGGCGGTCTTGGGGCTGCGTGTGCAGGTTGCCCAGGCGGCGGGAACCGTCCAGGCGAAATCGTACAAGGACGCTGTGCCGTTCCCTGTTCGCCCCAGGCAACCACCGGTGCTGGCGCCATAGCTCCCCGAGCTGTTGCCGACGCTGGCGATGCCCGCCGCTTTCCCCCCTGGCGCAAGCACACCACGCTCATAGCGTCGTGCCAGCAAGTTGAGGCGCAGGCGCAACGGAATGCTGGCTGCGCTGCGATCATGATTGACCAGGACGCTTCTCCAGCGCCCGTCCACCCGTTGGTAATTGTGCCCCTCGATAGGCCCCGGGACGATCCATTGGCGTTCGATGGACAGGGGGAACACCAAGGTCACATCATTGGGCCGGCAATGATTGGCGTGGGTGGCGCAGTACCCCGTGACCGGTGTGGTGTTGACAAATTTCATATTGCTGGGCGATGTGACCCTTGGGATGAACTCGGCTGTCACCTCCAGTTCACTGGCGTGGCAATACGCGCTGAACAGGCTTGCCAGCCCCCAACCTACCGATTGAACCCGCCACATCGTAGCCTCCGGAGAGGGAAAACTTGAGAGCAGCATTCTGGACAGGAAAGCTGGCCTGCGTCTGTAGGGCAATTCCCAAGTTGCGTGCTACAGCTGGGCGTCGAAGACGATCGTCACGTCGCCGCTGTACTGGCGGCCGGGATGTTGCAGCATCGCCGCTACGTAGGGCTGTTCCACCCCATAGTGCAGGCGCGCCTGGCGCCCCGCCGCAATGGCCACGTTCTGGAACTGCAGCGCCTGGGCCTCGCCCAGCGGCAGTGGCAGTTGCTGCACCACGGCGCCGTTGTGGCGCACCTCGCCCGGCAGTGTCACGGCCACCACGATGGGCACCTGGTGGCCGCTGAGCGGTTCGCGGATGCTGCATTGGTTGCCGATGGTCGCCTCGCACTTGAGGTACATCTTCATCGGTGCCGAGGCCCAGATCAGGAACGGGTGGGTACGCCGCAGGCTCGTGGGCGCCCGGCCGCCGTGCTGCCATTGGGTCCAGCCACCATCGGGCTCCAGCACGGCGTGGTCGCTGCCGTCGGGGAAGTCGACGCGCAGTTCGTGTTGTACCTTGAGCTGGAAATTGAAGTTGATCTGATCCTCGTTATAGCGGCCGTTACCCAGGTCGATCTGCCTGCCTGGCCCGAGGCTGTAGCGCAAGGTGCCGCGGTAGGTGCCGTTGCCCAGGGCGAAGGGGTTGGGGGCTTCGAGTTCGTAACCCACGGACACCTCGCTGAGGGTTCCCGCATAGGGGCCGAGCAGGTCGTTGGCCGGTTCCCGGGTGCAGGTCACGGTGCCCTGGGGCACGCTCCAGGCATAGCTATAAAAGATGCCGTTGCCGGCGCCGACCCGTCCCTGGCAACCGCCGCTGGTCGCGCCATAGCGGCCAGCGAGGTTGGAGATGAAACTGATGCTGCCCGGGGTGCCGCCTGGCATCAGCGTGCCCAGGTTGTAGCGCCGGGCCAGCAGGTTGAGGCGAAAGCGCACGGGCACGGTTGGCCCGCCGCCATCCTGGCTGACGTAGACGGTCTTCCAGTCGCCGTCGACGCGCTGGTAATTGTGCCCATCGAGAGGGCCTGGGTTCACCCAGGTGCGCTCGATGGTCAGTGGAAACATGATGGTGAAATCGCCGGGTCGACAGTTGGCGTTGTTGTCACCGCAATAGCCTGATAACGGCGTGGTGTTGACGAACTTGACGTTGCCGGGCGAGCTGATGCGCGGAATGAACTCGGCAGTGATGTCCAGCTCGCTGGCCCAGCTTGCGGGTGTGACTAGCGCCAGGCCGAGCGAGGCAACTTGCAGATAAGCCCTGTTCATGTGGCCTCCCTTCCAATGTGCGTTCAAGAAGCCGGCATTGTCACGCGCAGAGATCAGGACTTATGTAGGACTTTTCCTAAGGAAGCCGCCCGGCGCCGAATGGCCCGGGCGCCCGCTCAGATGGAGAAGTTGAACGCCACGGAGATCCGCGGGCGGTCGCCCTCGTAGCGCCGCACCGAGTGCAGCAGCCAGGACGGAAACATCAGCAGCGTGCCGCTTTGCGGCGTGTGGGCGTGGCCTGCGCCGGCGCCCAGGCAGCCTTCGATGCGCATGCGCAGCGCCGGGTTGAGCAGCATCGGCGTGATGCCGCGGGGGTCGACGAACTCCAGTTCACCGCCCACTGCCGGATCATCGGCGCGGCCGCCGTCATCCACCCAGTACACCCCGGACCAGAACGAGCCGGGGTGGCCGTGCAGGGCGTTGGCGTGGCCGCGACGGTTGATGTTGGCCCAGGCGCTGTAGTTCCACTTCAGGTGCGCCTCGATCAGGCCATGTTCCGGCGAGCTGACGGCTGACAGCTGGTTGGCCAACTCCTGGGCGAAGGCCAGCAACTGCGCGCCCGGCTCGCCGGCCCAGTCGGTGAAGCCGTCGTCCGACTGCCAGCCGCCCAGGTTGCTATGCTGGGTGCCGGGGTGGGACTCGCTGCGCGCCAGGATCACCGCCTTGAGGCGTTCGTTGAGGTGCTCGAAGTCCGGGTGTTGCAACGCGGCGATGGGCGTGGGGAACAGCCGGGTGATCTTGATCTGGTCGGGGTCGACCTGCGGTGGGAAGCTGGAGTCGGACATGACGGGGCTCGCGGGCGGAGGAGGTGGCAATTATCGCCCAGTGCGCGCCCCCCGCGCCAGCGGGCAGGCGGCGAGCCTGTGATCCAGGCTGATCCAGGCTGTGACCTGGCCCGTGACCTGGCCTGTGACCTGCTGTTGATCTGCTGTTGATCTGGCTTTTGCTCTGGCTTTTGATTTTGCTTTTGATCTTGATTGTATGCCCCGTAAAGCGCCCGGGCCGACTGGAGGCGTCGATCAATGGGCTGCCCGAAGGGCCGAGGCCGCAGGCCGAAGAGACGGTAACCCGCAGGCTTCTATAGCGGGTGCCGTCTGCCCGTTGAGCGGCGCCGGAAGGAGGGGACCCGTAGCGCAGCGGAGGGCCCAAGCAGGGGCAAGCGTTTTTTGCTTACTTTTTTTGGCGTCTGAAAAAAAGTGAGTCGGCGTAAGGCCGAAACAGTCGGTGGTCGCACCGCGAAAATGGATATGTCCGAATCCCTCAAAAGCGAGATTCGAAAGCCATGCACATATCCAATACCAAGGGTGATGCACAATCACCTTTCCGCCCTTACGGCGGCTCACTTTTTGTCAAACGCCACAAAAAGTAAGCAAAAAAGGCTTGCCCCTGCT
>NZ_JBWGIG010000038.1:0-59773 GCF_056312595.1 Pseudomonas sp. GYB4201 | reverse complement strand
AGTTTGCTGATTCACAAATACCATCACATACCCGATTCGCTGGAATGCCACCCAAAGGGCATCCTGGCTACAGAATTTCTTGACGACCATAGAGCATTGGAACCACCTGATCCCATCCCGAACTCAGTAGTGAAACGATGCATCGCCGATGGTAGTGTGGGGTTTCCCCATGTGAGAGTAGGTCATCGTCAAGATTAAATTCCGAAACCCCCATCTGCGAAGGCAGGTGGGGGTTTTGTCTTTTCTGGCGTTCAAGAATATTTCCGGCAACCCCGTAGCAGCGGCCGCAGGCCGCGTCCGAAGCCCCCGCGCACCGACCGGGCACTCTGCAAACCTTGGACGCCGCCTTCGGCAGCTGCTACGGGGGATGAGTTTTTTGCGGGCATTTTCCTTCTGACTGTCCTGCCATGCCTCCTTTACGCTGCTGCCTCACATGGACGTTATGCAAGGAGCGACATCATGGGGTTCAAGCATCAACCGGAATTGAGCTTTACTGCCGAATTATTGTGGCAAGCTTCGGCTGCCGATTCGGAATATGTCTTCGTTACTAACGCACAAATGGACCCAGCCTACGACAAGGGCTGGTTGTGGACCGGCGAGCCTGGAACGCCAGCGCCTAGAGATTCAAAATTTACCTACGGTTTCAATTGCTACCACAGTGACAGCGGCTTCTACTATGAGGTCATTGCCTGGCACCGTAATAATTTCCCCTATCGCAATGCCGGCCGCCTCGACTCCAGCCGCAATGGCTACCTGGGTTTGTATCCTTTGTCACCGCATTGGCTGAACGCACTAACGTCGTTCGGTGACTTCAGCAGGCAGCTACAGGACTACCTGGTGCCACCGCTGTGGAGCTTGAAGGGATTGAACCCGACAACGCTAAGAGTGGGCGATGTGGAATGGAACATTAAAATCGTCGATCTCCCCGGGCGCGAGGTTAATTTGCTGACGGAAAAGGACAAGTATCACCTGAACGTCCAGTCCGGCAGGGCTGCGCAGTTTGGCCTGCGGATACTGAGTATCGGAGGTAAATAGCCGAGCCTCAGGCTGGTGGCTGTTTCTATGCAACAGCCACCAGCATGGCTATCATGCCTGCCTCATTGTGAGGCGAATCTGGCATGTTGACGTTGTTGAATCTCTTGAAGGATGGTCGCTTCCATTCCGGGCAAGACTTGGGAGCCGCCCTGGGTATCAGCCGCAGCGCTGTCTGGAAGCAGCTGCAGCACCTGGAGGCCGAGCTCAATCTCCCTATCCACAAGGTCCGAGGCCGCGGTTATCAGTTGGCTGCGCCCTTGGCGTTGCTGGAGGCGGAAGCCATAGACGCCTATGCAGGCGCCCCAGGCTGGCCGACCTCGATCTTTGATTCCATTGATTCCACCAACGCCGAGGCGCTACGGGCCATCGCCAGGGGGGAGAGTGCGCCTTTCCTTGTGCTGGCTGAACGGCAGTCGGCAGGGCGGGGGCGTCGTGGGCGCGCTTGGGTCAGCCCGTTCGCAGAAAACCTCTATTACAGCCTGGTGCTGCGCATCGATGGCGGCCTGCGCCAGCTCGAAGGTTTGAGCCTGGTCGTGGGTGTGGCGGTGATGCAGGCCCTGCGTGAGCTGGGAATCGCCAAGGCCGGGCTGAAATGGCCCAATGACCTGTTGGTGGACCAGCGCAAAATAGCTGGCATTCTTCTGGAGCTGGTGGGCGACCCTGCCGATGTCTGCCATGTGGTGCTGGGCATTGGCATCAATGTGAACATGCAGGCAACCGATGCAGTCGATCAGCAGTGGACCTCCATGCAGCTGGAGGCCGGCAAGGCCATTGATCGTAATCAGCTGGTGGCCATCCTCAACCAGCGCCTGGAGCAATACCTGGCCTTGCATCGCGAGCAGGGTTTCGCAGCCATCCAGGCGCTATGGGAGGCAAATCACGTCTGGCAAGGGCGCGCGGTGTCGCTGATCGCCGGCGTCAACCAGATAGACGGCGTGGTATTGGGCATCGACCACCAGGGCGCATTGCGCCTCGAGGTTGATGGCGTGGAAAAAAGCTTTAGCGGTGGTGAGCTCAGCCTGAGGTTGCGCAATGATTCTTGAGCTGGACTGTGGTAACAGTTTCATCAAATGGCGAGTCATCGCGGGTGAGGGCGGTGCGCGCCTTGCCGGTGGCGTCGTGGACGCCGACCAGGTACTGGTCGAGGCGGTGAAGTCGATCGATGGCCTGCAGCTGCTGCATTGTCGCCTGGTGAGTGTTCGCAACGAAGACGAGACCAGTCGCCTGATGGCGCTGCTGGCCAGTGAGTTTTCCGTACAGCCTGTCTGTGCGCGTCCTGCGCAAACATTGGTGGGGGTGCGCAACGGTTACCAGGAGTTCGAACGCCTGGGGCTCGACCGTTGGGTGGCCCTGGTAGCGGGTTATAAACTGGCAGGGCGCGCGTGTGTGGTCATCGACCTGGGCACTGCCGTCACTTCCGACTTCGTCGCCCCGGATGGCGAGCACCTGGGTGGGTTCATCTGCCCGGGCATGCCGCTGATGCGCGGGCAGCTGCGCACCCATACCCGCAAGATTCGCTATGACGACCAATCCGCCGAGCGCGCCCACGGCAGCCTGGCGCCCGGGCGCAATACGGTAGAGGCAGTGGAGCGTGGTTGCACACAGATGATGCGCGGCTTCGTGCTCACCCAGGTCGAGCAGGCAGCGCAGCTGTGGGGTGATGACTTCACGCTGTATCTCACAGGTGGCGATGCCGAGCTGGTAAAGGATACAGTGCCAGGTGCCAGCGTCATTCCTGATCTTGTCTTCGTTGGCCTGGCCATCGCTTGTCCGGTGGCCTGAGGTGATTATGCGCTGGTTATTTCTCCTGCTGCTGGTACTCAACGTTTTCTACTTTGTATGGCACCAGCAGGAAGCGCCGCTGAGGCCCAAGGAAGTGACCTCGCTGTCGCTCTACAAGGGCTCCCAGCAGGATATTCGCCTGCTGAGTGAGTCCGATGACGCACGTGCACGTGCTGCGGCTGCAGCCAAGCCGCCGGCGCGTGATGAAAACTGCCTGTACCTGGGCGGCTTTTCGCGGCCTGAACAGCTGGCGCCTATCGAGCAACGCCTCACCAGCCTGGATATTTCCGCTCGCGCGGTGCCGGTTGGCAGCCCCGAAGGTGTTTTTCACTGGCTGCGAATTGCGCCCGAAAGCCGGCGTTTGCTGGACGAAACCCTGCTCCAGAGACTTTCCAATGATTTCAAAGACTTAAAACAGAAAATAATGTTGTGTGAGGGGTTGCAAGGTTCTTGAATCCTGCATAGAATGGCGCCCGCTCCACAGCGATAAGCGGAAACGCTCAAGGTGTGAAGCGACTGTCAAACTAAGCTAACTTTCAGATTTAATTGAAAAAAACGCTTGACAGAAGGACGGCAGAGGTTGATAATGCCGCCCACGCTCAGGAGGGGTTCCCGAGCGGCCAAAGGGATCAGACTGTAAATCTGACGTCTCAGACTTCGAAGGTTCGAATCCTTCCCCCTCCACCAATTTAGCGTGAGCAGCAAGCTCCGCGGGTATAGTTTAGTGGTAGAACCTCAGCCTTCCAAGCTGATGATGCGGGTTCGATTCCCGCTACCCGCTCCAAGTTTGCTGGTTGTGCAAAGTGTTTCGCTCTTGTAGCTCAGTTGGTAGAGCACACCCTTGGTAAGGGTGAGGTCAGCGGTTCAAATCCGCTCAAGAGCTCCATTACACAGGCAGATATGAAAATATCTGCCTTTGTTTTATAAGTGGTTGTAATCGCTTATTCGGTCCGGCATACTGGTCGGCCTGATTATGTTTCTAGGTCAGTAGCTCAATTGGCAGAGCGACGGTCTCCAAAACCGTAGGTTGGGGGTTCGATTCCCTCCTGACCTGCCAGCTTCACTCGGTGATGTCTGGCTTTCTTTTCACAGGATCCTCCTAGATGACCCCTAAGGCTGAAGCCCAAGACTCTCGCTTTGATCTGCTCAAGTGGCTGGTTGTTGTCGCTTTGGTGGTGGTTGGCGTGGTTGGTAATCAGTATTACCACGCATCTCCGATCCTGTACCGGGTGCTTGCACTGCTCGTCATTGCTGGTGTAGCTGCGTTCACCGCGCTGCAGACCGCCAAAGGCAAGTCGTTCTTCGTCCTGGCAAAGGAAGCTCGTACCGAAATCCGTAAAGTCGTATGGCCAACTCGCCAAGAGACCACGCAGACCACGCTGATCGTAGTGGCGGTCGTACTGGTCATGGCGTTGCTGTTGTGGGGTCTTGATTCCCTGCTCGGCTGGCTTGTTTCCTTGATCGTCGGCTAAGGGTGTCCCGTGGCTAAGCGTTGGTACGTTGTGCATGCCTACTCGGGTTACGAGAAGCATGTTATGCGCTCTTTGATCGAGCGTGTAAAGCTGGCTGGCATGGAAGACGGTTTTGGCGAAATTCTGGTCCCCACTGAAGAAGTGGTAGAAATGCGCAATGGCCAGAAGCGCAAAAGCGAACGTAAGTTCTTCCCAGGCTATGTGCTGGTCCAGATGGAAATGAACGAGGGTACTTGGCACTTGGTCAAGGACACTCCTCGCGTGATGGGCTTCATCGGCGGTACCGCTGACAAGCCTGCACCAATCACCGACAAGGAAGCTGAAGCTATCCTTCGTCGCGTCGCTGACGGCAGCGACAAGCCAAAGCCCAAGACTCTGTTCGAGCCGGGCGAGGTTGTTCGCGTTACCGATGGTCCGTTCGCGGATTTCAACGGTACCGTCGAAGAGGTCAACTACGAAAAGAGCCGGATCCAAGTGGCTGTGCTCATTTTCGGACGCTCTACTCCGGTAGAGCTCGAGTTCAGTCAGGTCGAAAAGGTCTGATTGAAGGCATATCCCATGCCCCGCAGGCGTAAGCTGCGGGGTTTTGTCGTCTCTGGGATAAAACGCAAGCAACCGGGGAGCCTGAATTGGCGTTCGTACCCGATATTGGAGTAGCTCATGGCTAAGAAGATCACGGCTTACATCAAGCTGCAAGTAAAGGCCGGCCAGGCCAACCCTAGCCCGCCCGTCGGCCCGGCTCTGGGTCAACATGGCGTGAACATCATGGAATTCTGCAAGGCCTTCAACGCCCGTACTCAGGGTCAAGAAGTCGGCTTGCCAACTCCAGTTATCATCACTGTCTACAGTGACCGTAGCTTCACCTTCGAAACCAAAAGCACCCCAGCTTCGGTTCTGCTGAAGAAAGCTGCTGGCCTGACCAGCGGTTCCGCACGTCCGAACACCGTTAAAGTCGGTACCGTGACCCGTGCTCAGCTGGAAGAAATCGCCAAGGTCAAAAATGCTGACCTGACCGCTGCCGACATGGACGCCGCCGTGCGCACCATCGCTGGCTCGGCTCGCAGCATGGGCCTCAACGTGGAGGGTGTGTAATGGCTAAGCTGACCAAGCGCCAAAAGGCTATTGCTTCCAAAATCGAAGCTGGCAAAGTCTACAACTTCGAAGAAGCCGCCGCTCTGCTGGCTGAGCTGTCGACCGTCAAGTTCAGCGAGTCGTTCGACGTCGCCGTGAACCTGGGCGTTGACCCACGTAAATCCGACCAGGTCGTACGTAGCGCTACCGTGCTGCCACACGGCACTGGCAAGACCGTACGTGTTGCTGTCTTCACCCAAGGTCCAGCTGCTGAAGCTGCCCTGGCTGCAGGCGCAGACCGCGTTGGCATGGACGATCTGGCTGCCGAAATGAAAGGCGGCGACCTGAACTATGACGTAGTCATCGCATCGCCTGATGCCATGCGCGTTGTAGGTCAACTGGGTCAGATCCTGGGTCCACGTGGCCTGATGCCTAACCCGAAAGTCGGTACCGTGACTCCAGACGTAGCCACCGCGGTTAAAAACGCCAAGGCTGGTCAGGTTCGCTACCGCACCGACAAAAACGGCATCATCCACACCTCCGTTGGCAAGGTTGGCTTCGAAGCCACCAAGCTGAAGGAAAACGTTGAAGCCCTGATCGCTGATCTGAAGCGTATCAAGCCAGCTTCCTCGAAAGGTATCTACGTCAAGCGCGTTACCCTGAGCACCACCATGGGCCCAGGTCTGGTCATCGACCAGGGTTCCCTGACCGCTTAAGACGTAAAGCAGGGGTGAGCGATCACCCCTGTTGAAAAAATTGGGGTCCCTGCTTTGCGGGGGCTATCCAAGACCGTAGGCGACGCAAGTCTTAAACCACAAGCCTACGCAGATGGTGCTCCCGGTTCCTTTTTGGAACTAGACACCAAAACGACATCCGGCCCAGGCCAGATGAAACGGTAACAAGCAGGAGTTAAACCCGTGGCAATTAAACTCGAAGACAAGAAGGCCATCGTCGCTGAAGTCAACGAGGCTGCCAAAGGTGCCCTGTCCGCTGTCGTGGCTGATGCCCGTGGTGTGACTGTAGGCGCTATGACCGGACTCCGTAAAGAGGCCCGCGAAGCTGGCGTATACGTACGTGTCGTACGTAACACCCTGCTCAAGCGCGCTGTTGAAGGCACCGATTACTCGATCCTCAACGACGTGTTCAAAGGCCCGACCTTGATCGCTTTCTCCAAAGAACATCCGGGCGCTGCTGCTCGTATCTTCAAAGAGTTCGCTAAAGGTCAGGACAAGTTCGAGATCAAGGCAGCTGCGTTCGAGGGCAAGTTCCTCGCAGCTAATCAGATCGACGTGCTGGCAACGCTGCCGACCCGTGACGAAGCCATTTCCCAGCTGATGAGCGTGATTCAAGGCGCTACCAGCAAACTGGCTCGTACTCTGGCGGCACTGCGCGACCAGAAAGAAGCCGCTGCAGCCTAAGGGCCGCTCGCTTCTCGCGTTTTTTGTTTATTTCGATGGTCGCGTAGGCCGTCCCCCAATTCAGGAAAAGAGTCATGTCCGTTACTCAAGAGCAAATCCTCGAAGCCGTTGGCGCAATGTCCGTAATGGAAGTTGTTGAGCTGATCAAAGCTTTCGAAGAAAAATTCGGTGTTACCGCTGCTGCTGCTTCGGCTGGTCCAGCTGCTGCTGCCGCTGTTGTTGAAGAGCAAACCGAGTTCAACGTTGTTCTGGTTGAAGCTGGCGAGAAGAAGGTCAACGTGATCAAGGCAGTTCGTGAACTGACCGGTCTGGGCCTGAAAGAAGCCAAAGAGAAAGTTGACACCGCTCCTCAGGTCGTTGCTGAAGGCGTTTCGAAAGAAGCCGCTGAAGACGCCAAGAAGAAGCTGGAAGAAGCAGGCGCCAAAGTCGAAGTCAAGTAATTTCGACCTTGCGTCTCCAGCCCGAGCGTCAAGCGAACGGCTGATGGCTGGTGGCTCATGCCACCGGCCTTTTTCCGTTATTGGCTGCTGATCAGGTCAGCGCCTCTAACGTGCTTCAACCACCGATGACGGTGGCGCAAACCAAGGGGTTTGCACGATTTTCTGGCCGCTCCCGTCGGGGGAGGCCAAACAAGCAGGTGACCAAGCTGGGGAACGCTGATGGCTTACTCATACACTGAGAAAAAACGTATCCGCAAGGACTTTAGCAAGTTGCCGGACGTCATGGACGTACCGTACCTCTTGGCTATCCAGCTGGATTCGTATCGCGAATTCTTGCAGGCGGGCGCGACCAAGGACCAGTTCCGTGACGTCGGTCTGCATGCGGCCTTCAAATCCGTTTTCCCGATCATCAGCTACTCCGGCAACGCTGCTCTGGAGTACGTTGGTTATCGCCTGGGCGAACCGGCCTTTGATGTCAAAGAATGCGTATTGCGTGGCGTAACGTACGCCGTACCTTTGCGGGTAAAAGTACGCCTGATCATTTTCGACAAAGAATCGTCGAACAAAGCGATCAAGGACATCAAGGAGCAGGAAGTCTACATGGGGGAAATCCCCCTGATGACCGAAAACGGTACCTTCGTAATCAACGGTACCGAGCGCGTTATCGTCTCCCAGTTGCACCGTTCGCCAGGTGTGTTCTTCGACCACGACCGTGGCAAGACTCACAGCTCCGGCAAACTGTTGTACTCGGCCCGCATCATTCCTTACCGCGGCTCGTGGCTGGACTTCGAATTCGACCCGAAAGACTGTGTATTCGTCCGGATCGACCGTCGTCGCAAGCTGCCTGCGTCGGTACTGCTGCGCGCACTGGGCTACAGCACCGAGGAAGTCCTCGATGCCTTCTACACCACCAACGTATTCCACGTGCAGGGCGAAAAGCTCAGCCTGGAACTGGTGCCTCAGCGCCTGCGTGGTGAAATCGCTGTCCTGGACATCCTCGATGGTACCGGCAAGGTCATCGTCGAACAGGGCCGTCGTATCACTGCCCGTCACATCAACCAGTTGGAAAAGGCCGGCATCAAAGAGCTGGAAGTTCCGCTGGACTACGTGCTGGGTCGCACTACCGCCAAGGCCATCGTTCACCCGGCAACCGGTGAAATCCTTTGCGAGTGCAACACTGAACTGAGCACCGAGCTGCTGGTGAAGATCGCCAAGGCCCAGGTCGTCCGTATCGAGACGTTGTACACCAACGACATCGACTGCGGTCCGTTCATCTCCGACACGCTGAAGATCGACTCCACCGCCAACCAACTGGAAGCGCTGGTCGAGATCTACCGCATGATGCGTCCTGGCGAGCCGCCAACCAAGGATGCTGCCGAGACCCTGTTCAACAACCTGTTCTTCAGCCCAGAGCGCTACGACCTGTCTGCTGTAGGTCGCATGAAGTTCAACCGTCGTATCGGTCGTACCGAGATCGAAGGTTCGGGCGTGCTGAGCAAGGAAGACATCGTTGCCGTACTGAAGACCCTGGTCGACATCCGTAACGGCAAGGGCATCGTCGACGACATCGACCACCTGGGTAACCGTCGTGTTCGCTGCGTAGGCGAAATGGCCGAGAACCAGTTCCGTGTTGGCCTGGTGCGCGTTGAGCGTGCGGTCAAGGAACGCCTGTCGATGGCCGAAAGCGAAGGCCTGATGCCTCAGGACCTGATCAACGCCAAGCCGGTAGCGGCCGCGGTGAAAGAGTTCTTCGGTTCCAGCCAGCTGTCGCAGTTCATGGACCAGAACAACCCGCTGTCGGAAATTACCCACAAGCGTCGTGTCTCCGCACTCGGCCCAGGTGGTCTGACCCGTGAGCGCGCAGGCTTCGAAGTCCGTGACGTACACCCGACTCACTACGGTCGCGTGTGCCCGATCGAGACCCCTGAAGGTCCGAACATCGGCCTGATCAACTCCCTGGCTGCATACGCTCGCACCAACCAGTACGGCTTCCTGGAAAGCCCGTACCGCGTTGTTAAAGAGGGTGTGGTCACCGACGAGATCGTGTTCCTGTCCGCCATCGAAGAAGCCGATCACGTGATCGCGCAGGCTTCGGCGACCATGAACGAGAACAAGGTCCTGATCGACGAACTGGTAGCCGTACGTCACCTGAACGAATTCACCGTGAAGGCGCCTGAAGACGTTACCCTGATGGACGTTTCGCCCAAGCAGGTAGTCTCGGTCGCAGCCTCGCTGATTCCGTTCCTGGAGCACGACGACGCCAACCGTGCGTTGATGGGTTCCAACATGCAGCGTCAGGCTGTACCGACCCTGCGCGCCGACAAGCCGCTGGTAGGTACCGGCATGGAGCGCAACGTTGCCCGTGACTCCGGCGTTTGCGTCGTGGCCCGTCGTGGCGGCGTGATCGACTCCGTCGATGCCAGCCGTATCGTTGTTCGCGTGGCAGACGATGAAGTCGAGCCAGGCGAAGCCGGTGTAGACATCTACAACCTGACCAAATACACCCGTTCGAACCAGAACACCTGCATCAACCAGCGTCCGCTGGTGAGCAAGGGTGACCGCGTTCAGCGCAGCGACATCATGGCCGACGGCCCGTCCACCGACATGGGTGAACTGGCACTGGGTCAGAACATGCGCATCGCGTTCATGGCCTGGAACGGTTTCAACTTCGAAGACTCCATCTGTCTGTCGGAGCGTGTGGTTCAGGAAGACCGCTTCACCACGATCCACATCCAGGAACTGACCTGTGTGGCCCGTGACACCAAGCTTGGCCCAGAGGAAATCACCGCTGACATCCCGAACGTGGGTGAAGCAGCGCTGAACAAGCTGGACGAAGCCGGTATCGTCTACGTGGGTGCCGAAGTCGGCGCCGGCGACATCCTGGTCGGCAAGGTCACTCCGAAAGGCGAGACCCAACTGACTCCGGAAGAAAAACTGCTGCGCGCCATCTTCGGTGAGAAAGCCAGCGACGTTAAGGACACCTCCCTGCGCGTGCCTACCGGCACCAAGGGTACTGTCATCGACGTACAGGTCTTCACCCGTGACGGCGTTGAGCGTGACGCTCGTGCGCTGTCGATCGAGAAGAGCCAGCTGGACGAGATCCGCAAGGACCTCAACGAAGAGTTCCGTATCGTCGAAGGCGCAACCTTCGAGCGTCTGCGTCAGGCCCTGGTTGGCCAGATCGTCGATGGTGGTGCCGGCCTGAAGAAAGGTCTGGAAATCACCAACGAAGTCCTGGACGGTCTGGAGCACGGCCAGTGGTTCAAACTGCGCATGGCCGAAGACGCCCTCAACGAGCAGCTGGAGCGTGCCCAGCAGTACATCGTTGATCGCCGTCGCCTGCTGGACGACAAGTTCGAAGACAAGAAGCGCAAACTGCAGCAAGGCGATGACCTGGCTCCAGGCGTGCTGAAAATCGTCAAGGTTTACCTGGCAATCCGTCGCCGCATCCAGCCGGGCGACAAGATGGCCGGTCGTCACGGTAACAAAGGTGTGGTCTCCGTGATCATGCCGGTTGAAGACATGCCGCACGATGCCAACGGCACGCCTGTGGACGTGGTCCTCAACCCGCTGGGCGTACCTTCGCGTATGAACGTCGGTCAGATCCTGGAAACCCACCTGGGCCTCGCGGCCAAGGGCCTGGGCGAAAAGATCAACCGCATGCTCGAAGAGCAGCGTAAAGTCATCGAACTGCGCAAGTTCCTCACCGAGATCTACAACGAGATCGGTGGCCGCCAAGAGAACCTGGAAAGCTTCAGCGACCAGGAAATCCTGGACCTGGCGAAGAACCTGCGTGGCGGCGTGCCTATGGCCACCCCGGTATTCGACGGTGCCAAGGAAAGCGAAATCAAGGCCATGCTGAAACTGGCAGACCTGCCAGAAAGCGGCCAGATGCAGCTGTTCGACGGCCGTACCGGCAACAAGTTCGAGCGTCACGTTACTGTTGGCTACATGTACATGCTGAAACTGAACCACTTGGTGGACGACAAGATGCACGCGCGTTCCACTGGTTCCTACAGCCTGGTTACCCAGCAGCCGCTGGGTGGTAAGGCTCAGTTCGGTGGTCAGCGTTTCGGGGAGATGGAGGTCTGGGCACTGGAAGCTTACGGTGCTGCCTACACCCTGCAAGAAATGCTCACAGTGAAGTCGGACGATGTGAACGGTCGTACCAAGATGTACAAGAACATCGTGGACGGCGATCACCGTATGGAGCCGGGCATGCCCGAGTCCTTCAACGTGTTGATCAAAGAGATTCGTTCCCTCGGTATCGATATCGATCTGGAAACCGAATAACACGCGACGCGAATCGGGAGCAGGCCCCTAAAGCCTGCTCCCTGCTCCGCCAGGAGGAAAGGCCTTGAAAGACCTACTGAATTTGCTGAAAAACCAGGGTCAAGTCGAAGAGTTTGACGCAATCCGTATCGGGTTGGCGTCGCCTGAGATGATCCGTTCGTGGTCGTTCGGTGAAGTTAAAAAGCCGGAAACCATCAACTACCGTACGTTCAAACCTGAGCGTGACGGCCTGTTCTGCGCCAAGATCTTTGGCCCAGTCAAGGACTACGAGTGCCTGTGCGGTAAGTACAAGCGCCTGAAACACCGTGGTGTGATCTGCGAGAAGTGCGGCGTTGAAGTCGCGCTGGCCAAGGTTCGTCGTGAGCGCATGGCGCACATCGAACTGGCCTCGCCAGTTGCCCACATCTGGTTCCTGAAGTCGCTGCCGTCGCGTATCGGCCTGCTGATGGACATGACCCTGCGTGATATCGAACGCGTGCTCTACTTCGAGAGCTACGTCGTTATCGACCCGGGCATGACTACCCTGGAGAAGGGTCAGCTGCTGAACGACGAGCAATACTTCGAAGCCCTCGAAGAGTTCGGTGACGACTTCGACGCCCGCATGGGTGCCGAGGCTGTCCGCGAGCTGCTGCACGCCATTGACCTGGAACACGAGATCGGCCGCCTGCGCGAAGAGATTCCGCAGACCAACTCGGAAACCAAGATCAAGAAGCTGTCCAAGCGCCTGAAGTTGATGGAAGCCTTCCAGGGTTCCGGCAACCTGCCTGAGTGGATGGTGTTGACCGTTCTGCCGGTTCTGCCGCCAGACCTGCGTCCACTGGTTCCACTGGATGGCGGTCGCTTCGCGACTTCCGACCTCAACGACCTGTATCGTCGAGTGATCAACCGTAACAACCGTCTGAAGCGCCTGCTGGACCTGTCGGCTCCTGACATCATCGTGCGCAACGAAAAGCGCATGCTGCAGGAAGCGGTCGATGCCCTGCTGGACAACGGTCGTCGCGGTCGCGCCATCACCGGTTCGAACAAGCGTCCTCTGAAATCCCTGGCTGACATGATCAAGGGTAAGCAGGGTCGTTTCCGTCAGAACTTGCTCGGTAAGCGCGTTGACTACTCGGGTCGTTCGGTAATTACCGTAGGCCCGACCCTGCGCCTGCACCAGTGCGGTCTTCCAAAGAAGATGGCCCTGGAGCTGTTCAAGCCGTTCATCTTCGGCAAGCTGGAAATGCGTGGTCTGGCGACCACCATCAAGGCCGCCAAGAAGATGGTCGAGCGCGAGCTGCCAGAGGTGTGGGACGTGCTCGCCGAAGTGATTCGCGAACACCCCGTGCTGCTCAACCGTGCACCGACCCTTCACCGTCTGGGTATCCAGGCGTTTGAACCAGTACTGATCGAAGGTAAGGCTATCCAGCTGCACCCTCTGGTCTGTGCCGCGTACAACGCCGACTTCGACGGCGACCAGATGGCGGTCCACGTACCGCTGACCCTGGAAGCCCAGCTCGAAGCCCGTGCGCTGATGATGTCGACCAACAACATCCTGTCGCCAGCCAACGGTGAGCCAATCATCGTTCCTTCGCAGGACGTTGTACTGGGTCTGTACTACATGACCCGTGAAGCGATCAACGCCAAGGGCGAAGGCCGCGTGTTTGCCGACCTGCAGGAAGTCGACCGCGTATTCCGCGCCGGCGAAGCAGCTCTGCACGCAAAAATCAAAGTGCGCATCAACGAGACTGTAAACGATCGTGATGGCGGCAGCGTCAAGAACACCCGTATCGTCGACACCACCGTCGGCCGTGCGCTGCTGTTCCAGGTCGTTCCACCAGGCCTGTCGTTCGACGTCGTCAACACGCCGATGAAGAAGAAGGCGATCTCCAAGCTGATCAACCAGTGCTACCGCGTGGTTGGTCTGAAAGAGACCGTTATCTTCGCTGACCAGTTGATGTACACCGGTTTCGCCTACTCGACGATTTCGGGTGTTTCCATCGGTGTTAACGACTTCGTTATCCCGGATGAGAAAGCTCGCATCATCGGTACCGCGACCGACGAAGTGAAAGAGATCGAAAGCCAATACGCTTCCGGCCTGGTAACCCAGGGCGAGAAGTACAACAAGGTGATCGACCTCTGGTCCAAGGCCAACGACGAAGTTTCCAAGGCGATGATGTCCAACCTCTCGAAAGAGAAGGTCATCGACCGTCACGGCAACGAAGTTGACCAGGAATCCTTCAACTCGATGTACATGATGGCTGACTCCGGTGCCCGGGGTTCGGCAGCTCAGATTCGTCAGCTGGCTGGTATGCGTGGCCTGATGGCCAAGCCGGACGGCTCGATCATCGAGACGCCAATTACCGCGAACTTCCGTGAAGGTCTGAGCGTACTCCAGTACTTCATCTCGACTCACGGTGCTCGTAAGGGTCTGGCGGATACCGCGTTGAAAACCGCTAACTCCGGTTACCTGACTCGTCGTCTGGTAGACGTGGCGCAAGACTTGGTGGTTACCGAGATCGACTGCGGCACCGAGCAGGGTCTGCTGATGACCCCGCACATTGAAGGCGGCGACGTTGTAGAGCCGCTGGGTGAACGTGTACTGGGTCGTGTTATCGCCCGTGACGTGTTCAAGCCAGGCACCGACGAAGTCATCGTCCCTGCCGGCACCCTGGTAGACGAGAAGTGGGTAGAGTTCATCGAACTCAACAGCATCGACGAAGTGATCGTTCGCTCGCCGATCAGCTGTGAAACCCGCTACGGCATCTGCGCCAAGTGCTACGGTCGTGACCTGGCTCGTGGTCACCAGGTGAACATCGGTGAAGCGGTCGGCGTTATCGCTGCCCAGTCCATCGGTGAGCCGGGTACCCAGCTGACCATGCGTACGTTCCACATCGGTGGTGCTGCAAGCCGTACTTCGGCTGCCGACAGCGTCCAGGTGAAGAACGGTGGTGTGGTTCGTCTGCACAACCTGAAACACGTAGAGCGTGCCGACGGCAACCTGGTTGCTGTGTCGCGTTCCGGTGAGCTGGCTATCGCCGACGACTTCGGTCGTGAGCGCGAGCGCTACAAGCTGCCGTACGGTGCCGTGATCTCGGTGAAGGAAGGCGACAAGGTCGACGCTGGTGCCATCGTGGCCAAGTGGGACCCGCACACTCACCCGATCGTTACCGAAATGAAAGGTACCGTGACCTTCGTGGGCATGGAAGAAGGTATTACGATCAAGCGCCAGACCGACGAACTGACCGGTCTGACCAACATCGAAGTACTGGACGTCAAAGACCGTCCTGCAGCTGGTAAAGAAATTCGACCAGCGGTCAAGATGGTGGGTGTCGATGGTAAGGATCTGCTGCTGCCAGGTACCGACGTACCGGCCCAGTACTTCCTGCCGGCCAACGCCCTCGTTGGTGTTGCGGATGGTGTGCAAGTGGGTGTGGGTGACGTTATCGCCCGTATTCCACAAGAAACCTCCAAGACCCGTGACATCACCGGTGGTCTGCCACGCGTTGCCGACCTGTTCGAAGCGCGTCGTCCGAAAGAAGCCTCGATTCTGGCTGAAGTCAGCGGCACCATCGCGTTCGGTAAAGAGACCAAGGGCAAGCGCCGCCTGGTCATTACCCCGAACGACGGCAGCGATCCGTACGAAGAGCTGATTCCGAAGTGGCGTCACCTGAACGTCTTCGAAGGCGAACAAGTGAACCGCGGCGAAGTTATCTCCGACGGTCCTAGCGATCCGCACGACATCCTGCGTCTGCTGGGTGTGAGCGCGCTCGCCAAGTACATCGTCAACGAGATCCAGGACGTTTACCGTCTGCAAGGCGTGAAGATCAACGACAAGCACATCGAGACCATCCTGCGTCAGATGCTGCGCAAGGTCGAGATCGCCGAGTCGGGTTACTCCAGCTTCATCAAGGGCGACCAGATGGAACTGACTCAGGTACTGGGCGAGAACGAGCGCCTGGCATCGGAAGACAAGTTCATCTCCAAGTACACCCGTGTGCTGCTGGGTATCACCAAGGCCTCGCTGTCCACCGAATCGTTCATCTCGGCGGCTTCCTTCCAGGAAACCACCCGCGTACTGACCGAAGCGGCGGTAACCGGCAAGCGCGACTACCTGCGCGGCCTGAAAGAAAACGTGGTCGTGGGTCGTCTGATCCCGGCCGGTACCGGTCTGGCATACCACAGCGAGCGCAAGCGTCGCCGTGATGCTGACAAACCGTTGCGTGTAAGCGCGAGCGAAGTCGAAGCGGCACTGACTGAAGCGCTGAACTCCAGCGGTAACTGAAAAGAGCAGGGCCCCGGCGTCTGCGACTGACGAACCTGGACACACAATGTCCAGGCTCGGCTGGTCGGGGAGGGCGGGGCCTTGCCTTGACTGGGGGCAAGATCCTCTTTAGACTCTTGTACCCCTAAATCTGGCGGGACGTATGTCCTGCCATTTTGCTTTTCTTGCAAGACAATAGCGTCGCAAGACAACAGTGGAGCTAGTAGATGGCAACTATCAACCAGCTGGTACGTCAGCCGCGTAAGCGTATCGTCGAGAAATCCGACGTACCTGCGCTGCAGAACTGCCCGCAACGTCGTGGCGTGTGCACCCGTGTGTACACCACCACGCCGAAAAAACCTAACTCGGCACTGCGTAAAGTATGCCGTGTGCGCCTGACCAACGGTTTCGAGGTTTCCTCGTACATCGGTGGTGAAGGCCACAACCTGCAAGAGCACAGCGTGGTACTGATCCGCGGCGGTCGTGTAAAAGACTTGCCAGGTGTTCGTTACCACACCGTTCGCGGCTCCCTGGATACTTCCGGCGTCAAAGGTCGTAACCAAGGTCGTTCGAAGTACGGTACCAAGCGTCCGAAGTAATGGCCGCTTGCAGCACATTGCAATTATCTATTTTTCTGAGTCGATAAGAGTAAGGTCGGGTCCCGCACCTCAGGGTGGGATGTCCCGAGCTAACCTGAAGACCGTTTGAGGGCTTATCCATGCCAAGAAGACGCGTAGCAGCCAAGCGCGAAGTGCTTGACGATCCAAAATACGGCAGCCAGATCCTGGCCAAGTTCATGAACCACGTGATGGAAAGCGGCAAGAAAGCCGTTGCCGAGCGTATCGTTTATGGCGCGCTGGAAAAGGTTAAAGAACGCAAGAACAGCGACCCACTGGAAATCTTCGAGAAAGCTCTCGACGCCATCGCTCCGCTGGTCGAAGTAAAGTCGCGCCGTGTAGGCGGTGCTACTTACCAGGTTCCGGTCGAAGTTCGCCCTTCCCGTCGTAACGCCCTGGCAATGCGCTGGCTGGTAGACTTCGCGCGCAAGCGCGGTGAGAAGTCCATGGCTCTGCGCTTGGCCGGCGAACTGCTGGACGCTGCCGAAGGCAAAGGTGCTGCAGTTAAGAAGCGTGAAGACGTTCACCGTATGGCTGAAGCCAACAAAGCGTTCTCGCACTACCGCTTCTAAATCCAGCGTCAATTATTTTGCGAGGGCTTTATGGCTCGTACAACTGATATCAAACGCTACCGTAACATCGGTATCGTTGCTCACGTGGACGCGGGTAAAACCACGACCACCGAGCGCGTCCTGTTCTACACAGGCGTAAACCACAAAATGGGCGAGGTGCATGATGGCGCCGCGACCATGGACTGGATGGTGCAAGAGCAGGAGCGGGGTATTACCATTACTTCCGCTGCTACTACCGCCTTCTGGGCTGGTTCGGTCAAGCAGTTCGAGAAGCACCGCTTCAACATCATCGATACCCCCGGCCACGTTGACTTCACCATTGAAGTAGAACGTTCGCTGCGCGTACTCGACGGTGCTGTCGTTGTGTTCTGCGGTACCTCGGGCGTTGAGCCACAGTCGGAAACCGTATGGCGTCAAGCCAACAAATACGGCGTTCCACGTCTGGTTTACGTCAACAAGATGGACCGTCAAGGCGCTAACTTCCTGCGCGTTGTAGGTCAGATCAAGCAGCGCCTGGGTCACACCCCGGTGCCAATCCAGCTGGCAATCGGCGCGGAAGACGAGTTCCAGGGTCAGATCGATCTGATGACCATGGAAGCTGTCTACTGGGATGACGCTGACAAGGGCATGGCCCCTCGTCGCGAAGCTATCCCTGCCGACATGCAGGAACTGGCTGAAGAGTGGCGCAGCAACATGGTTGAGGCTGCCGCCGAAGCCAGCGAAGAGCTGATGAACAAGTACCTGGAAGGCGAAGAGCTGTCGATCGAAGAGATCAAGACTGCCCTGCGTCAGCGTACTATCGCCGGCGAAATCGTTCTGGCCGTTTGCGGTTCCTCGTTCAAGAACAAGGGCGTGCCCCTGGTTCTGGACGCCGTTATCGACTACCTGCCAGCACCTGTCGACATTCCTGCCATCAAGGGTTCCGACCCGGATGACGAGACTGTTGCCATGGAGCGTCATGCAGACGACAGCGAGCCGTTCTCGGCTCTGGCGTTCAAGATCGCTACCGACCCATTCGTGGGTACCCTGACCTTCGCTCGCGTTTACTCGGGCGTGTTGAGCTCCGGCGACGGCGTGATCAACTCGGTCAAGGGCAAGAAAGAGCGCGTGGGTCGTATGGTGCAAATGCACGCAAACACCCGCGAAGAGATCAAGGAAGTACGCGCTGGCGACATCGCGGCCCTGATCGGCATGAAGGACGTCACCACTGGTGACACCCTGTGCTCCGCTGACAAGCCAATCATCCTGGTTCGCATGGACTTCCCGGAGCCGGTTATTTCGGTTGCCGTTGAGCCAAAGACCAAGGATGACCAGGAAAAAATGGGTATCGCACTGGGCAAACTCGCTCAGGAAGACCCTTCTTTCCGCGTCAAGACCGACGAAGAGACTGGTCAAACGATCATCTCGGGTATGGGCGAGTTGCACCTGGACATCCTGGTTGACCGGATGCGCCGTGAGTTCAACGTTGAAGCCAACATCGGTAAACCACAGGTTTCTTACCGTGAGAAGATCACTAAGAACTGTGAGATCGAAGGCAAGTTCGTTCGCCAGTCCGGCGGCCGTGGCCAGTTCGGCCATTGCTGGATCCGTTTTGCTCCGGCAGACGAAGGTCAGGAAGGTCTGGTATTCGTGAACGAAGTAGTGGGCGGTGTGGTTCCTAAGGAATACATCCCTGCTATCCAGAAGGGCATTGAAGAGCAGATGAAGAACGGTGTTGTTGCCGGCTATCCGCTCATCGGCCTGAAGGCGACCGTTTTCGATGGCTCTTACCACGACGTCGACTCCAACGAGATGGCGTTCAAGGTGGCAGCCTCCATGGCGACCAAGCAACTGGCTACCAAAGGTGGCGGTGTTGTTCTTGAGCCGATCATGAAGGTCGAAGTTGTAACACCTGAGGACTACATGGGCGACGTGATGGGTGACCTGAACCGTCGTCGCGGTCTGATCCAGGGTATGGAAGACACGGTTTCCGGCAAAGTTATCCGCGCCGAAGTTCCGCTGGGTGAGATGTTCGGTTATGCGACCGACGTCCGTTCCATGTCTCAGGGTCGCGCGAGCTACTCTATGGAATTCTCCAAATACTCCGAAGCTCCGTCGAACATCGTCGAAGCTATCGTTAAAAAACAAGGCTGATTCAGCCCCTTTAGGCTAGGAGTTCACTGTCGTGGCTAAAGAAAAATTTGATCGTTCCCTACCTCACGTAAACGTTGGCACCATCGGCCACGTTGACCACGGTAAAACCACCCTGACCGCTGCTCTGACTCGCGTCTGCTCCGAAGTTTTCGGTTCGGCCGTTGTTGAGTTCGACAAGATCGACTCGGCTCCAGAAGAAAAAGCTCGTGGTATCACCATCAACACCGCGCACGTCGAGTACAACTCGAACATTCGTCACTACGCTCACGTTGACTGCCCAGGTCACGCTGACTACGTGAAGAACATGATCACCGGTGCTGCCCAGATGGACGGCGCGATCCTGGTTTGCTCGGCCGCCGATGGTCCGATGCCACAAACCCGTGAGCACATCCTGCTGTCCCGTCAGGTAGGCGTTCCGTACATCGTGGTCTTCCTGAACAAGGCTGACCTGGTAGACGACGCTGAGCTGCTGGAACTGGTTGAGATGGAAGTTCGCGACCTGCTGTCCACCTACGACTTCCCAGGCGACGACACCCCGATCATCATCGGTTCGGCTCGTATGGCGCTGGAAGGCAAAGACGACAACGAAATGGGCACCACCGCTGTCAAGAAGCTGGTTGAGACTCTGGACAGCTACATCCCAGAGCCTGAGCGCGCTATCGACAAGCCGTTCCTGATGCCAATCGAAGACGTATTCTCGATCTCGGGTCGTGGTACCGTTGTTACCGGTCGTATCGAGCGTGGTATCGTCCGCGTTCAAGACGCCCTGGAAATCGTTGGTCTGCGTGACACCACCACCACCACCTGCACCGGTGTTGAGATGTTCCGCAAGCTGCTGGACGAAGGTCGTGCTGGCGAGAACTGCGGCGTTCTGCTGCGTGGTACCAAGCGTGACGACGTTGAGCGTGGCCAGGTTCTGGTCAAGCCAGGTTCGGTCAAGCCGCACACCAAGTTCACCGCAGAAGTCTACGTTCTGTCGAAAGAAGAAGGCGGCCGTCACACTCCGTTCTTCAAAGGCTACCGTCCTCAGTTCTACTTCCGTACCACTGACGTAACCGGTAACTGCGAACTGCCAGAAGGCGTTGAAATGGTAATGCCAGGTGATAACATTCAGATGACTGTTACCCTGATCAAGACCATCGCAATGGAAGACGGCCTGCGTTTCGCCATCCGTGAAGGCGGTCGTACCGTCGGCGCTGGCGTCGTAGCCAAGATCATCGAGTAATCGATGAGCTAGGAAAAACCCCCGCTCAGCGGGGGTTTTTTTTATTCGGTTGACACCCAATGGGCCCGTCTATAGAATCACGCCTCCTTTTATCGGGCGTAGTGCGTCCGGTGGGAATAGCAGCCTGGAGTCTGAAATCCAATGCAAAATCAGCAAATCCGTATCAGGTTGAAGGCTTTTGACCATCGCCTGATCGACCAATCCACCCAGGAAATCGTGGAAACCGCGAAACGTACTGGTGCTCAAGTGCGTGGTCCAATTCCACTGCCTACTCGCAAAGAGCGGTTCACCGTTCTGGTCTCCCCGCACGTCAACAAAGACGCGCGTGACCAGTACGAGATCCGTACTCATAAGCGCGTTCTGGACATCGTCCAACCAACGGATAAAACCGTTGATGCGCTGATGAAGCTTGATCTTGCGGCAGGTGTGGAAGTGCAGATCAGCCTCGGCTAAGACTCGGGTCTTAGTCGTGTAACGCTCTGAAATGGGCGGCCATAGCGGGTGAAAGCCCCGTACACTCATGAGGTTTACAACATGACTATTGGTGTAGTCGGTCGTAAATGCGGTATGACCCGTATTTTCACCGAAGAAGGTGTCTCCATTCCGGTCACGGTCATTGAGATCGAGCCGAATCGCGTCACCCAGTTCAAAACTGAAGAAACCGATGGCTATCGTGCAGTGCAAGTCACTGTAGGTGAGCGTCGTGCTTCGCGTGTGACTGCTGCTCAAGCAGGTCACTTCGCTAAAGCGAACGTTGCCGCTGGTCGCGGTGTCTGGGAATTCCGCCTTGAAGAAGGCGAGTACCAGGCTGGCGACTTGATCAATGCTGAAATCTTCGCTGCAGGCCAACTGGTAGACGTTACCGGTCAGTCCAAGGGTAAAGGCTTTGCCGGTACCATCAAGCGTTGGAACTTCCGCGGTCAAGACAACACCCACGGTAACTCCGTTTCCCACCGCGTCCCTGGCTCTATCGGCCAGTGCCAGACTCCTGGTCGTGTATTCAAGGGCAAAAAAATGTCCGGTCATATGGGCGCTGAGCGCGTGACCGTGCAGTCCCTGGAAGTTGTGCGCGTCGACGCTGAACGCAATCTGCTGCTCGTCAAGGGCGCTGTTCCTGGCGCTACCGGCGGCAACCTGGTTGTGCGTCCGGCAGCCAAGGCTCGCGGTTAAGGGGAAGCTGAAATGCAATTAAATGTAAATGACGCTCAAGCGATCGAAGTTTCCGAACTGACTTTCGGCGGCGAGTTCAACGAGACGCTGGTTCACCAAGCAGTCGTGGCCTACATGGCTGGCGGCCGTCAAGGTAGCAAGCAGCAGAAAACCCGTTCCGACGTTTCCGGTGGCGGCAAGCGCCCATGGCGTCAGAAAGGTACTGGCCGTGCTCGTGCCGGTACCATCCGTAGCCCAATCTGGCGCGGCGGCGGTACCACCTTTGCAGCGCGTCCTCAGGACCACTCGCAAAAGCTGAACAAGAAGATGTACCGCGCTGCCCTGCGCTCCATCCTTGCTGAGCTGGTACGTACCGATCGTCTGGTCGTGGTTCAGGACTTCGCTGTTGAAGCTCCAAAAACCAAAGACCTGCTGAACAAGCTGAATGGCATGGGTCTGACTGACGTCCTGATCGTGTCTGACGCTGTTGATCAGAACCTGTACCTGGCTGCTCGCAACCTGCCTCACGTCGACGTACGTGACGTGCAAGGTTCCGATCCAGTTAGTCTGATCGCATACGACAAGGTGTTGATCACCGTGTCGGCCGTGAAGAAATTCGAGGAGCTGCTGGGATGAACCAGGAACGCGTATTTAAAGTTCTGCTTGGCCCGCACGTTTCCGAGAAGGCTACGGTTCTGGCAGACAAAAAAGGTCAGTTCGTTTTCAAGGTTGCTACTGATGCAACCAAGCTGGAAATCAAGAAGGCCGTCGAAAGCCTGTTCAGCGTGAAAGTAGAGCGCGTGACTACCCTGAATGTTCTGGGTAAAACCAAGCGCACTGCTCGCGGTCTGGGCAAGCGTAATGACTGGAAGAAGGCAGTTATCTCCCTTCAGCCAGGCCAAGATCTCGATTTCAGCAGCAGTGCTGAGTAAGGAAGGGGTGCATCATGGCAATCGTTAAATGCAAACCGACTTCCCCTGGCCGCCGTTTTGTGGTCAAGGTGGTCAACCAGGAGCTGCACAAAGGCGCTCCTCACGCACCGCTGCTCGAGAAAAAATCGAAGTCTGGTGGTCGTAACAACAATGGCCGCATCACTACTCGTCACGTAGGTGGTGGTCACAAGCAGCATTACCGTCTGGTCGACTTCCGTCGCAACGACAAGGATGGCATCGCTGCCACCGTCGAGCGTATCGAATACGATCCAAACCGTACTGCTCACATCGCGCTGCTGCTGTACGCAGACGGCGAGCGCCGCTACATCATCGCCCCTAAAGGCGTGAGTGCTGGCGACCAGCTGATCGCAGGCGCTCTGGCTCCAATCAAGCCAGGCAACTCCCTGCAACTGCGCAACATCCCAGTAGGTAGCACCGTTCACGGCATCGAACTGAAGCCGGGCAAAGGTGCTCAAATCGCTCGTTCCGCTGGTGCTTCGGCTCAGCTGATCGCTCGCGAAGGTGTCTACGTGACCCTGCGTCTGCGCTCTGGTGAAATGCGTAAAGTACTGGCTGAGTGCCGTGCGACCCTGGGCGAAGTCTCGAACTCCGAGCACAGCCTGCGTTCGCTGGGTAAAGCTGGTGCCAAACGCTGGCGTGGCGTTCGCCCAACCGTTCGTGGTGTTGCCATGAACCCGGTTGACCACCCGCATGGTGGTGGTGAAGGTCGTACCTCCGGTGGTCGTCATCCGGTATCGCCATGGGGCTTCCCGACTAAGGGTGCTAAGACTCGTGGTAATAAGCGTACCGACAAAATGATCGTCCGTCGTCGCAAGTAAATAGAGGGATACGACAGTGCCACGTTCTCTGAAAAAAGGTCCTTTTATTGATCTTCACCTACTGAAGAAGATCGAAGTGGCGGCGGAAAAGAACGATCGCAAACCAGTTAAGACCTGGTCGCGTCGTTCGATGATCCTGCCACAAATGGTCGGTCTGACCATCGCAGTACACAACGGTCGTCAGCACGTCCCAGTTCTCGTGAACGAAGACATGGTCGGCCACAAACTGGGCGAGTTCGCCGGTACCCGCACCTATCGCGGGCACGTGGCTGACAAGAAAGCCAAGCGTTAAGGGGTAAGGAAATGGAAGTAGCCGCTAAGTTGTCGGGCGCTCGAATCTCCGCCCAGAAAGCCCGCTTGGTCGCCGACCAGATCCGCGGGAAGAAGGTGGGCGAAGCGCTCAACCTGCTGGCTTTTAGCAGTAAAAAAGCCGCGGAAATCATGAAGAAAGTGCTGGAGTCGGCCGTAGCCAACGCCGAGCACAACGAAGGCGCAGACGTTGATGACCTGAAGGTCTCCACCGTTTTCGTTAACGAAGGGCGTTCGCTGAAGCGCATCATGCCTCGTGCCAAAGGCCGGGCTGATCGCATCGTCAAGCGGTCTTGCCATATCACTGTCAAGGTTGCTGACAAGTAACGGAGTCGATCAGATGGGTCAGAAAGTACATCCCATTGGCATTCGCCTGGGAATCGTCAAGGAGCACACCTCCGTCTGGTACGCAGACGGTCGGACTTATGCGGACTACTTGTTCGCAGATCTGAAGGTGCGTGAGTATCTCCAAGACAAACTAAAAAGCGCGTCCGTAAGCCGTATCGATATCCATCGTCCGGCTCAAACTGCACGCATCACCATCCACACCGCTCGTCCTGGTATCGTTATCGGGAAGAAAGGTGAAGATGTTGAGAAACTGCGTCAGGACCTGACCAAGCAGATGGGTGTGCCTGTGCACATCAATATCGAAGAAATCCGCAAGCCGGAACTCGACGGTATGCTGGTTGCCCAGAGCGTAGCTCAGCAGCTGGAGCGTCGCGTAATGTTCCGTCGCGCTATGAAGCGCGCCGTACAGAACGCCATGCGCATTGGTGCCAAAGGCATCAAAATCCAAGTGAGCGGTCGTCTCGGCGGTGCTGAAATCGCACGTACTGAATGGTATCGCGAAGGTCGTGTGCCACTGCACACCCTGCGTGCCGATATCGACTATGCCACCTACGAAGCTCACACCACTTACGGTGTGATCGGTGTGAAGGTTTGGATCTTCAAAGGCGAAGTAATTGGTGGTCGCCAAGAAGAACTGAAACCACAAGCACCAGCGCCTCGTAAAAAAGCTGCTAAGTAAGGGGTACGCCAAATGTTGCAACCTAAGCGTACGAAGTTCCGCAAGCAGATGACTGGCCACAACCGTGGTCTGGCACTGCGCGGTAGCAAAGTCAGCTTCGGCGAGTTCGCCTTGAAAGCTGTTGCCCGCGGTCGTCTCACCGCCCGTCAGATCGAGTCGGCACGTCGTGCCCTGACCCGTCACGTAAAACGTGGCGGCAAGATCTGGATCCGTGTATTCCCGGACAAGCCGATCTCCAAGAAGCCTCTCGAAGTGCGGATGGGTAAAGGTAAAGGTTCCGTCGAGTACTGGGTTGCCCAGATTCAGCCAGGCAAAGTCCTGTATGAAATCGAGGGTGTTTCTGAAGAGCTGGCGCGTGAGGCATTCGCCTTGGCAGCTGCAAAGCTGCCTCTCGCCACCTCCTTTGTTAAGCGGACGGTGATGTGATGAAAGCGAATGAACTTCGTGAGAAATCAGCACAGCAACTGAACGAGCAACTGCTCGGCTTGCTGCGCGACCAGTTCAATCTGCGCATGCAGAAAGCAACTGGCCAGTTGGGGCAGTCTCACCTGCTCTCGCAAGTGAAGCGTGACATCGCTCGCGTGAAAACTGTGCTCAACCAGCAGGCAGGTAAGTAATCATGGCTGAAGCCGAAAAAACCGTCCGTACGCTGACTGGCCGTGTCGTCAGCGACAAGATGGACAAGACCATCACCGTATTGATCGAGCGTCGCGTAAAGCACCCGATCTACGGCAAATACGTTAAGCGTTCGACTAAGCTGCACGCGCACGACGAAACCAACCAATGCCACATCGGCGACAAAGTTTCGATTCGTGAAACTCGTCCGCTGGCCAAGACTAAGTCCTGGGCACTGGTTGAAGTTCTCGAACGCGCTGTGGAAGTCTAAGGGCTAGGGGTCGGAGAAATTATATGATTCAGACTCAATCCATGCTCGATGTGGCCGATAACAGCGGCGCTCGTCGCGTTATGTGCATCAAGGTGCTGGGTGGCTCGCATCGTCGTTACGCTGGTATCGGTGACATCATCAAAGTTACCGTCAAGGAAGCAATTCCTCGCGGTAAGGTGAAGAAAGGCCAAGTGATGACTGCTGTCGTAGTCCGCACTCGCCACGGTGTTCGTCGCGCTGACGGCTCCATTATCCGCTTTGATGGCAACGCTGCTGTTCTGCTGAACAACAAGCAAGAGCCGATCGGCACCCGTATCTTTGGGCCAGTGACCCGTGAGCTTCGTTCCGAGAAGTTCATGAAGATCGTCTCGCTCGCCCCAGAAGTGCTGTAAGGAGATCCGACATGCAAAAGATTCGTCGTGACGACGAGATCATCGTGATCGCCGGCAAAGACAAAGGCAAGCGCGGTAAGGTGCTGAAGGTTCTCGCTGACGACCGTCTGGTCGTTGGTGGGATCAACCTGGTGAAGCGTCATACCAAGCCTAACCCGATGTCGGGCGTACAGGGCGGTATCGTCGAGAAAGAAGCGCCTCTGCACGCTTCCAACGTCGCCATTTTCAACGGCGAAACCAACAAGGCTGACCGCGTTGGTTTCAAAGTAGAAGAAGGCAAAAAAATTCGTGTCTTCAAGTCGACCCAAAAAGCGGTTGATGCTTGAACACTGCTAGGTAGAAGACCATGGCACGACTGAAAGAGATTTACCGGAAGGAAATCGCTCCGAAGCTTAAAGAAGAACTTAAGCTGTCGAACGTGATGGAAGTTCCGCGCGTTACCAAAATCACCCTGAACATGGGTCTGGGCGAAGCGATCGGCGACAAGAAAGTCATCGAGCACGCTGTTGCCGACATGGAAAAAATCACCGGCCAGAAGGCTGTCGTCACTTACGCTCGTAAGTCGATTGCAGGCTTCAAGGTCCGTGAGGGCTGGCCGATTGGCGTCAAGGTTACCCTGCGTCGCGATCGTATGTACGAATTCCTGGACCGCCTGCTGGCGATCTCCCTGCCTCGGGTACGCGACTTCCGCGGCCTGAATGCCAAGTCCTTCGATGGTCGTGGCAACTACAGCATGGGCGTGAAAGAGCAGATCATTTTCCCGGAAATCGATTACGACAAGATCGATGCTCTGCGCGGTCTGGACATTACCCTGACCACCACTGCTCGTTCGGATGAAGAAGGCCGCGCTCTGCTGCGTGCTTTCAACTTCCCGTTCCGCAACTGATTGGAGTAGGAAAATGGCCAAGAAGAGCATGAAGAACCGTGAGCTGAAGCGTCAGCTGACGGTAGCAAAATACGCCAAGAAGCGTGCTGAGCTGAAAGCTATCATCGTGAATCTGAACGCAAGTGACGAAGAGCGTTGGAATGCTTCCGTAGCTCTGCAGAAGCAGCCACGTGACGCAAGCGCCTCGCGCATGCGTAACCGCTGCCGCATCACTGGTCGTCCACACGGCGTTTACCGCAAGTTCGGCCTGGGCCGTAACAAGCTGCGTGAAGCAGCAATGCGCGGTGACGTACCAGGTCTGGTTAAAGCCTCCTGGTAAGCCGTACTCCCAAAGTCCTGGCGCGAGGCTGAGCAATCAGCCGACCGCCGGTGACCTTGAGATCGAATCAAGCCCCTCACGGGGCTTGATTCATTTCTGGGGTATGTCTAGAATGACCGGCTCGCCTGAGCCTGGGTTTTCGAACCGCAGTCTGCTCGGCGACGTAGTAGCCGCAAGGCTAAAATTTTTTGTAACAGGAGCGTCTAGCCCATGAGTATGCAGGACCCGTTAGCGGACATGCTAACTCGAATCCGTAATGCCCAGATGGCTGAAAAGTCCGTCGTAAGCATGCCGTCTTCTTCGTTGAAGGTAGCTGTAGCCAAAGTTCTGAAGGACGAAGGTTATATCGCGGGTTATCAGGTAAGCAGCGAAGCAAAACCGTCGCTTTCCATCGAGCTGAAGTACTTCGAAGGCCGTCCAGTCATCGAAGAAGTCAAACGCGTAAGTCGTCCAGGTCTGCGTCAGTACAAGTCCGTCGATGAGCTGCCAAAAGTTCGTGGCGGTCTCGGCGTGTCCATCGTCTCCACCAACAAAGGTGTGATGACGGATCGTGCTGCGCGCGCTGCCGGTGTCGGCGGCGAAGTTCTTTGCACAGTGTTCTAAGGGGGGATAAGCATGTCTCGCGTCGCTAAGAACCCCGTAAAGCTGCCGGCTGGTGTCGAAGTCAAATTCGTCGGCCAACAGCTTTCGGTGAAGGGTGCCAAGGGCACTCTGGAACTGAATGTTCACTCGTCCGTTGAAGTCGTTGAAGAAGCTGGTGAGCTGCGTTTCGCTGCTCGCAACGGCGACCAACAGACTCGTGCAATGGCCGGTACCACTCGTGCTCTGGTAAACAACATGGTCCAAGGCGTAAGCCAAGGCTTCGAGCGCAAGCTCCAGCTGGTCGGTGTTGGTTACAAGGCACAAGCTAAAGGCACAGTGCTGAACCTGGCTCTCGGCTTCTCGCACCCAGTGGACTACGAACTGCCGGAAGGCATCACCGCTGAGACTCCTAGCCAGACCGATATCCTGATCAAGGGCATCGACAAGCAGCTGGTGGGTCAAGTGGCCGCTGAAATCCGCGATTTCCGTCCACCAGAGCCTTACAAAGGTAAGGGTGTGCGTTACGCGGACGAAGTCGTCCGTCGTAAAGAAGCCAAGAAGAAGTAGGGCATAGCAAATGACCGACAAAAAAGTTACTCGACTGCGTCGCGCTCGCAAAGCACGCCTGAAAATGCACGAACTCGAAGTCGTGCGTCTCTGCGTGTTCCGCTCTTCGCAGCACATCTATGCCCAGGTCATCTCGGCCGACGGCAGCAAAGTCCTGGCAAGCGCCTCGACTTTGGACAAAGAACTGCGTGATGGCGCCACTGGCAACATCGACGCGGCCACTAAGGTTGGCCAGCTGGTCGCTTCGCGTGCGAAAGCCGCAGGCGTCTCGCAGGTGGCTTTCGACCGCTCTGGCTTCAAGTACCACGGCCGCGTGAAAGCGCTGGCTGATGCTGCTCGTGAAGCTGGGCTGGAGTTCTAAGTTATGTCAAATAACGACCAAAAGCGCGACGAAGGCTACATTGAGAAGCTGGTTCAAGTTAACCGCGTAGCCAAAACCGTTAAAGGCGGCCGTATCTTCACCTTCACCGCGTTGACCGTGGTTGGTGATGGCAAGGGCCGTGTAGGCTTCGGCCGTGGCAAGTCGCGTGAAGTGCCTGCTGCGATCCAGAAGGCTATGGAAGCTGCTCGTCGCAACATGATTCAAGTGGACCTGAACGGCACCACTCTGCAGTACGCCCTGAAATCCGCCCACGGCGCTTCGAAGGTCTACATGCAGCCTGCTTCGGAAGGTACCGGTATCATCGCCGGCGGCGCCATGCGTGCCGTGCTGGAAGTTGCTGGTGTTCAGAACGTCCTGGCCAAGTGCTACGGTTCGACCAACCCAGTGAACGTGGTACACGCCACCTTCAAGGGTCTGAAAACCATGCAATCCCCGTCGTCCATTGCTGCCAAGCGCGGCAAGAGCGTTGAGGAGATCGTCTGATCATGGCTACCGTTAAAGTTACGCTGATCAAAAGCATGACCGGCCGCATCCCTAACCACAAACTGTGCGTTAAGGGTCTGGGTCTGCGTCGCATCGGTCACACTGTAGAAGTCCAGGATACTCCCGAGAACCGCGGGATGATCAACAAGGCTTACTACATGCTGCGCGTTGAGGGCTAATCGATGAAACTCAATGATCTGAGTCCAGCGCCGGGTTCCCGTCGCGAGAAGCATCGTCCGGGCCGTGGTATCGGTAGCGGTTTGGGTAAGACTGGTGGCCGTGGCCACAAAGGTCAGACCTCGCGCTCCGGTGGCACCATTGCTCCAGGCTTTGAAGGCGGTCAACAGCCGCTGCACCGTCGTCTGCCGAAGTTCGGCTTCGTTTCCCTGAAAGCCATGGACCGCGCAGAAGTGCGTCTGTCCGAGCTGGCCAAAGTGGAAGGCGACGTGGTAACCGTTCAGTCCCTGAAGGATGCCAACGTGATTAACCAGAACGTTCAGCGTGTGAAAATCATGCTGTCGGGCGAAGTTACTCGCGCAGTCACCATCAAGGGCATCGCAGCCACCAAAGGTGCGCGTGCGGCTATCGAAGCAGCTGGCGGCAAGTTCGAGGAATAAATGGCTAAGCAAGGTGCTCTCTCAGCGCTAGGCAAAGGCGGGTTGTCCGAACTCTGGGCTCGTCTGCGTTTCCTGTTCCTGGCGATTATCGTCTACCGAATCGGCGCGCACATCCCAGTTCCAGGTATCAACCCGGACCGTCTGGCGGACCTGTTTCGACAGAATGAGGGGACCATTCTTAGCTTGTTCAACATGTTTTCCGGCGGCGCGCTGGAGCGTATGAGCATCTTTGCACTGGGGATCATGCCGTACATCTCGGCATCGATCATCATGCAACTGATGACCGTCGTCAGCCCGCAGCTGGAGCAGTTGAAGAAGGAAGGTGAAGCTGGCCGTCGCAAGATCAGCCAGTACACCCGCTACGGCACCGTCATCCTGGCTTTGGTTCAAGCAACTGGCATGGCCATTGGCTTGGCCAACCAGGGTGTTTCGTTCTCTGCAGGCATTAGCTTCTATTTCGTCGCAGTCGCCACCTTCGTGGCAGGTGCGATGTTCATGATGTGGCTGGGCGAGCAGATTACCGAGCGCGGTGTTGGCAACGGTATCTCGATGTTGATTTTTTCGGGTATCGTCGCCGGTCTTCCGAGAGCAGTCGGGCAGTCTTTCGAGTCTGCGCGTCAGGGTGATATCAACATTTTCGCCTTGGTAGCTGTCGGTGTGCTGGCAGTAGCGATTATCGGTTTCGTGGTGTTCATCGAGCGTGGTCAGCGTCGTATTGCTGTTCACTACGCCAAGCGTCAGCAGGGCCGCAAGGTCTTCGCTGCGCAGACGAGCCACTTGCCGCTGAAAGTGAACATGGCGGGTGTGATTCCTGCTATTTTCGCGAGCAGCATTTTGCTGTTCCCGGCTTCGCTGGGTGCCTGGTTCGGTCAGTCTGCTGGTATGGGCTGGCTGCAGGATCTCTCGCAGTCGATCGCTCCTGGTCAGCCGTTGAATATTCTGCTGTTTAGTGCAGGGATTATTTTCTTCTGCTTCTTCTATACGGCGTTGATGTTCAATCCGAAAGACGTAGCGGAAAACCTGAAGAAGTCCGGTGCCTTTATTCCGGGCATCCGTCCTGGCGAGCAGTCGGCGCGCTACATTGATGGCGTTCTGACCCGTTTGACCATGTTCGGTGCTCTCTACATGACGGCCGTCTGTCTGCTTCCCCAGTTCCTGGTGGTTGCGGCAAACGTACCGTTCTACCTTGGCGGGACCTCGTTGCTGATCGTGGTAGTGGTTGTGATGGACTTCATGTCCCAAGTACAATCGCACCTCGTTTCACACCAGTACGAATCCCTGATGAAGAAAGCCAACCTGAAGGGCTACGGCGGCAGCGGTTTGCTGCGCTGAAGACCCATAAGGTTCGAGGAGTTGGTGATGAAAGTTCGTGCATCGGTGAAAAAGCTGTGCCGCAACTGCAAAATTATTCGCCGCGAAGGTGTCGTTCGAGTAATTTGCAGCGCGGAACCACGTCACAAACAGCGCCAAGGCTGAGTGTGATCTGTGCTACAAGCCCAGCAGCTAGTGCGCTGCTGGGTTGATTATTTGTTATTACAGCGATATTATCTCGCGCCCTATTTCTTGGCTTCCGGGGCGTAGGTAGCTGTCAATTGGAGTCCCACTGAATGGCCCGTATTGCAGGCGTCAACATTCCAGATAACAAGCACACTGTTATCTCGCTGACCTACATCTATGGTGTTGGTCGCACAACTGCACAGAAGATCTGTGCAGACACTGGGGTCAACCCAGCCGCAAAGATCAAGGATCTGAGCGACGAGCAGATTGAACAGCTGCGTGGCGAAGTGGCGAAGTTCACCACTGAAGGTGATCTGCGCCGCGAAATCAACATGAAAATCAAGCGCTTGATGGATCTGGGCTGCTACCGTGGCCTGCGTCATCGTCGTGGTCTTCCAGTACGCGGTCAGCGTACCAAGACCAACGCGCGTACCCGTAAAGGTCCGCGTAAGCCGATCCGCAAGTAATCGCACCAGCGAATCGACAGGAATTTAGTCATGGCAAAACCTGCTGCTCGTCCTCGTAAAAAAGTAAAAAAGACAGTGGTTGATGGCATCGCCCACATCCACGCGTCTTTCAACAACACCATCGTGACCATTACCGATCGTCAAGGTAACGCCCTGTCCTGGGCTACCTCCGGCGGTTCGGGTTTCCGCGGTTCCCGCAAGTCCACCCCGTTCGCTGCTCAAGTAGCTGCTGAGCGTGCTGGTCAAGCTGCGCTGGAATATGGCCTGAAAAACCTCGACGTAAACGTCAAAGGTCCAGGTCCAGGTCGTGAATCCGCTGTCCGTGCTTTGAACGGCTGCGGCTACAAGATCGCCAGCATCACCGACGTGACGCCAATCCCGCATAACGGGTGCCGTCCGCCGAAGAAGCGCCGCGTGTAATTCAGGAGACGATAGATAATGGCTCGTTACATTGGTCCAAAATGCAAACTGGCTCGTCGTGAAGGCACTGACCTGTTCCTGAAAAGTGGCGTTCGCGCTCTGGAATCGAAGTGCAATATCGAAGCAGCCCCAGGTATCCACGGCCAGCGCCGCGGTCGCCAGTCCGACTACGGCACCCAACTGCGTGAAAAGCAGAAGGTCCGTCGTATTTACGGCGTTCTCGAGCGTCAGTTCAGCGGTTACTACAAAGAAGCAGCCGGCAAGAAAGGCGCTACTGGTGAGAACCTGCTGCAACTGCTCGAATGCCGTCTGGACAACGTCGTTTACCGTATGGGCTTCGGTGCTACCCGTGCCGAGTCCCGCCAGCTGGTTTCGCACAAAGCGATCAGCGTTAATGGCAAGACTGTAAACGTCCCGTCCTACCAGGTTCGTCAGGGTGACGTGGTCGCGGTTCGCGAGAAATCGAAGAACCAGCTGCGCATCGTTCAGGCCCTTGAGCTGTGCGCCCAGCGTGGCCGCGTTGAGTGGGTAGACGTTGACACTGAGAAGAAATCGGGCGTTTTCAAGAACGTTCCTGCTCGCAGTGATCTGTCCGCCGACATCAACGAAAGCCTGATTGTCGAGCTCTACTCCAAGTAAGGGCTAGAAAATAGGTGCATCCATGCAGATTTCGGTAAATGAGTTCCTGACGCCCCGCCACATTGATGTGCAGGTCGTCAGTCCAACCCGCGCTAAAATTACGCTCGAGCCTCTCGAGCGTGGTTTCGGCCATACCCTGGGCAACGCGCTGCGCCGCATCCTGTTGTCCTCAATGCCCGGCTGTGCAGTAGTCGAGGCCGAGATTGACGGTGTGCTCCACGAGTACAGCGCCATCGAAGGTGTACAGGAAGACGTAATCGAAATCCTGTTGAACCTGAAAGGTCTGGCTATCAAGCTGCACGGTCGTGACGAAGTTACGCTGACCTTGTCGAAGAAGGGTTCGGGGGTGGTTACCGCTGCCGATATTCAGCTGGATCATGATGTCGAGATCGTTAACCCCGATCACGTAATCGCCAACCTGGCGTCTAACGGCGCCTTGAACATGAAGCTCGTTGTAGCTCGTGGTCGTGGTTATGAACCGGCCGATTCGCGTCAGAGCGATGAAGACGAAAGCCGCAGCATTGGTCGCTTGCAGCTGGACTCCTCGTTCAGCCCGGTTCGCCGTATCGCATACGTGGTGGAAAACGCCCGTGTCGAACAGCGTACCAACCTGGACAAGCTGGTAATTGATCTGGAAACCAACGGTACCCTGGATCCTGAAGAGGCTATCCGTCGCGCCGCAACCATCCTGCAACAGCAGCTGGCTGCGTTCGTGGACCTCAAAGGTGACAGCGAACCTGTTGTAATCGAGCAAGAAGATGAGATCGACCCGATCCTGCTTCGCCCGGTTGACGATCTGGAACTGACTGTACGTTCGGCTAACTGCCTTAAGGCGGAAAACATTTACTACATCGGCGACCTGATTCAGCGTACCGAAGTAGAACTGTTGAAGACTCCGAACCTGGGCAAGAAATCCTTGACTGAAATCAAGGACGTTCTGGCCTCCCGCGGTCTGTCCCTCGGCATGCGCCTCGACAACTGGCCGCCTGCAAGTCTTAAGAAGGACGACAAGGCGACTGCCTGATCGTCGTAATCACCGAACGTAAGTTTGGTAAGGAATGAACCATGCGTCATCGTAAAAGTGGACGTCACCTGAGCCGTACCAGCTCTCACCGCAAGGCTATGTTCCAGAACATGGCGGTGTCGCTGTTCGAGCACGAGCTGATCAAGACTACCCTGCCGAAAGCCAAGGAACTGCGCCGCGTTGCCGAGCCGCTGATCACCCTGGCCAAGGTAGACAGCGTTGCTAACCGCCGTCTGGCTTTCGACCGTACTCGTTCGAAAGAAATGGTTGGCAAACTGTTCAACGACCTGGGCAAGCGCTACGCCACCCGTGAAGGCGGCTACCTGCGCATCCTGAAGTGCGGTTTCCGCGCTGGCGACAACGCTCCTATGGCGTACGTCGAGCTGGTCGATCGTCCTGTCGGCGGCGCTGTAGAAGCTGCTGAGTAAGACGAACAAGCTGTTCAAGAAAACCGGGCCTAGTGCCCGGTTTTTTTGTGCCCGTCTATTACTCGCTCGCGAGACATTGCGAAAATCTATCGAGCACAAAAGATCTATAAATTAGATGTTGTAACCCCTCTAAATGATACTGACCACCGAAGCCGATTAGCCCGGTCATATCAGGTCTGACAGAGGAAGACACAGCATGAGCCAGAGCAAGACTCTCACCACCGCCAGCGGCGCCCCCGTAGCCGACAACCAGAATTCGCGTTCCGCCGGTCCCCGTGGGCCTCTGCTGCTGGACGACTTCCACCTGATCGAGAAACTCGCGCACTTCAACCGCGAGAACATCCCAGAGCGCCGCGTGCACGCCAAGGGTTCGGGCGCCTACGGCACTTTCACCGTGACCCGCGACATCAGCGACCTGACCTGCGCCAAGCTGTTCTCGGACGTGGGCAAGCAAACCCCGACCTTCCTGCGCTTCTCTACGGTGGGTGGCGAGCGTGGTTCGGCCGACACCGAGCGCGACCCACGCGGCTTCGCCCTCAAGTTCTACACCGAGGAAGGCAACTGGGACATCGTTGGCAACAACACCCCAGTGTTCTTCATCCGCGACCCGCTGAAGTTTCCCGACTTTATCCACACCCAGAAGCGCCTGCCGCAAAGCAACCTGAAAAGCGCCCAGGCCATGTGGGATTTCTGGTCGCACTCGCCGGAAGCGCTGCACCAGGTCACCATTCTGTTCTCCGACCGCGGCATCCCGGACGGCTACCGCTTCATGCACGGCTTCGGCAGCCACACCTACAGCCTGATCAACGCCCAAGGCGAGCGCCACTGGGTCAAGTGGCACTACAAGAGCGTCCAGGGCATCAAGAACCTGGCCCCGGCCGACGCTGCGCGTATCGCTGGCACCGACCCGGACTACGCCCAGCGCGACCTGTTCGAAGCCATCGAGCGCGGTGACTACCCGCAATGGCGCGTGTGCATCCAGGTGATGACCGAGGCCCAGGCCAACGCGCATCGGGAGAACCCCTTCGACGTGACCAAGACCTGGTCGCAGAAGGAGTTCCCGCTGATCGAGGTGGGCCTGCTGGAGCTCAACCGCAACCCGCAGAACTACTTTGCCGAAGTCGAGCAGGCGGCGTTCGGGCCGAGCAACATGGTGCCGGGCGTGGGGTTGTCGCCGGACCGCATGCTGCAAGGCCGCGTGTTTGCCTACGCCGATGCGCACCGCTACCGCGTAGGCACCAACCACCAGCAGTTGCCGGTGAACGCGCCACGCAGCCCGGTAAACTCCTACCAGCGTGACGGCTCCATGGCGTTTGGCAGCAACGGTGGCGCAGCACCGAACTACGAGCCCAACAGCTACAGCGATGCGCCCAAACAGGCGCCGCAATACGCCGAACCGTCGCTGGCCTTGAGCGGTGCAGCAGACCGCTACGATCACCGCACTGACGGCGACTACTTCAGCCAGGCCGGCGCGCTGTTCCGTTTGATGAACGAAGCGCAGCAAGCCTTGCTGATCGACAACATCGCTAACGCAATGAGTGGCGTTTCCGGCGACGTGATCGAGCGCCAGCTGCCGTACTTCTACCAGGCCGACCAGGCCTACGGCGAGGGTGTGGCCCGCGCGTTGGAAGCAAAACGCGGCTAAGTCGAAATGCTAAGGAGAACCGCCCTCATTTGGGCGGTTTTTCGCTGCCAATCATCTGGTTTTCTCTGCTTTTTTGCGATTTTTCAGCTTTCTCTCCGTGACGTTCGCTCGGCCTTGGTTCAAACTATCCACTTTCAAGCAAGGAGATGTAGGGCGATGCAAGGGCACCCGGACGTAATCGATTATCTGAACACGCTGCTGACCGGCGAGCTTGCTGCGCGTGATCAGTATTTCATCCACTCGCGGATGTACGAGGACTGGGGTTTCAGCAAGCTTTACGAGCGCATCAACCACGAGATGGAAGAAGAGGCGGGCCATGCCGACGCCTTGATGCGCCGCATCCTGATGCTCGAGGGCACGCCACGCATGCGCCCCGACGACCTGGATATCGGCACCGACGTACCGAGCATGTTCGAAGCTGACCTGCGCCTGGAGTACAAGGTGCGCGCTGCGCTGTGCAAGGGCATCGCCCTGTGCGAGCAGCACAAGGACTACGTCACCCGCGACATCCTGCGCCTGCAGCTGTCCGACACCGAGGAAGATCACACCTACTGGCTGGAGAAGCAGTTGGGCCTGATCAAGTCCATCGGCCTGCAGAACTACCTGCAGTCGCAGTTCTAAGCGACGCGGCATGAAAAAGCCCCGCCATCTCAAGATGGCGGGGCTTTTTCGTTTTGTGGACGGCTTTGACGCGGCCTGCGGCCGCTGCTACGGGGAGCTGGGCCGGCCATTCGGTTCCACCGGCGAAAAGGGCACCGCGTTGAATCAATAATACGCGGTGGTCCTTTCGCGATGTAGCAGCGGCCGCAGGCCGCGTCAGCGGGCTTACGCGCGGTCACGCTCAAGCAGTGGCTTGAGGTAGTGGCCAGTGTAGGACTGCTTCATCTCCGCCACCTGCTCCGGGGTGCCACAGCCGATGATCATGCCGCCCTTGGAGCCGCCTTCCGGCCCCAGGTCGACGATCCAGTCGGCGGTCTTGATCACGTCCAGGTTGTGCTCGATCACCACCACGGTGTTGCCGTGGTCGCGCAGGCGGTGCAGCACGTCCAGCAGCTGCTGGATGTCGGCGAAGTGCAGGCCGGTGGTGGGTTCGTCGAGGATGTACAGGGTCTTGCCGGTGTCACGCTTGGACAGCTCGCGGGACAGCTTGACCCGTTGCGCCTCGCCGCCCGACAAGGTCGTCGCCGACTGGCCCAGCTTGATGTAGGAAAGCCCCACGTCCATCAGCGTCTGCAGCTTGCGCGCCAGGGCCGGCACGGCATCGAAGAACTCGCGGGCTTCCTCGATGGTCATTTCCAGCACCTCGTGGATGCTCTTCCCCTTGTACTTGATCTCAAGGGTCTCACGGTTGTAGCGCTTGCTCTTGCACACGTCGCACGGCACGTAGATGTCGGGCAGGAAGTGCATCTCCACCTTGATCAGGCCATCGCCCTGGCAGGCCTCACAGCGGCCACCCTTGACGTTGAACGAGAAGCGCCCCGGGCCGTAGCCGCGCGAGCGCGATTCCGGGACGCCGGCGAACAGCTCGCGGATCGGCGTGAACAGCCCGGTGTAGGTGGCCGGGTTGGAGCGTGGCGTACGGCCGATGGGGCTCTGGTCGATGTCCACCACCTTGTCCAGGTGCTGCAGGCCGTCGCAGCTGTCGTGGGCCGCGGCTTCCAGGGTGGTGGCGCCGTTCAGGGCGGTAGCGCTGAGCGGGAACAGGGTGTTGTTGATCAGCGTCGACTTGCCCGAGCCGGACACGCCGGTAACGCAGGTCAGCAGGCCAATGGGGATTTCCAGGTCGACGTTGCGCAGGTTGTTGCCGCGCGCACCCTTGAGGGTCAGTTGCAGCTTCTTGTTGCGCGGCGTGCGCTCGGCCGGCACGGCGATCTTCACGCGGCCCGACAGGTATTTGCCGGTCAGCGAGTCGGGGTGGTCCATGACCTCCTGGGCGGTGCCTTCGGCGACGATGTTGCCGCCGTGCACGCCGGCGCCCGGGCCGATGTCCACCACGTAGTCGGCCAGGCGGATGGCGTCCTCGTCGTGCTCGACAACGATCACCGTGTTGCCGATGTCGCGCAGGTGCTTGAGGGTGCCCAGCAGGCGGTCGTTGTCGCGTTGGTGCAGGCCGATGGAAGGCTCGTCGAGGATGTACATCACCCCCACCAGGCCGGCGCCGATCTGGCTGGCCAGGCGGATGCGCTGGGCCTCGCCGCCGGACAGGGTGTCGGCGCTGCGGTCCAGGGTCAGGTAGTCCAGCCCCACGTTGACCAGGAACTGCAGGCGCTCGCGGATCTCCTTGAGGATCTTGTCGGCGATCTCGCCGCGGCGGCCGGTCAGGCTCAGGCCTTCGAAGTAGTCGGTGGCGTCGCCGATCGGCAGGCCGGTGACGGCCGGCAGGGTCTTCTCGCCCACCCACACGTGGCGCGCTTCACGGCGCAGGCGCGTGCCGCGGCAGTCCGGGCAGGGCTGGGTGCTGAGGAACTTGGCCAGCTCTTCGCGCACGGTGGCCGACTCGGTCTCGCGGTAGCGGCGTTCCAGGTTCGGCACGATGCCTTCGAACGGGTGCGAGCGCTTGACGATGTCGCCGCGGTCGTTGAGGTACTTGAAGTCGACGTTCTGCGTGCCACTGCCGTGCAGCAGGATCTTCTGCTTGTCGGCGGGCAGGTCGTTAAACGGTTTTTCCAGGCTGAACTTGTAGTGCGAGGCCAGCGAGCCCAGCATCTGGAAGTAGTAGACGTTGCGCCGGTCCCAGCCGCGTATCGCGCCCTCGGCCAGGGTCAACTCGCCGTTCACCAGGCGCTTGGCGTCGAAGAACTGCTTCACGCCCAGGCCGTCGCAGGTCGGGCAGGCGCCGGCCGGGTTGTTGAAGGAGAACAGCTTGGGTTCCAGCTCGCTGATGGCGTGGCCGCAGATGGGGCAGGCGAAGCGCGCCGAGAAGATCATCTCCTCGAACGGTTCCTCGTCCATGGACGCCACCAGGGCGATGCCGTCGGCCAGCTTCAGCGCGGTCTCGAACGACTCCGCCAGGCGCTGCTGCAGGTCTTCGCGGACCTTGAAGCGGTCCACCACCACCTCGATGGTGTGCTTTTTCTGCTTGTCCAGCTTGGGCAGTTCGTCCAGTTCGTGCAGGCGGCCGTTGATGCGTGCGCGGACGAAGCCTTGGGCGCGCAGCTCCTCGAAGATGGCCAGGTGCTCGCCCTTGCGCTCGCGAATCACCGGCGCCAGCAGCATCAGCTTGCTGCCTTCGGGCTGGGCCAGCACCAGGTCGACCATCTGGCTGACAGTCTGGGCTTCCAGGGGGATGTCGTGGTCCGGGCAACGCGGCGTGCCCACGCGTGCATACAGCAGGCGCAGGTAGTCGTAGATCTCGGTGATGGTGCCGACCGTGGAGCGCGGGTTGTGGGAGGTCGACTTCTGCTCGATGGAGATGGCCGGCGACAGGCCTTCGATGGTGTCGACGTCAGGCTTTTCCATCATCGACAGGAACTGCCGCGCGTAGGCCGACAGCGACTCCACGTAGCGGCGCTGGCCCTCGGCGTACAGCGTGTCGAACGCCAGCGATGACTTGCCGGAGCCGGACAGCCCGGTGATGACGATCAGCTTGTCCCGTGGCAGGGTCAGGTCGATGTTCTTCAGGTTGTGGGTTCGAGCCCCACGAATCAGGATCTTGTCCAAGAGTGGCCTCGCACGGCGGGCGTAAACACAGGAGTATAAAGCCAAATACTGGATGGATGCACACTATCGGATGACATCCCTGATGCCATACATGACAACTGCGCGGCAAAGCGTCGCCATATACCCCCTCTATCGTTGGGACTGGTAGAATCGCCGCCGGTTCACACGAGGTTTTTCCATGCACGATCTCCACAGCGAACGCATGAGCGGTAGCGAGACCCGCGCGGCTGGCGGCCTGGCCCTGGTGTTCGCATTCCGCATGCTGGGCATGTTCATGGTGTTGCCAGTACTGGCCACCTACGGCATGGACCTGGCCGGCGCCACCCCGGCCCTGATCGGCTTCGCCATCGGCGCCTACGGCTTGACCCAGGCTTTCCTGCAAATTCCATTCGGCATCATTTCCGACCGCATCGGCCGTCGCCCGGTGATCTACATTGGCCTGGTGATCTTTGCCCTGGGCAGCCTGCTGGCGGCCCATGCCGACTCCATCTGGGGCGTCATCGCCGGGCGGGTGCTGCAAGGCGCCGGGGCGATTTCCGCGGCGGTCATGGCCCTGCTGTCGGACCTGACCCGCGAGCAGCACCGCACCAAGGCCATGGCCACCATCGGCATGAGCATCGGCGTGTCGTTCGCCGTGGCCATGGTGGTGGGCCCGCTGGTGACGCGCGCGTTCGGCTTGTCCGGGCTGTTCATCGTCACCGCGGTGATGGCCCTGGTGGGTATCGCCCTGATCGCCTTCGTGGTGCCCAGCGCCTCCAGCCACTTCACCCACCGTGAGTCGGGCGTGGCCCGGCAGGCGCTGCTGCCGACCCTCAAGCACCCGGACCTGCTGCGCCTGGACGTGGGGATCTTCGTGCTGCACGCCATCCTGATGGCGAGCTTCGTGGCCTTGCCGCTGGCCCTGGTGGAGCGCGCCGGGCTGCCGAAAGAGCAGCACTGGTGGGTTTACCTGACGGCCTTGCTGGTATCTTTTTTCGGGATGATTCCGTTCATCATCTACGGCGAAAAAAAGCGCAAGATGAAGCGCGTGCTGATTGGTGCGGTCGCCACCCTGATGCTCACCGAGCTGTTCTTCTGGGCCTTCGGCAACACGCTGACGGAACTGGTGGTCGGCACCGTGGTGTTCTTCACTGCCTTCAACCTGCTGGAAGCTTCGCTGCCGTCGCTGATCAGCAAGGTGTCGCCGGCCGGTGGCAAGGGCACGGCCATGGGCGTGTACTCCACCAGCCAGTTCCTGGGCGCGGCCCTGGGTGGCATCCTCGGCGGCTGGCTGTTCCAGCACGGCGGCTTGAATGTGGTATTCATCGGCTGCGCCGGGCTGTTGGCGATTTGGTTGGCCATAGCTGTTACTATGCGTGAACCACCGTACGTGACGAGCCTGCGCTTGCCCCTGTCGCCAGAGGCGATACGCGAAGCGGGCCTCACCGAGCGCCTCAAGGCAGTACCGGGTGTAACAGATGCAGTGGTGGTGGCAGAAGAAGCCGCCATCTATATCAAACTGGATACAGAAATTTTGGATCGTGCTTCCCTGGAGCGCCTGGTCAACCCAGGCCCAGAGACGTGCCAAGCCTAGGAGAATGTTATGGCCCGTGGGGTTAACAAAGTCATTTTGGTCGGTACTTGCGGTCAGGATCCTGAAGTCCGCTACCTGCCCAACGGCAACGCTGTCACCAACCTGAGCCTGGCTACCAGCGAGCAGTGGACCGACAAGCAGAGCGGCCAGAAGGTCGAGCGCACCGAATGGCACCGCGTGTCGATGTTCGGCAAGGTTGCCGAGATCGCCGGCGAATACCTGCGCAAGGGTTCGCAGGTTTACATCGAAGGCAAGCTGCAGACCCGCGAGTGGGAAAAAGACGGCATCAAGCGCTACACCACTGAAATCATCGTCGACATGCAGGGCACCATGCAGCTGCTGGGCGGCCGTCCACAACAGGGCGACCAGGGCCAGGGCGGCAACAACTACCAGCAGTCGGCCCCGCGCCAGCAGGCTCCACGTCCTCAGCAGGCCGCGCCACAACAGTCGCGCCCAGCGCCGCAACAGGCTGCCCCGCAACCTGCTGCTGACTTCGACAGCTTCGACGACGATATTCCGTTCTGATTGCTGCCATCAAAAAAGCCCCCGCCTAGCGGGGGTTTTTTTTGACTCAAAAGCCCGTAGCAGCTGCCGAAGGCTGCGTCCCGCAACGCCGGGTTGGGCCTGAAGTCAATGCCCGTACAGGCCAACCACGTTGCGCCCCGCCAACGCATGGCCCGCCAGGCGCGCCATCAGCTCTTCACGTGTCAGCCCTTCAGGCAGCGCGCCAGGCTTGAGGTCGGTGGCAATCACCGTCAGCACGTAATGATGCGGCTGATCCCCCGGGGCTGGGCAGAAGCCTCGGAAATCGGCGGTCCCGGCAATGTTCTTGCCCACGGTGATGCCCGGCACGCTGACCAGCGCCTCGCCTTCCTTGATCCCGCCACGCTGGGCTGGAATGTTGTAGGTTACCCAGTGGCTGACGCCCAGGCCGTTATGCCCGTCCACGTCAAGAATCAGCACCGCCATCGATTGAGTGCCAGCGGGCAGCTCGCTCCATGACACCTGCGGGTTGTGGCGCTTGCCCGAACCGCACTCGGCCGGGGTATCGGCGGCGCTGACATTGACCTTGCCGCCTTCGGCAAAGGCGTCGGTGCTGACCTTCATGGTGGTGGCGCTGGCCAGTTGGGTGCCGGCCAGCAGCAGGGCGGCGGTGCAGGTGGTAAGCAGGTGGCGCAGTTTCATCAGCAAATCCATTCATCCGGCGCAGCAGGCTTCAGACAGGCGAGCCGCTGCGTGCAACCATCATAAAGGCAGCTTCGGATCCCTTGATGAAACTAAGGCTAATGTCCAATACCCTGCAACGGTTGCCGATTGATCCCCGCAGCACAAATCCGCAAAATGCAATAACATAAGCCTCTTGACCGATCGCCGCGTGGCCCTGGCCCCCGGCAATCCCTGGCTCACAGACTTAACGGACCGGACCTGCTGACTCTATGCGAATGCGCCTTATGCTGTTGGGCGGCGGTAATGCCCTTGGGCAAGCGCTGATTCGTCTCGGGGCGGAGGAAGACATCGGCTTCCTTGCTCCGCGCCCACCTGAAAACGGTTGGGATGCGGCGAGCCTGACCCAGCTGCTCGATGACACCCGCCCCGATGCGCTGATCAACCTTGCCTACTATTTCGACTGGTTCCAGGCCGAGAGCGTCAGCGAAGCCCGGCTGGCCCAGCAGGAGCGCTCGGTAGAGCGCCTGGCGCAGTTGTGCCAGCATCACCAGATCATCCTCGTGCAGCCTTCCAGCTACCGGGTGTTCGACGGCTCGCGCGCCACGGCGTACAGCGAGAAGGACGAGCCCGTGCCCCTGGGGCTGCGCGGCCAGGCCCTGTGGCGCATCGAGCAGAGCGTGCGGGCTACCTGCCCTCAGCATGTGCTGCTGCGTTTCGGCTGGTTGCTGGATGACAGCGTGGACGGCGTGCTGGGGCGTTTCCTCACCCGTGCCGAACAGCCCCAGGAAATTCACCTGGCCGATGACCGCCGTGGCAACCCGACGCCGGTGGACGACGCCGCGCGGGTGATTATCTCGGTGCTCAAGCAACTCGATTGCGCGGCGCCACTGTGGGGCACGTATCACTACGCCGGCAACGAGGCCACCACGCCGCTGGCGCTGGGGCAGGCGATCATCAGCGAAGCGGCGAGCCTGCACCCGCTGGCCATCGAAGCGCCCACGGCCCAGGCGCACGCCGCCCGCCCTGACGCCGCCGATGAGCCGCAGCATGCGGTGCTGGCCTGCAAGAAAATCCTTCACACCTTCGGGATCAAGCCGCGCGCCTGGCGCTCGGGCCTCCCAAGCCTATTGGATAGATATTACCGACATGGTTGATGCACCTGTACTGATCACCGGGGGCGCCGGCTTCATCGGCTCGAACCTTGTGGACGCGCTGTTGGAGAAAGGCCATGCGGTGCGGATTCTCGACGACCTTTCCATGGGCAAGCGCAGCAACCTGCCACTGGATAACCCACGGGTAGAGCTCATCGAAGGCGACGTCGCCGATGCCGCCCTGGTGGCCCGCGCCGCCCAGGGTTGCCAGGCGGTGGTGCACCTGGCCGCGGTGGCTTCGGTGCAGGCCTCGGTGGACGACCCGGTGCGCACGCACCAGGCCAACTTCATCGGCACCTTGAACGTCTGCGAGGCCATGCGCGTCGCGGGTATCAAGCGCGTGGTGTTTGCCTCCAGCGCGGCCGTGTACGGCAACAACGGTGAAGGCGAGGCCATCGGCGAGGACACCCCCAAGGCGCCGTTGACCCCCTACGCCTCGGACAAGCTGGCCAGCGAGCACTACCTGGACTTCTACCGCCGCCAGCACGGCCTGGAACCGGTGATCTTCCGCTTCTTCAACGTCTTCGGGCCGCGCCAGGATCCGTCCTCGCCGTACTCCGGGGTCATCAGCATCTTCTGCGAGCGCGCCCAGCAAAACCTGCCCATCAACCTGTATGGCGATGGCGAGCAGACGCGCGACTTCATCTACGTGGGGGATCTGGTGGCGGTGCTGCTGCAGGCGCTGGAAGCGCCGAGCGTCGAGGAAGGGGCGATCAACGTGGGCCTGAACCAGGCCATGAGCCTCAACCAGTTGCTGGCTGAGCTGAAGACCGTGCTGGGCAGCCTGCCTGCGGTCAGCTACGGCGATGCACGCCCTGGCGATATCAAGCATTCCAGGGCGAACAACTCGCGCCTGCTGCAGCGCTTCACCCTGCCGGCAATCACCCCGATGGCCACCGGCCTGCGCAACCTGCTGGGCCTGTGACCCCGTAGCCGCCGCCGCAGGCTGCGCTGGCCCTGCTAGCCGCTGGAGATCTCCAGCGAGGCAACGGGCCAGCGCAGCCTGGCGGCAGCGGCTACGCGATCGTGGTGTAGCCGTTCACATCAGAACTTGTAACCCACGCCCACCATGTAGACCCACGGGTCCACGTCCACGTTGACCTTGGTGCGGCCCACGCCCAGCGCTGTCGGGCCGTCGACGCTGGCCTGGGTGTCGATGTCCACGTACCACACCGCGGCGTTGAGCATGATGTGGTCGGTCAGCATGTAGTCCGCGCCCACCTGGGCTGCCCAGCCCCACGAATTCTTCAGGTTCAGGTTGCTGAAACCTTCGGCCTTGCGGTCGCTGGTCAGGTCTTCGCCGTAGAACCAGGTGTAGTTCAGGCCCACGCCCGCATAAGGCTGGAATTTGGAGCTGGGCTCCATGGGGTAGTACTGCAGCGACAGGGTGGGTGGCAGCTGCTTGATGTCAGCCAGCTTGCCGTCCAGGCCGGCCACGCCGGTGGCGGCGCTCACGCCCTTGACCCCGACCTTGTGCTGGAACGGCGTGGCCGCCAGCAGTTCCACGCCCACGTGGTCGGTGAGCATGTAGGCGAAGGTCAGGCCCAGTTGGGTGTCGTTGCCCAGGGTCGCCTTGGTGCCGGAGACCTTGGCGCCGTCGAGCTTGAGGTTGCCGCTGTCCTCGTTGGGCGCGGTCTCGATCGCGCCCGCGCGGACGATGAAGTCCCCGGCCTGGTGAGCGTGGGCAAGCGGGGTGAACAGGGCGGCGCTGATCAGCGAGGCCCCTAGCAGTTTGGTGTTCATCGGGTCTCCATCGGACGAGGGGAAAAAGCCTTGGCCGATGGTAGGAAAGCTCTGGATCAAGGGTTTTGACCCAGCTCAATAAAACCGTAACTTTTACCTGGCGCGTTATTCCGGCAGCTCGTAGATGTAAATCTTGTCGGCTTCCATCTGGTAGCCGGCGTCGGCCAGTTCGCTGTCTGAGCGCTTCACGCGCATCGTGCCCTCTACCCAGAACGCCTGGTACAGGTCGTCGAGCTTGACCCCGACCTGGCTGGTCACGTGGACGATCTGGTTCGAAGGCGGCGGCGGCACGTGGATGCAGGCGCCGTAGTACGGCACCAGCAGGAAGTCGGTGGTGCGCCCGTCATCGCTGACCTCCAGCGGCACAATGAACCCCGGCATCTTCACGTTTTGGCCGTCCAGTGCCTTCACAACCGGGGCGTCGGGCTGTTGCTGCTTGACCGCTGGCGCCGACTCCATGTCCGAGCCCATCTTCGACAGGTCGTGCAGGGGCGTCATCTGTGGGGCGATTTTCGGCGCGTCGGGCGGAATCATCTCCGCCCAGGTCAGCTCGCGCGGCGCCGTGGCCGCCCACAGGCCGGGGGCGGCGATCATCAATACAAACAGCAAGGCAGCTTTCATCGGGCACGGCTCACAGGTGGATGGACAGGCCGTCGGCCAGTGACTGCCGGTAGGCACGCCAGGCCGGTACGGCGCCCATGACCAGGGCTGCGGCGAGGATAATACCCAGCAGCGACCATTCATAGGCCGTGGGGGCCGACAACGGCAAGTACAGCCCATAATTGGCCTGCACGTAGCCCTGCGCCGCAGCGATGCCGGCATACAGCAGCGCCACCCCGGCGACGATGCCGCACAGCGCCAGGGAGAAGGCTTCCAGTATCAGCAGGCTGGCGATATGCCAGGGACGCGCGCCCACCGAGCGCAGGATGGCCATCTCGCGTCGGCGCTCGTTGAGGCTGGTGAGGATAGCCGTGAGCATGCCGATCAGCCCGGTCAGCACCACGAACAGCGAGACCACGAACAAGGCTTTCTCGGCGGTGCCCATCAACCCCCACAGCTCTTGCAGGGCCACGCCGGGCAGGATTGCCAGCAGTGGCTCGCCAACAAAATCGTTGATCTCGCGTTGCAGGGCGAAGGTCGAGATCTTGTTGTTCAGGCCCAGCATCACCGCGGTGATGGCGGTAGGCGTGAGGTCCATGTTGCGCGCCTGGTCGGCGCTGATGCGCCCGGCGCCACGGGCCGGCACGCCGTTGTGCCAGTCGATGTGGATGGCTTCCATGCCGCCCAGGCTGATGTGCAGCGTGCGGTCTACCGGCGTGCCCGTGCGCTTGAGGATGCCGACCACGGTGAACGGCTTGTCGTCGTGCTTGACCAGGCTGATGGCGGCGGTGCCGTGGGCCAGCACCAGAGTGTCACCGAGCTTGTAGTGCAGCGCGTCGGCTACCTCTGCGCCGAGCACCACCTCGAACGGGTCGCTGGCGAAGAAGCGCCCGGCGGCCATCTCCAGCGGCTGGTGATGGCCGTACTGGTAATGCTCGAAGTACGACTGGTCGGTGCCCAGCACCCGGTAGCCACGGTGCGAGTCGCCCAGGGACATGGGGATGGCCCATTTCACCCGCGGGTCGTGGGCGTAGTGCTGGAAGCTGTCCCAGCGGATGTTGTTGGTGGCGTTGCCGATGCGGAACACCGAATACAGCAGCAGGTTCACCGAGCCCGAGCGGGCGCCGACGATCAGGTCGGTGCCGCTGATGGTGCTGGCGAAGCTGGTGCGGGCTTCGGTGCGCACGCGTTCCACGGCCAGCAGCAGGCACACCGACAGGGCAATGGCGAACGCGGTGAGGAAGGCGGTGAAGCGCCGGTTGGCCAGGCTGGCCACGGCTAGACGGAACAGGTACATCAGACTTCCCCAGGGGCGGCGGGGCGCACGGCCCGGTTGAGTTCGGCCAGCGACAGGCTGCGGTCGAACAGCGGCGCCAGGCTCTGGTCGTGGCTGACGAACAGCAGGCTCGAGCCAGCCTCGCGGCATTCGGCGAACAGCAGGCGAATGAATGCTTCACGGGCGTCGTAGTCCAGCGCCGAGGTGGGTTCGTCGGCGATCACCAGTTCCGGCTGGCCGATCAGCGCGCGGGCCGCGGCCACGCGTTGTTGCTGGCCGATGGACAAGGTGTCGGCGCGGCGTTGCAACAGCGCCGGGTCGGTGAGGCCCAGGTGCGCCAGCAGGGTGGCCGCTGCCTGGTCGATGCTGCCGTGACGCTGCCTGGCCCGCTCGGCGCGCTGGCGCGAGAAGTGGCAGGGCAGCTCGACGTTTTCGCGCACCGACAGGAACGGCAGCAGGTTGAACTGCTGGAAGATGTAGCCGGTGTGGTCGACGCGGAAACGGTCGCGGCGGCCCTGGCTCATGTCACCCAGTTCATGGCCCAGCACCTGCACGCTGCCACTGACGGGCTTCTGCACGCCGCCCAGCAGGCCCAGCAGGGTGGTCTTGCCACTGCCGCTGGGGCCTTTGAGGAACAGCGTCTCGCCGGGTTCCAGGCGGAACGCGGGTATGTCCAGCAGCGCCGGCTGGCGCGGCCAGGCAAAGTGCAGGTCGCGCAGTTCGATAAGGGCTGTGCTGGCCATCAGAAACCCAGGGTGCTGTTGTCCGGGGTGGCCTCCAGGCCTTTCTGGCCGGCCGGGCCGATCATCTGCACCACCACTTTGTGGGTGGCGGGGAAGGTCTTGAACACCTGCGACAGGTCCAGGCCCTTGAGCTTGTCCGGCGCGGTGCAGGTGAATTCGTAGCTGGCGTGGATCTCGCTGTGGTGGTGCTCGGCGCCGGCGGCGTGCTCGTCGTGATCGTGGTCGTCATCGTCGCCATCCTCGGCGGGCATCACGTCGCCGAACAGCGGGCTCTGCAGGTGCTGGCTGGCCACGCTGCAACCGGCGGCGGCCGGCAGGTTGAACAGCGCCAGGGGCTGTTCCAGCAGGGCGCGGGCCTTGGCCACGGCGGCCTTGTCGGCGTCAGTGGTGGCCAGGTGTTCGAAGCCGACGATGTTCATGGCCGGGGTCTGCAGTTCCAGCGCCAGGGTCTGGTCGTCCAGCGCCGCGTTGACGCGGGCCGTGCCGTGTTCATGCGTGCCCAGGCTGCCGTGTTTTACCGGGGTGTCGTCGGCGTGGGCAATGGCCAGTGGTAGCAGCGCGAAGGGCAGGGCGAGCAGAAGTCGGCGCATGAAAATGTCCTGAGGAAAGATGAATAATTGTAACGTTATAACAACTTTAAAGTGCCAGCACCATAAATGCCCAGATGAAATTTGTCACCGCGCGTAGCCGCTGCCGCCAGGCTGCGCTGGCCCTCAGCCACACTCCAGATCCCTGATGTTCACACCGGCCAGCGCAGCCTTCGGCAGCGGCTACGGTGTTCAGGGTTTGCGCAGATATGGGAACATGGCCCTTCGCAGACGAGGACTCAACATGCTACGAATTCGCGGAAGCATCGGCGCCTGGCCGGTGGACCTGACCATCGAGATGGACGCCGCCGACTGGCAGCACCTGGGCGCGCAGTTGAACGTGCAGGCGCAGGCTCCGGCAACTCCGGCGGCCAAGCCGGCCGGGCAGGACGACGCCCTGTGGCAGGCCACGCTGCAACTGGTGCAACAGGCAGGGCAGGTCAGCGGCCCGGAACTGCTGGGGCAGCTGGAAGGCCTGGCGGGCAGCGTGGCAGCGGGCAAGCGCCTGTTGGTACGCCTGCGCCATTGCCGGGAAGTGCGAGTGGAAAGCGGCGCCGACGCGCCGCTGTATTGCTGGGTCGAATGACTCAGTAGAGGGCGGCGAACAGCTTGCGGCGGTAGGTGGTGACCAGCGGGTGATCATTGCCCAGCAGCTCGAACACCTGCAGCAGGGTCTTGTGCGCCACGCCTTCGTTGAAGCTGCGGTTGCGCACGAACAGTTTCAGCAGGGCGTCCAGCGCTGCTTCGTACTGCTGGCGCGACAGCTGCTGGATCGCCAACTGGAACACCGCCTCGTCGTCGCCCGGGTTCTGTGCGACGCGGGTCTTGAGGTCGGCGACGTCGGGCAGGTCGGCGGCCTGGCGCAGGAAGGTCAGCTGCGCCTTGGCGCCGGCCAGGGCGGGCTTGTGCTCGTCGCCCTTGACCGCGTCCAGCACGGCCTGGGCTTCACCCAGTTCGTTGCGTTCGGCCAGGCAGCGGGCGTACAGGATCAGTGCCAGGGCGTTGCTGTTGTCCTCGCCCAGCAGCACCCGCAGGATCTCCTCGGCCTTGGCGAACTGGCCTTCGTTGAACAGCGCCTGGGCCGCTTCCAGCGGGTCGGCGGCGGCAGCTTCGGGCATGTGCACATGCGGCTCCAGCATGGCGCGGATCTCGGCTTCCGGGCGCGCTTCGGCGAAACCATCCACCGGCTTGCCTTCCTTGAACAGCACCACGGTAGGCAGGCTGCGAATGCCGAAGTGGGCGACGATGTCCTGCTCCACGTCGCAATTGACCTTGGCCAGCAACAGCTCGCCCTGGTAACTCTCGGCGATCTTTTCCAGCAGCGGCATCAGCACCTTGCAGGGGGCGCACCACTCGGCCCAGAAGTCCACCAGCACGGGCTGCTCGAACGACTTGTCGATCACGTCCTGTTGGAAGGTGGCAGTGGTGACATCGAAAATATACGGCGTGGACTGGCTCATCGTGCATCTCGAAAAAAGCGGTAATACCCGCACTATAAAGGCTGGCGCTGCTGGCCGGAAGCGCCTCAGCCGCGCTGCGCGTGATAGAGGCTGACGTGGCGAAACTCGTGGGGCTCGGCCAGGTCCGGCAAGGTGCAGGCGTGCAACTGGCCCAGTGGGCGGTAGACCGGGTGGCTGAAGTCGCGCACCCGTGAGTCGGCCACCAGCGCCTGGCGCCCGCGGCTGAGGAAATGGTCGAGCAGGGGCAGGTTGGCGCGATCGTAGAGCACGTCGGCCACCAGGATCAGGTCGAAGCGGTCGGCCTCGGCGAAGAAGTCCGCCGAGTAGCCCAGCGTCACGCCGTTGAGCGCGGCGTTGGCGCGGCAGGCGTCCAGGGCCAGTGGGTCGAGGTCGCAGGCCACCACCTCGGCGGCACCGGCCTTGGCTGCGGCAATGGCCACCACGCCGGAACCGGCGCCGAAATCCAGCACGCGCTTGCCGGCTACCCAGTGCGGCTGCTCGGCCAGGAAGCGCGCCATGGCCAGGCCGCTGGCCCAGCAGAAGCTCCAATACGGCGGCTCGTGGAGGATGCGCCGGGTTTCCTCGGGGCTGAAGGCGCGGTCCATGTTGTCGCCGTCGATCAGCCACAGGCGGATATCGGTGTCGGGCAGCGCGGTGCTGACCAGTTGTGCATCGCCCAGCAGCTCGCTCAAGGCCTGTTGCAGGTGGATCATGGCGCTTGCAGCAGCTGCAGGTTACCCAGGGCCTGGGTGGCAGGCTGCGCCACCGGTACCGCCGGCAAGTGCAGGATCAGCACCCCGGACTGGCTGGCGCGGCCGCGCAGCTCCACCCGCAGGTTGGCGGGGAAGGCCTCGGGGTTGAAGCGCAGTTGGAAGCCCAGGGGTTTGCCCGTGCCGCTCCACTTGCCGCTGGCCAGCAATTGCTGCGGGCGGCCGCGCTCGTCCACTGCCAGCAAAGCCAGCTCCACCTCGGCGCCGGCCGGGGCGCCGAGCACGGTGCCGGTCAGCTCACGCTGGTAGGCGGGCAGTGGGCCCAGTGGCTGCTGGGCGCCGATGGCGGCTTTCGGGGCGGGCGCGACGGGCGCCACCGGCTTGGGCTTGTCGCTGCCGCAGGCCGCGAGCAACGCGACCAGGCTCAGCAAAATCAGGGGGCGTAGAGGCATCGGCAGATCCATCGCAATAAATAACCTCTGTATACCGTAAAGCCTTTGGCTTGTCTTGCCAGTGGGATGCGCTACCATGGCCCTCCCATTTTTTGTTGCCTGCCACCATGCACTGTCCCTTCTGCGGTGCCAACGACACCAAGGTCATCGACTCGCGACTGGTCGCCGAGGGCGAGCAAGTGCGCCGCCGTCGCGAATGCCTGGCCTGCGGTGAGCGTTTCACCACCTTCGAAACCGCCGAACTGGTTTTGCCGCGCCTGATCAAGCAGGACGGTAGCCGCCAGCCCTTCGACGAAGAAAAACTGCGCGCCGGCATGCAGCGGGCGCTGGAAAAACGCCCGGTCAGCGTCGAGCGCCTGGAAGCGGCCCTGGCCCACATCAAGCACAAGCTGCGCGCCACCGGCGAGCGCGAGGTCAAGTCGCTGGTCGTCGGCGAGCTGGTGATGGCCGAGCTGCAGAAGCTCGATGAGGTTGCCTACATCCGCTTCGCCTCGGTGTACCGGCGCTTCCAGGACCTGGACGAGTTCCGCGAGGAAATCGACCGCCTGGCCCGCGAACCCGCCAAGGAATGACCATGCCCAGCGAGCAAGCCGTCCTCGACGCCCATTACATGGCCCGCGCCATCGAACTGGCGCGCCGCGGCCTGTACACCACGCACCCCAACCCCCGGGTGGGCTGCGTGATCGTGCGTGATGGCCAGGTAGTGGGCGAGGGCTGGCACGTGCGCGCCGGCGAGCCCCACGCCGAGGCGCATGCCCTGCGCCAGGCCGGCGAGCTGGCGCGTGGCGCCACCGCCTACGTCACCCTTGAGCCGTGCAGCCACCATGGCCGCACCCCGCCGTGCGCCGAGGCCCTGGTGAATGCCGGGCTGGCGCGAGTGGTGGCGGCCATGCAGGACCCCAACCCGGAAGTCGCCGGCCGTGGCCTGAAGCGCCTGGCTGATGTCGGCATCGAGGTGCTCAGCGGTGTGCTGGAGGCTGAATCCCGGGCCCTGAACCCTGGCTTCCTCAAGCGCATGGAGCACGGCGTGCCCTTCGTGCGGGTCAAGCTGGCCATGAGCCTGGACGGGCGCACGGCCATGGCCAGCGGCGAGAGCCAATGGATTACCGGCCCGGCGGCCCGCTCGGCGGTGCAGCGCCTGCGTGCGCGTTCGAGCATCGTGCTGACCGGCGCCGACAGCGTGCTGGCCGATGGCGCGCGCATGACCGTGCGCGCCGAGCAATTGGGCCTGGACGCCGAGACCACGGCGCTGGCGCTCAGCCGCCCACCGCTGCGCGTGCTGATCGACGGCCGCCTGCGGGTCCCGCTGGACGCGCCGTTCTTCCAGGCCGGCCCGGCGCTGGTGGTCAGCTGTGCCGAAGGCGCGGACGCCAGCGTGTATCAGCAGCACGGCCATGAGCTGTTGCTGGTGGGCGCCGTCGACGGCCACGTCGACCTGGCGCAGTTGCTGACGCTGCTGGCCGCCCGCGGCGCCAGCGAAATTCTCGTGGAAGCCGGCCCCACCCTGGCTGGCGCCTTCGCCCGCCAGGGCCTGGTGGACGAGTTCCAGTTGTTCGTCGCCGGCCAGTTCCTCGGCTCCAGCGCGCGGCCGTTGCTGGACTGGCCGCTGGCGCGCATGAGCGAGGCGCCCCGGCTGAAAATCATTGAAATGCGCGCAGTGGGGGATGACTGGCGAGTCATCGCAATACCTGCCCCGGCGGCAAGCGTATAATTTGCGCCTCGCGCCCAGCGCAGGCCCGGTTCCGTAGGAGGATCCATGTTCACCGGCATTATCGAATCCATCGGCAGCATCCGTTCGTTGACCCCCAAGGGCGGTGACGTGCGCGTTTACGTAGAAACCGGCAAGCTGGACCTTGCCGACGTCAAGCTGGGCGACAGCATCGCGGTCAACGGCGTGTGCCTGACTGCCGTGGAGCTGCCGGGCGACGGCTTCTGGGCCGACGTCAGCCGCGAGACCCTGGACTGCACCGCCTTCCACGAACTCAAGGCTGGCAGCCGGGTGAACCTGGAAAAGGCCCTGACCCCAAGCTCGCGCCTGGGCGGCCACCTGGTCAGCGGCCACGTCGACGGTGTCGGCGAAATCGTTTCCCGCGAGGAAAACGCCCGTGCCATCCAGTTCCGCGTGCGCGCACCGAAGGAGCTGGCCAAGTACATCGCCCACAAGGGCTCGATCACCGTCGACGGCACCAGCCTGACCGTGAACGCCGTGGACGGCGCCGAGTTCGAGCTGACCATCGTCCCGCACACCCTGGCCGAAACCATCATGGCCGACTACCGTGCCGGCCGTAAGGTCAACCTGGAAGTGGACCTGCTGGCCCGTTACCTGGAGCGCCTGCTGCTGGGTGACAAGGCCGCCGAGCCGTCTGCCGGTGGCATCACCGAGAGCTTCCTGGCCGCCAACGGCTACCTCAAGTCCTGATATAGGGGGTGCCGCGTGGCGCTCAACACAATCGAAGAACTGGTGGAAGACATCCGCCAGGGCAAGATGGTCATCCTCATGGATGACGAAGACCGCGAGAACGAAGGCGACCTGATCATGGCCGCCGAATGCTGCCAGGCCGAGCACATCAACTTCATGGCCAAGCACGCCCGCGGCCTGATCTGCATGCCCATGACCCGCGAGCGCTGCGAGTTGCTGAAGCTGCCGCTGATGGCGCCACGCAACGGTTCGGGCTTCGGCACCAAGTTCACCGTGTCCATCGAGGCCGCCGAAGGCGTGACCACCGGCATCTCTGCCGCCGACCGCGCGCGCACCGTGCAGGCTGCCGCTGCCAAGGACGCCAAGGCCGAGGACATCGTCAGCCCTGGCCACATCTTCCCGCTGATGGCCCAGGCCGGTGGCACCCTGGCCCGTGCCGGGCACACGGAAGCTGCCTGCGACCTGGCGCGCATGGCGGGGTTTGAGCCCAGCGGCGTGATCTGCGAAGTGATGAACGACGATGGCACCATGTCCCGCCGTGCGGAACTGGAAACCTTCGCTGCCGAACACAACATCAAGATCGGCACCATCGCCGACCTGATCCACTACCGCATGATCCACGAACGTACCGTTCAGCGGATTGCCGAGCAACCGCTGGACAGCGAACTGGGCCAGTTCAACCTGGTGACCTACCGCGACGCGGTGGAAGGCGACGTGCACATGGCGCTGACCCTGGGCACCATCTGCGCCGAGGAACCGACCCTGGTACGGGTGCACAACATGGACCCGCTGCGCGACCTGCTGATGGTCAAGCAGCCCGGCCGCTGGAGCCTGCGGGCCGCCATGAGCGCGGTTTCCGAGGCGGGCAGCGGCGTGGTGCTGTTGCTTGGCAACCCGGTGGACGGTGACGTGCTGCTGGCACATATCCGCGAGACGGCGGAGAGCGCGCCGGTGAAAAAACCGACCACCTACAGCATCGTCGGTGCCGGTTCGCAGATCCTTCGCGACCTGGGCGTGCGCAAAATGCGCCTGATGAGTTCGCCAATGAAGTTCAATGCGATATCCGGATTCGACCTGGAAGTAGTAGAATACGTGCCCTCCGAATAAACACGGTTCCAGGGTCGCCAGATTGCCAGGCCAGCGCTATGGTTTTCAGTGACCCCGCACGTTCTTGTTCGTGGCCCATTACCCCCATGGGGCGCCGCTGGCGCCCCTGCTCTTTAAGACGAGACACACCCGAATGACCCTGAAGACCATCGAAGGTACCTTCATCGCCCCCAAAGGTCGCTATGCCCTGGTGGTTGGCCGATTCAACAGCTTCGTCGTCGAAAGCCTGGTCAGCGGCGCCGTCGACGCCCTGGTTCGCCACGGTATCAGCGAAAGCGACATCACCATCATCCGCGCCCCTGGCGCCTTCGAAATCCCGCTGGTAGCGCAGAAAGTCGCCCAGCAGGGCGAGTACGACGCGATCATCGCGCTGGGCGCGGTCATTCGTGGCGGCACTCCGCACTTCGAATACGTGGCCGGTGAATGCACCAAGGGCCTGTCCCAGGTTTCCATGGAATTCGGTGTGCCGGTCGCCTTTGGCGTGCTGACCGTCGACTCCATCGAACAGGCCATCGAGCGTTCCGGCACCAAGGCTGGCAACAAGGGCGCCGAAGCTGCCCTGTCCGCCCTGGAAATGGTCAGCCTGCTGTCGCAGTTGGAGGCCAAGTGATTTCCGACGAAAGCGATCGTTTCAACCCGCGCGATCCAAAACCTGCGGATGCTGGCAAACCTTCCAAGAGCATGAAGCGTCGCGAAGCCCGCAAGCTGGCCACCCAAGCCCTGTACCAATGGCACATGGCTAGCCACTCGCTGAACGAGATCGAAGCGCAGTTCCGGGTCGACAACGACTTCACTGACGTCGACGGTGCCTACTTCCGCGAGATCCTCCACGGCGTGCCGGCCAGCAAGACCGAGATCGATGCCGTGCTCAAGCCGTGCATGGACCTGGCGCTGGAAGAGCTGGACCCTGTGGAACTGGCCGTGCTGCGCCTGTCCACCTGGGAGCTGCTCAAGCGCGTCGACGTGCCGTACCGCGTGGTGATCAACGAGGGTATCGAGCTGGCCAAGGTGTTCGGTTCCACCGACGGCCACAAGTTCGTCAACGGCGTGCTCGACAAGGTCGCGCCGAACGTGCGTGCCGCCGAAGTGAAGGCATTCAAGCGCTGATCCACGCGCTTGCATACCATGGGCGAGTTTGAGCTGATACGACACTACTTCGCCGCCGCGCCCTGTGCGCAGGCCGGCGACGGGGTGGCGCTCGGCATCGGTGATGACTGCGCCCTGCTGGCCCTGCCAGCCGGCCAGCAGTTGGCCGTGTCGACCGATACCCTGGTGGCCGGGGTGCATTTCCCTGATGCCGCCGACCCCTTCCTCCTTGGCCAGCGCGCGCTGGCGGTGGCGGCCAGTGACCTGGCGGCCATGGGCGCCGACCCCATAGGCTTTACCCTTGCCCTGACCTTGCCGTCGGTGGCCGAAGGCTGGCTGCAGGCGTTTGCCGAAGGCCTGAACCGCATGGCCACGCAATGCCGCCTGAGCCTGATCGGCGGCGACACCACCCGCGGGCCGCTGAGCCTGACCATGACCGTGTTCGGCGGCGTGCCGGCCGGCCAGGCGCTGCTGCGCTCGGGCGCACGTGCTGGCGACCTGCTGTGCGTGGGCGGCGTGCTGGGTGATGCCGCTGGCGCCTTGCCACTGGTGCTGGGGCAGGCGCAGGCCGACGCGGCCATCGCCGAGCCGCTGCTGGCGCATTACTGGTCGCCACCACCGCAGTTTGGCCTGGGCCAGGCGTTGCGCGGCAAGGCTACGGCTGCCATGGATATTTCCGACGGCCTTCTGGCCGATTGCGGGCATATCGCGTCGGCTTCCGGCGTGGCCCTGGCGCTTGAACTGGACGCCTTGCCGCTGTCGAATGCACTGGTTGGCCTGCTGGGCCGGGACGCGGCGCAAACCGCTGCCCTTACCGGTGGCGACGACTACGTGCTGGTGTTCAGCCTGCCTGCGGCGCACCTGCCCGGCCTTCGTGCCGAAGGCTGGCCGATCCACGTGCTGGGCCAGGTCCGCGAAGGCCAGGGCGTCAGCCTGCACGATGGCAAGGGCTGCGACATCACCCCGGCTGTTCGGGGTTATCAACATTTTCGGGAGACACCGTGACAGACCACCCCAACCAGGTACCGGCAGAGAACGTGCCGCCGTCCGTCTGGCGCAACCCCTGGCACTTCCTGGCATTCGGCTTCGGCTCCGGCACCCTGCCCAAGGCGCCGGGCACCTGGGGCTCGCTGGTCGCCATCCCATTCATCCCGTTGTGGCAGATGCTGCCCGACTGGGGTTACTGGCTGATGCTGGGCGTGACCATGCTGTTCGGCTTCTGGCTGTGCGGCAAGGTCGCCAACGACCTGGGCGTGCACGACCACGAAGGCATCGTCTGGGATGAAATGGTCGGCATGTGGATAACCCTGTGGCTGGTGCCCGATGGCTGGGAATGGATACTGGTCGGGTTCCTGATGTTCCGTTTCTTCGACATACTCAAGCCATGGCCGATCCGCTGGATCGACCGGCATGTGCATGGCGGCGTCGGCATCATGCTCGATGACGTGCTGGCCGGCGTGTTCGCCTGGCTGGCGATGCAGGTGGTGGTATGGGGGTGGCACTTCGTTTAAGGCTGGGTAGGGCACGACGACAGGAGGCGGCTCATGATCGCAAGGATGCTGATGGTGTTCGGCCTGCTGGCCCTCTGCACGGCGGCAGTCGCCGAGCCGCTGCCGGCGCACATCCAGGTGGCCAGCGAGGAGTGGAGCGACTACACCAACGCCGACGGTAGCGGCCTGGCCTGGGACATCCTGCGCAAGGTGTTCGAGCCGGCTGGCGTCAAGCTGGAAACCCGCAGCACGCCCTACATGCGCTCGGTCGGCCTGGTGCAGCGCGGTGAAGCCGATGCCTGGGTCGGCTCCTATCACGACGAAATTGCCAACACCCTCTACCCCCGCTGGCATTACGACACCGATCACATCTACGCCCTGGGCCTGGCTGACAAGCCGGCGCCAACCCTGAACAGCATTGGTCACTTCCGCCTGGCCTGGGTGCGTGGCTACGGCTTCGAGCGCTACCTGCCCGGTATCCACCAGTTCAATGAAGTGCAGCGCCGCACCGGCATCCTGCCGATGCTGCTCCACGACCGTGCCGACTACTACATCGACGCCCAGACCGAAATCCTCGGCGTGCTCAAGCAGGCCGACCAGCCGGGGCGCTTCAAGCTCACCCACATCGCCGAGCTGCCGCTGTTCCTCGGCTTTGCCGACACCCCCAACGGGCGGGCGCTGCTGGCGCTGTTCGACCGGCGCATGGACCAGCTGGTGCCCAGCGGCGAACTGCGCCCGCTGTTCGACCGCTGGCAGCAGCCTTATCCCTTTACGCCATAAGCGATCAAACTTCCTGATCTTTATGCTGCGAAATTCAGCCTAAGCGTCGTCAGTAAGCTGCTGTTACAATGCAGACCTTGGTCAATATTCATGTCAGATATTTGATAGGAGCACCCGGTGCCCGTCGTTTTCGTCGCCGCTTCCAAGCTGCCAACGCCTTTTGCGCAATTCACCATGCACGGTTTCCTCGATGAGGCCACCGGCCGCGAGCACGTCGTGCTGAGCCTGGGCGATGTCGCCGATGGCGAACCCGTGCTGGGCCGCCTGCACTCCGAGTGCCTGACCGGCGATGCCCTGTTCAGCCAGCGTTGCGACTGCGGTTCGCAGCTCGAAGCCGCCCTGCAAGCCATCGCCCGTGAAGGCCGTGGCGTGCTGCTGTACCTGCGTCAGGAGGGCCGCGGCATTGGCCTGCTGAACAAGATCCGTGCCTATGAGCTGCAGGATGGCGGCGCCGACACCGTCGAAGCCAACGAGCGCCTGGGCTTTGCCGCCGACCAGCGCGACTACGCCATGTGCCAGCCGATGCTGGAGCACCTGGGCGTGAAATCGCTGCGCCTGATGACCAACAACCCGCGCAAGGTCAAGGCGCTGACCAACATGAACATCGTGGTCGCCGAGCGCGTGCCGCTGCACACTGGCCACAACCCGCACAACAAGCACTACCTGGCCACCAAGGCCGGCAAGCTGGGGCACATGATGGGCAATGAACACCAAAGCGAGGCCGATCGGGCGTGACCCGTTCGCAGGTGCGCCGCCGTTTGGCGGTAGCCTGGTGGCAGCAACTGGCGCTGACCCTGCTGCCCTTGTTCGTCATGAGCTGGGCCTTCGGCCAGAGTGACGACCTCATGCCCGTGCTGGCGATGCCCATGTTCATCGCCGGCATCGCCTCGATGTTCCTCAGCCTGCCACGCTTCGGCGCCTACAAGCGCAGGCTGATCGCCACCCAGCAAGCCCTCGACACCGCCCAGGAACCCGCGGCCTGGATCGCCCTGGCCGCCACCCGGCGCATGGCGTTCCTGTTCGCCGGCCTGCCCGCCTGGATCGCCGCCCTGGCGGTGCTGTTCGGGCTGGAAGCGGTGCCACTGTGCCTGTTGGCGCTGTCCAGCGTGCTGCTGCTCTGCCTCTACCGCATTCCGCGCCAGCTGGGCTGATGCGCCAACTGCTCGCCTGCCTGCTGCTGGTGCTATGTGCCCAGGCCGGCGCGGCGCAGCGGGTGGTCAGCCTGGCGCCTTCCTTGACTGAAATTGCCGTGGAAGTCGGTGGCCAAGGCCGCCTGGTCGGCTTGCTGGATGCCGGACCGCGGCCCGCCGGGCTTGAACACCTGCAGTCGGTGGGGCATTACGGGCAGTTGGACGTGGAGCAGCTGCTGGCGCTCAAGCCCGACCTGATCCTGCTGTGGCCAGGCAGCGTCGGCTCCGCCCAGCGCGAGCAGCTGCGGCGCCTGGGCATTCAGCTGATGACCGCCGAACCCCATTCCCTTGAAGACCTGGCCGCCGAGCTCGCACAGATTGCCGTGCCCCTGGGCCAGGCCGAACGCGGCCGCCAGTTGGCCGATGCCTTCCGCCTGCGCGTGGCGGCGTTGCGCGAACGCTACCGGCGCAGCGTGCCGTTGCGGGTGTTCTATCAGGTGTGGGATGCGCCGCTGTACACCGTGGGCGGCGGGCAGGTCATCAGTGATGGCTTGAGTGTCTGTGGCGGGCGCAATGTGTTCGACGATCTGGCGTTGCCGGCGCCCCAGGTGAGCCTGGAGGCGGTGCTGCAGCGGGACCCGCAGGTAATCGTGGTGCCCAATCAAACCCAGGCCGATGCCTGGCGCAAGTGGCCGATCAAGGGCAGGGTGGTGGTGGGAGATCCGGGAGTGGAGCGCCCGAGCGGGCAGATGGTGGAGGCGCTGGCGCGCCTCTGCGAACGCATGAACCCACCGTAGCAGCTGCCGCCAGGCGGCGTCCGGGCCCACAATCGCAGGTGGGGCCGGACG
>NZ_JBWGIG010000037.1:0-64143 GCF_056312595.1 Pseudomonas sp. GYB4201 | reverse complement strand
CCGGCTCCTACCACGACCGCGTAGGAGCCGGCCTTGGCCGCGATGCAGACGACGCCGGTTTGAAGACAGGCGCTGTTGCGGGTTGCCTATACTCAACCGACCACAACAAGAGGGTGCCAGCGTGGAGCACTTAGTATTGACGGTTTTTGCCCCGGACAAGCCCGGGCAGGTCGAACGGATAGCCCAATGCGTGGCGGACCACAACGGCAACTGGCTGGAAAGCCGCATGTCGCGCCTGGCCGGGCAGTTCGCCGGGATCCTGCGGGTGGCGGTGCCGGCCGAAAGCCATGAAGAGCTGCTGGCAGCGCTGCAGGCGCTGGCGGCCAAGGGCATCCGCGTGCTGATCGCCGAGACCGGTATCGAGCAGAGCTGCACCTGGAGGCCCATCGCCATGGAACTGGTGGGCAACGACCGCCCCGGCATCGTTCGTGACATCACCCACCTGCTCGCCGAGCAGGGCGTCAACGTCGAGCGCCTGGTGACCGACGTGCGCCCGGCGCCCATGAGCAGCGAACCGCTGTTTCACGCCGAAGCGGTGCTGGGCTTGCCGCTGACCCTGGCGGTGGAGCAGTTGCAGCAGCGCCTCGAAGCCCTGGCCGATGACTTGATGGTGGAGCTGGTGCTGCGCACCGAGCCGTGAAAGTTGTTCATGTTTATCTTGCACCTGCCTGTGGATAAGCTGGGGGAACACCGCGCAGACGCACGCGGGCCGGGCTTCCTGGCTGTATGAGCAAAAAATGAGCAATTTCAGGGGCTTGTGCACAAACGGCGGGGATCGTGCTGTGGATAACCTTGGGGTAATCCGTTGCAGGCCACGAGAACCGTGGCCTGCAGAGGTTTGAGCGTTTTTTGATCAGGCTTTGCGACGCAGATTCACCACCGCATCGATGCTGTACAGGATCAGCCCGGCCCAGATGAAACCGAAGGCGACCAGCGCGTTGGCGCCCAGCGGCTCATGGTATTTGAACACCGCCAGCAACAGCACCAGGGTCGGCGCCAGGTATTGCAGGAAGCCCAAGGTGGTGTAGGGCAGATGGCGCGCGGCGGCGTTGAAGCTGACCAGCGGCACCAGGGTGATCGGCCCGGCGGCCAGCAGCCAGAGGCCGTCGGTGGTCAACCAGAAGTCTGGCTGGGCGCTGGGCACGCCGGGGTTGAACGCCAGCCAGCCGAGTGCCAGGGGCACCAGCAGCCAGGTTTCCACCACCAGGCCTGGCAGCGCGGCCACTGGCGCCTGCTTGCGGATCAGGCCATAGAAGCCGAAGCTCAGCGCCAGCGCCAGCGACACCCAGGGCAGGCTGCCCACCAGCCACACTTGTTGCGCCACCCCTACCGCGGCCAGGCCCACGGCCAGCCACTGCAGGCGCCGCAGCCGCTCGCCCAGCAACAGCATGCCCAGCACCACGTTCACCAGCGGGTTGATGTAGTAACCCAGGCTGGCCTCCACCATGCGCCCGTTGTTCACCGCCCACACGTAGATCAGCCAGTTGGCCGCGATCAGCGCGCCACTGCCCGCCAGGATGGCCAGCCGGCGCGGGTTGTCGCGCAGCTCGCGCCACCAGCCGGGGTGCTTCCAGGCGGCCAGCAGCAGGGAGCCGAACAGCGCCGACCAGAGCACGCGGCTGACAATGATTTCCAGGGCGGGGACGCTCTCGATCGCCTTGAAGTAGAGCGGGAACAGTCCCCAGCAGGTGTAGGCCGTCAGGCCCAGCAGGTACCCGCGGCGCGGGTTGGCGGCTTGCATGTAGCGTCCTTGTTGTTCCAGGCAGTGGTCACGGTGTTGCTGATTATTGGTTTCAGAACAGTTTCAGCGGCTCTTCGTTGAGCGCCGCCAGCTGCTCGCGCAGGGCCAGCACCTGGTCGCCCCAATAGCGTTCGGTGCCGAACCAGGGGAAGCTGCGCGGGAACGCCGGGTCATCCCAGCGGCGCGCCAGCCAGGCACTGTAGTGCATCAGGCGCAGGGCGCGCAGCGGCTCGATCAGCGCCAGTTCGCGCGGGTCGAAGTCGTGGAATTCGCTGTAGCCGTCCATCAGTTCCGACAGCTGGCCCAGGCATTCCTGGCGGTCGCCGGCCAGCATCATCCACAGGTCCTGCACGGCAGGGCCCATGCGGCAGTCGTCGAGGTCGACGATGTGGAACATCTCGTCGCGGCACATCATGTTGCCGGGGTGGCAGTCGCCGTGCATGCGGATGTTCTGGTGCGGGGTGTCGCGGTAGATCTGCTCGACGCGCTTGAGCAGGTCGCGGGCCACCGACTCGTAAGCGGGCAGCAGGCTGCGCGGTACGAAGTTGCCTTCCAGCAGGGTGTCCAGCGAGTCCTGGCCAAAGTTCTTCACCCCCAGCGCCTCGCGGTGCTCGAACGGCCGGGTGGCGCCCACGGCATGCAGGCGGCCCAGCAACTGGCCCAGGCGGTACAGCTGGTCGAGGTTGCCGGGCTCGGGCGCGCGGCCGCCACGGCGGGGGAACAGGGTGAAACGGAAGCCCTGGTGTTCGAACAGGGTCTTGCCCTCGTGGATCATCGGCGCCACTACCGGCACTTCGCAGTCGGCCAGTTCGGCGGTGAAGCTGTGTTCTTCGAGAATGGCGGCGTCGGTCCAGCGGTCCGGGCGGTAGAACTTGGCGATCAGCGGCTGGCCGTCCTCGATGCCCACCTGGTACACACGGTTCTCGTAGCTGTTGAGCGCCAGCACGCGGGCGTCGCTGAGGAAGCCGATGCTTTCGACGGCATCGAGCACCAGGTCGGGGGTGAGGGTTTCAAACGGGTGGGACATGCTGACTCCTGCGTGCGGCAGGTGGCCGCGTCCGGCAGGCTATCGTACCAGACGCGGCGTGGGGTCAGGCGCCGATCACACCGCCGTCGGTGCGGCTGATGACCATCACCGACGAGCGCGGCTTGCCGCCCGGCAGGTGCTCGGGGAAGGTCGAGCCGCCGTTCTCGCCGGGGTGCTGGATGCCCACGAACAGGCTGCGCTGGTCGGGGGCGAAGCTGATGCCGGTGACCTCGCAGCCTACCGGGCCGACCATGAAGCGGCGGATCTCGCCGCTGTGGGGGTCGGCGCAGAGCATCTGGTTGTTGCCCATGCCGGCGAAGTCGCCGCTGTTGCTGGTGTCGCCGTCGGTGAGTATCCACAGCCGGCCGGCGTCATCGAAGCCCAGGCCGTCGGGGCTGTTGAACATGTTCATGGCATTGATGTTGGCGGAGCCGCCCTCGGGCTTGCCGGCGTGGACCGTGGGGTTGCCGGCCACGGCGAACAGGTCCCACTCGAAGGCCATGGCGCCGTGGTCGTCGCCTTGTTCGCGCCAGCGCAGGATCTGCCCGTAGATGTTCTTCGCCCGCGGGTTGGGGCCGCCTACCGGCTGGCCGTCTTCGCCGCGCTTGCTGTTGTTGGTGAGGGTGCAGTAGACCTGGCCGTCGCGCGGGCTCACTACTATCCATTCGGGGCGGTCCATGCGCGTGGCCTGGCGGTGGCTGGCGGCCAGGCGTGCGTGGATCAGCACCTCGGCCTGGCTGGCGAAGCCGTTGCCGGCGTCCAGGCCGTGCTGGCCGTGGCTCAGCTCCAGCCACTGGCCCTGGCCCTTGTGCTGGCTGCCGGCGTCGAAGCGCGCCACGTACAGGGTGCCGTGGTCGAGCAGGTCGCGCTGGCCGCTGTCCACCCGGTCGCGGCTGACGAACTTGTAGATGAACTCGCCGCGTTCGTCGTCGCCCATGTACACCACGGCGCGGCCGTCACGGGTTTGCGCCAGGGCGGCGTTCTCGTGCTTGAAACGGCCCAGGGCGGTGCGCTTGATGGGCGTGGAGGCGGGGTCGAACGGGTCGATTTCGACGATCCAGCCGTGGCGGTTGAATTCGTTGGGGGTGTGCGCCACGTCGAAGCGCGGGTCGTGGGGGTGCCAGTCGACTTCCTTGCTGGCGGCACTCAGGCCATAGCGCTTTTGCGCGGCGTCGAAGCTGGGCGTGGCCGCGCTGCTGCCGAAGCAGTCGCTGAAGTTTTCCTCGCAAGTGAGGTAGGTGCCCCAGGGGGTCTTGCCGTTGGCGCAGTTCTGGAAGGTGCCCAGCACTTTCAGGCCTTGCGGGTCGGCGGCGGTTTTGAGCAGCGCGTGGCCTGCGGCCGGGCCGCCGAAGGCGATGGGCGAGTTGCCGTGGATACGGCGGTTGTAGGGCGAGCCCTGGACGAAGCGCCACTCGCCGCCCTGGCGCTGCACCTCGATCACCGACACGCCTTCGCTGGCCAGGGCCTTGCGCACGTCTTCGGCCGACTGTGGGCGGCCGCCGTGGGCGTAGAGGTAGCGGTAGTTGGTGTATTCGTTGTTGATGGCCAGCAGGGCGCGGTCGGGCTGGTCCTTGAACGGGAACAGGCTCATGCCGTCGTTGTTGTCGCCGAACTGCAGTTCCTGATGGGCCGCGCTGCCGTGGCCGCTGGGGTCGAAGGCCGGGCCTTCGGCGTGCAGCGGCTGGCCCCAGCTGATCAGCACCTGGGCCTGGTAGCCGGGGGGCAGGCTGATGCTGTCGGCGGTGGCGGCGGCGATGCCGTCGAAGCCCAGCAAGGTACCGCTGCCCGTGGCGGCGTTGACGCTGCGCGCCAGCAGGCTGCCGCCCAGGAACAGCGCTGCGCCGCCCAGGGCGCCGGCGGCGAGGAAGTGGCGGCGGGTGAGGCCGGTCAGGCGTTCAAGGTCGGTGGGTTCTTGGTCTTGTAAGAGGTGCATGATCAGGCTCCCTGCGGTTAGGGGGATCACGCTAGGCAGGGGGTGTGACAGGGATGTTGCAGTACACACCTGGCAACATAATGGGGGGGCCAGGGACGCGGCCGGCGGCCGCTGCTACGAAAAACGGTGTAGCAGGGGGCGCAGGACGCGGCCGGCGGCCGCTGCTACGAAAAACGGTGTAGCAGCGGCCGCAGGCCGCGTCCGGCCGTTGCAGGATCTAAAGCGGTGTACCCAACAACACAAACGTCGGCGCAAACGCCACCAACACATCCTTGCCTTCCACCAACCCCAGCTCCTCGACCCGCGCCGCATTCTCCAGCGCACACAACGTCTGCCCGTTGGCCAACCCCACGCGCACCTCGGTTGGGCCCTCGGGGTCGTCGATGATCTGCTCCACCCGGCCTACCAAGCCGTTGTCGCCCGCAGGTGCGGGCCCTGCGGCGTCGTGCAGGCGCAGCCAGCCGGCTTTGATCAGCGCCAAAACCTGCACGCCATCGGCCAGCTCCAGGGTCTCGGTGCTCTCGTGGGTAATCTGCGCGCTCAGGGACAGGCCGGCGCCCAGGTCCAGTTCCACCAAATCGTTGCGGCCCTGCGGGGTGACGGCGCACACCCGGCCCTGCAGCTGGTTGCGTGCGCTGGTGCGCAGCATCAGGCGGCTGAGCAGGTCGAGGTCGCTGACGTCCTCGGCCACTTCCAGCACCTGGGCCTGCAGCGCCTGCAGGCGCTGGTACAGGCGCAGCACCCGCTCGCCTTCCTTGGACAGGCGCGCGCCACCGCCGCCCTTGCCGCCCACGGCGCGCTCCACCAACGGCGTGTGGGCCAGGTTGTTGAGCTCGTCGATGGCGTCCCAGGCGCCCTTGTAGCTGAGCCCCGCGGCCTTGGCGGCGCGGGTGATCGAGCCCTGTTCGGCGATGTGCTGCAGCAGGGTGATGCGCTGCGGGCGGCGGGCGATGTGTTGGGTCAGCAGGCTGGGCAAAGGCATGGCGGTAGTGGCGCTGTGTCGGTTTTATTGAGCCCACGACGTTGAACCCCGACGCCAGGCAAGTCAAGCCGCGCCCGGTTTCGGCGTGCGCGCCAGGCAATACACATCCACCCGCGCGGCGCCGGCGCGCAGCAGCAGTTGCGCCAGGGCGCGGGCCGTGGCGCCGGTGGTCATCACGTCATCCACCAGCGCCAGGTGGCGGCCTTGCACCCGCGCACGCGGCTCCAGGGTGAAGGCCTGCAACAGGTTGCGCTGCCGTTGGCGGGCGTCCAGGTCCTGCTGGGCAAGGGTTTCATGGGGGCGCAAGAGCATGTGCTCGTCCACCGCCAGGCCCAGCTGCGGCCCCAGCCAGCGCGCCAGCATTGCCGCCTGGTTGAAGCCGCGCTGGCGCAGGCGCTTGCGGCCCATGGGCAGCGGCAGCAGCAGGTCCGGGCGGGGCAGGCCGTCGTCGAAACGGGCCAGCAGCCACTGCCCCAGCAGGTGCCCGAGCAGGCGCCCCAGCGGCCAGCGCGCCTGGTGCTTGAAGCGGCTGATCAGGCTGTCCAGCGGAAACCCGTAGTGGAAGGGCACCTCCACCTGGTTGAACGGCGGCGCCCGGCGCGCGCACTGGCCGCACAGCATGCCGTTGATCGGCAGCGGCAGGGCGCAGCACAGGCAGCGCTCGTCCAGCCACGGCAGCTCGGCTTCGCAGGCGCTGCACAGGGGGTAGGGTTGATCGGCGTGCTCGTCGCACAACAAACACTGTTGGTTGTTATTTAACCACTTGTAAACCAGCCTTCCGTGACCCGGTTGACAGTCCATGCGTCTTCCTTAAATATGCCCATTATCCGTGTGGCGCCTGTGGATATATCCCTTACCCCGGTCGCCAGCCCAAGCATAACCAAGGAATCGCCCATGAGCGCCAGCACAACTGCAACGCTTCGTCACGACTGGTCCCTGGCCGAGGTCAAGGCCTTGTTCACCCAGCCTTTCAACGACCTGCTGTTCCAGGCCCAGACCGTGCACCGGGCGCATTTCGACGCCAACCGCGTGCAGGTCTCGACCCTGCTGTCGATCAAGACCGGCGCCTGCCCCGAAGACTGCAAATACTGCCCACAGTCCGGCCACTACAACACCGGCCTGGAAAAAGAAAAGCTGATGGAGGTGCAGAAGGTGCTGGAGGAGGCCGCGCGGGCCAAGGCCATCGGCTCCACCCGTTTCTGCATGGGCGCGGCGTGGAAACACCCGTCGGCCAAGGACATGCCCTACGTGCTGAAGATGGTCGCGGGCGTCAAGGCCATGGGCCTGGAAACCTGCATGACCCTGGGCAAACTGGACAAGGAGCAGACCGCGGCCCTGGCCGAGGCTGGCCTGGATTACTACAACCACAACCTCGACACCTCGCCTGAGTTCTACGGCAGCATCATCACCACCCGCACCTACAGCGAGCGCCTGCAGACGTTGGCCTACGTGCGTGACGCCGGCATGAAGATCTGCTCGGGCGGCATCCTGGGCATGGGCGAGTCGCTGGACGACCGCGCCGGCCTGCTGATCCAGCTGGCCAACCTGCCGGAGCACCCGGAGTCGGTGCCTATCAACATGCTGGTGAAAGTGGCCGGCACGCCGCTGGAAAACGCCGAGGACGTCGACCCGTTCGACTTCATCCGCATGCTGGCCGTGGCGCGCATCCTGATGCCGCAGTCCCACGTGCGCCTGTCCGCCGGCCGCGAAGCCATGAACGAACAGATGCAGGCCCTGGCGTTCTTCGCCGGTGCCAACTCGATCTTCTACGGCGACAAGCTGCTGACCACCGCCAACCCGCAGGCCGACAAGGACATGGCGCTGTTCGCGCGCCTGGGCATCCAGCCCGAAGCCCGCGAAGAGCACGCCGACGAAGTTCACCAGGCCGCCATCGAGCAGGCCCTGGTAGAGCAGAAGAGCGGTGAGCTGTTCTACGACGCCGCGTCGGCGTAAGCGCCGGTGGCCTTCGACCTCAGCGCGCGGCTGGCCGAGCGCCGCGCCGCCGACCTGTACCGCCAGCGGCCACTGCTTGAGAGCCCCCAGGGCCCGCAAGTGGTGGTGGACGGCCAGCCGCTGCTGGCCTTCTGCAACAACGACTACCTGGGCCTGGCCAATCACCCCGAGGTGATTGCCGCCTGGCGCGCTGGCGCCGAGCGCTGGGGCGTGGGCGGCGGCGCCTCGCACCTGGTGATTGGCCACAGCGGCCCGCACCACGAACTGGAGCTGGCCCTGGCCGAACTGACCGGGCGCCCGCGGGCGCTGCTGTTCTCCACCGGCTACATGGCCAACCTGGGCGCGGTGACCGCGCTGGTGGGGCAGGGCGACACGGTGCTGCAGGACCGCCTCAACCATGCCTCGCTGCTGGACGCCGGCCTGCTCAGCGGCGCGCGCTTCAACCGTTACCTGCACAACGACCCCGCCAGCCTGGCCAACCGCCTGGAAAAAGCCACCGGCAATACCCTGGTGGTCACCGATGGCGTGTTCAGCATGGACGGCGACATCGCCGACCTGCCGGCCCTGGCCAAGGCTGCCCGGGCCAAGGGTGCCTGGCTGATGGTGGACGACGCCCACGGCTTCGGCCCGCTGGGTGCCCACGGCGCCGGTATCGTCGAGCACTTCGGCCTGGGCCTGGAGGACGTGCCCGTGCTGGTCGGCACCCTCGGCAAGGCCTTCGGCACCGCCGGCGCTTTCGTGGCCGGCAGCGATGACCTGATCGAGGCGCTGGTGCAGTTCGCCCGGCCCTACATCTACACCACCAGCCAGCCACCGGCGCTGGCCTGCGCCACGCTCAAGAGCCTGGAGCTGCTGCGCACCGAGCACTGGCGCCGCGAGCACCTGGCCAGCCTGATTCGCCAGTTCCGCCAGGGCGCCGAGCAGATCGGCCTGCAACTGATGGACAGCTTCACGCCCATCCAGCCGATCCTGATCGGCGACGCCGGCCGGGCCGTGCGCCTGTCGCAGCTGCTGCGCGAGCGCGGCATCATGGTCAGTGCCATCCGCCCCCCCACCGTGCCGGCGGGCAGCGCGCGCCTGCGCGTGACCCTGTCGGCGGCCCACAGCGAAGCCCAGGTGCAGCTATTGTTGAATGCACTGGCTGATTGTTATCCGTTGCTGGAGCTGTGCGATGCGTGATCGCCTGATTCTGTTGCCGGGCTGGGGCATGGGCCCGGCGCCCTTGCAACCGTTAGTGGCTGCGTTGCAGGGGTTGGATGAGCACTTGCACGTGCACATCGAACCTTTGCCGGAACCGGGCAGCAGTGACCTGGCGGCCTGGCTCGAGGCCCTGGATGCCAGCGTGCCGCAGGACTGCTGGCTGGGTGGCTGGTCGCTGGGGGGCATGCTCGCCGCTGAACTGGCCGCCCGCCGTGGCGACCGTTGCTGCGGCCTGGTGACCCTGGCCAGCAACCCCTGCTTCGTGGCCCGCGCCGAGTGGCCCAACGCCATGCCGGCGCAGACCTTCGACGCCTTCCTGGCCGGTTGCAGTGGCAACCCACAAAGCACCTTGAAGCGCTTCAGCCTGCTGTGCGCCCAGGGCGCGGCGGACGACCCGCGCAGCCTGTCGAAACTGCTGGCCGCTGGCGCGCCCGCGACCTTGCCCGCGCACCTGTTGCACGGCCTGGAGCTGCTGGCCCAGCTGGACATTCGCGCCGCCCTGCAAGCCTATGCCGGGCCGCAGCTGCACCTGTACGGCGGCCACGACGCGCTGGTGCCGGCCGAAGTGGCCGGCGACGTGCTGGCGCTGCTGCCGGATATTGAAGTTGGCCTCATTGAAGCGGCCAGCCACGCTTTCCCCCTGGAAGACCCCCACGAATTGGCGGCTGCCATCCAGGCCTTTCTGCACGAGTCCCCCGATGACTGATCTCTCCACGCCACCGTTGCCCGGCGCCTTGCCGGACAAGCGTCAGGTGGCGGCGTCCTTTTCCCGCGCCGCAGCCAGCTACGACAGCGTTGCCGAGCTGCAGCGCAACGTCGGCAACGCGCTGCTCGAACGGCTGCCCGAAGGCCTGCAACCGCGGCGCTGGGTGGACCTGGGCAGCGGCACCGGCTATTTCAGCCGCGCCCTGGCCGGCACCTATGCCGACGCCTATGGCGTGGCGGTGGACATTGCCGAGGGCATGCTGCAACACGCCCGCCCCTTGGGCGGTGCCCAGGCCCATGTAGTCGGCGACGCCGAGCGCCTGCCCCTGGCGAGCGCCAGCGTCGACCTGCTGTTCTCCAGCCTGGCCGTGCAGTGGTGCAGCGATTTCGCCGCCGTGCTGGGCGAAGCCCGGCGCAGCCTGCAGCCTGGCGGGGTGATGGCGTTCGCCAGCCTGTGCGTGGGCACCCTGGGCGAGCTGCGCGACAGCTGGCAGGCCGTGGACGGTATGGTCCACGTCAACCGCTTCCGCAGGTTCGAGGATTACCAGCAATTGTGCGGCGCCAGCGGCCTGCAGGTTATAAGTCTGGAACAGGTTCCCCATGTCTTGTACTACCCTGATGTGCGTGGGCTGACCCATGAGCTCAAGGCCCTGGGCGCCCACAACCTCAACCCGGGCCGCCCCGGCGGCCTTACCGGCCGTGCGCGCATGACCGGGTTGTTGCAGGCATACGAGCAATTCCGCCAGCCACAAGGCTTGCCGGCTACTTACCAGGTGGTCTACGCGGTGTTGCGCAAGCCGCTGGACGGGGGAAACTGAAATGGGCCCAGCCTACTTTATCGCCGGCACTGACACTGACGTCGGCAAGACCACCATCGCCGCCGGCCTGCTGCACGCCGCGCGGCTCAATGGCCTGAGCACCCTGGGGGCAAAGCCGGTAGCCTCGGGCTGCGACGTGACGCCCAAGGGCCTGCGCAACGCCGACGCCCTGGCGCTGATCGCCGAAAGCTCGATCCAGCTGCCCTACGAACAGGTCAACCCGATCGCCTTCGAGCCGGCCATCGCCCCGCACCTGGCTGCCCGGGAAGCCGGCGTCAGCCTGAGCGTGCAGGGCCTGCTGGAGCCCATGCGCGAGATTCTCGCCCAGCAGGCCGACTTCACCCTGATCGAGGGGGCAGGGGGTTGGCGAGTGCCGTTGTCCGGGCAGGCCAACCTGTCCGACCTGGCCATTGCCCTGAAGCTGCCGGTGATCCTGGTGGTGGGCGTGCGCCTGGGCTGCATCAACCATGCCCTGCTGACCGCCGAGGCCATCGCCCGCGACGGCTTGCAGCTGGCCGGTTGGGTGGCCAATGTCATCGATGGGCGCACCTCGCGCCTTGAGGAAAACCTCGCCACCCTGGCCGAATGCCTGCCAGCGCCGTGCCTGGGGCGGGTGCCGCGGCTGAAGATCAATTCGGCGGCCATGGTTGCCGAGCACCTGCAGCTGGACCTGCTGGATTAGGCTGTGGCTATGACAGGGCAATAGGCCATTAGGGTTTTTGACGTGAGTTTATTGGCGCCTTCTGCTTCAATGGCGCCCATATACATTTTTCTACCGGAGCCTGCCGATGCAAATCTCGGGAAGCAGCGCCTACTACGCCGGCCTGAGCACCATCCAGAATGGCCAGAACCGCGTCGACCAGGCGGCCGCGCAGATCGCCAGCAACTCGGCCGACCGCCCGTCTGTCGGCAACCAGTCCACCAACCTGCAGGCGCAGCAACTGCTGAGCGTCGACCGCAGCCAGCAAGACCTGGCCGGCAGTGCCGTGCAACTGACCCAGGGCAAGCTTGAAGTGGAAGCCGGCCTGAAGGTCGAGAAAGCCGCCAACGAAACCCTCGGCACCCTGATCGACACCTACGCCTGACCCCCTTCCCGTAGCCGCTGCCGCCAGGCTGCGCGGGCCCCGAGCCTCACTGTAGATCCCCAGTGAACTCAGGGGCCAGCGCAGCCTGCGGCAGAGGCTACGCTGTTTCTCCCTCGCTGATCCTCCATCATTCACCGCACCATTCATGGCCTGCGGCGTACCCCCCTGCGCGCGCAATTCCTGGCCACCGGGTGTAGTCTGGTCGAAGGATGCTTGACAACTTTTCGGCGTAAACGTATGTTTCAAACAACTGTTTGACAGAGAGCCATCCACCGCTGGTTGGTCTGTTGCGGTCACCACATTCCAGTTTCATCAGCAGAGGTTTATCGCTATGCCTGACTACAAGGCCCCCTTGCGTGATATTCGCTTCGTACGTGACGAACTGCTTGGCTATGAAGCGCACTATCAAAGCCTGCCGGCTTGCCAGGACGCTACCCCGGACATGGTCGACGCTATCCTTGAGGAAGGCGCCAAGTTTTGCGAGCAGGTACTGGCTCCGCTGAACCGGGTGGGTGACACCGAAGGCTGTACCTGGAGCGAGTCGGGCGTGAAGACGCCGACCGGCTTCAAGGAAGCCTACAAGCAGTTCGTCGAAGGCGGCTGGCCAAGCCTGGCCCACGACGTGGCGCACGGCGGCCAAGGCCTGCCCGAGTCCCTGGGCCTGGCGGTCAGCGAGATGGTGGGTGAGTCGAACTGGTCGTGGGGCATGTACCCAGGCCTGTCCCACGGTGCCATGAACACCATTTCCGAGCACGGCACCGCCGAGCAGCAGGACGCCTACCTGACCAAACTGGTGTCGGGCGAGTGGACCGGCACCATGTGCCTGACCGAACCGCATTGCGGCACCGACCTGGGCATGCTGCGCACCAAGGCCGAGCCACAGGCCGACGGCACCTACAAGGTCACCGGCACCAAGATCTTCATCTCGGCCGGTGAACACGACATGGCCGACAACATCGTCCACATCGTGCTGGCTCGCCTGCCCGATGCACCGGCCGGCACCAAGGGCATCTCGCTGTTCATCGTGCCCAAGTTCCTGCCCAACGCCGATGGCAGCCTGGGCGCGCGCAACGCCGTGACCTGCGGCTCCATCGAACACAAGATGGGCATCCACGGCAACGCCACCTGCGTGATGAACTTCGACGCGGCCACCGGTTTCCTGATCGGCCCGGCGAACAAAGGCCTGAACTGCATGTTCACCTTCATGAACACCGCTCGCCTGGGTACCGCGCTGCAAGGCCTGGCCCACGCCGAAGTGGCGTTCCAGGGTGGCCTGAAATATGCCCGTGACCGCCTGCAGATGCGCTCGCTCACCGGCCCGAAAGCCCCGGACAAGGCTGCCGACCCGATCATCGTGCACCCTGACGTGCGCCGCATGCTGCTGACCATGAAGGCCTTCGCCGAAGGCAACCGTGCCATGGTGTACTTCACCGCCAAGCAGGTGGACATCGTCAAATACGGCACCGACGAGGAAGAGAAGAAGAAGGCCGACGCGCTGCTGGCCTTCATGACCCCGATCGCCAAGGCGTTCATGACCGAGGTGGGCTTCGAGTCGGCCAACCACGGCGTGCAGATCTACGGTGGCCACGGCTTCATCGCCGAGTGGGGCATGGAGCAGAACGTCCGTGACAGCCGTATCTCCATGCTGTACGAGGGCACCACCGGCATCCAGGCCCTCGACCTGCTGGGCCGCAAGGTGCTGATGACCCAAGGCGAGGCGCTGAAGGGCTTCACCAAGATCGTCCACAAGTTCTGCCAGAACAACGAAGGCAACGAAGCCGTCACCGAGTTCGTCACCCCGTTGGCGCAGCTGAACAAGGAGTGGGGCGAGCTGACCATGAAGATCGGCATGGCCGCCATGAAGGACCGCGAGGAAGTGGGCGCGGCTTCGGTGGACTACCTGATGTACTCCGGTTACGCCTGCCTGGCCTACTTCTGGGCCGACATGGCGCGCCTGGCCGCCGAGAAACTGGCTGCCGGCACCACCGAGGAAGCGTTCTACACCGCCAAGCTGCAGACCGCGCGCTTCTACTTCCAGCGCATCCTGCCGCGTACCCGTACCCACGTGGCGGCGATCCTGTCGGGCGCCAACAACCTGATGGAAATGAACGAAGAGCACTTCGGCCTCAGCTACTAAGCGGCCACGCGCTTGGATGAAAACCGCTGCCTTCGGGCAGCGGTTTTTTTTTGGCGCCAATCTTCAAAATATTGTTTTGGACATTAAACAATCCGCATCACGGCCGATACAGGTGAAGGCACAATGCCACAACCTTGTCCTGGTATCGGATTTCCCTTTTGTCACGTTCACCCATGTTCCATTTCAGCCATTTCCTACCGTCGCTGCTGCTGTTGCTGGCAGGGCTCGCGGCTGCCTATGTAAGGGACCTCAACGTATTCTTCACCTCGCTGTTCAACGTGCTGCCCACCCTGGTGTTGCTGTTGGGCGGCGCGTACTGCGCGGTGTATCGCCGCCAGCGCGAGCTGTTCCTGATGGTCACGGTGTACATCGCCTACTTTTTGCTCGACACCCAGACCGACTACTACCGTGACCACGGCCGGGTGCGCGACGACGCCGCCGTGACCTTCCACCTGTGCTGCCTGCTGTTGCCGGCGCTGTTCGGCCTGTTCGGCGGCTGGCAGGAACGCACCCATCTGTTCCAGGACATGGTGGCGCGCTTCGCCGTGCTGCTGGCCGTGGGCAGCACTGCCCTGGGGCTTGAACAGAGCTTCCCGGTGCCCCTGCTCAACTGGCTGGCGGAAATTCGCTGGCCGTCGTGGCACTGGCAATGGATGAGCCTGATCCAGATGGCCTACCCGGTGTTCTTCCTGGCGGCGGTGCTGCTGCTGGTGCAGTACCTGCGCGAGCCGCGGCCGCTGCATGCGGCGCAGCTGGTGGGGCTGCTGGGGCTGTTCTGGATGTTGCCCAAGACCTTCATCCTGCCGTTCACGCTGAACATCATGTGCAGCCAGGTGATGCTGATGATTGCTTCGGCCGTGGCCCACGAGGCCTACCAGATGGCGTTCCGCGACGAGCTCACCGGCTTGCCCGGGCGGCGCGCGCTCAACGAACGCATGCAGCGCCTGGGCCGCAACTACGTGCTGGCCATGACCGACGTCGACCATTTCAAGAAATTCAACGACACCCACGGCCACGACGTCGGTGACCAGGTGCTGCGCCTGGTGGCCAGCAAGCTGTCCAAGGTGACAGGCGGCGGCCGCGCCTACCGCTACGGTGGCGAGGAATTCGCCCTGGTGTTCGCCGCCAAGACCATGGAAGAGTGCATGCCGCACCTGGAGGCCATCCGCGAGGCGATTGCCAGCTATAACATCCAGCTGCGCAACCCCGACCGCCCCCAGGACGACAAGCAGGGCCGCCAGCGCCGCCATGGCGCCGGTGCGTCCAGCGTGTCGGTGACCATCAGCATTGGCGTGGCTGAGCGGCTGATCGACCACCGTACACCGGAGGAAGTACTCAAGTCTGCCGACGAAGCGCTGTACAGCGCGAAGGGCGCGGGGCGTAACTGTGTGGTCGGCTTTGGCCAGAGCCGCCGTGGTGCGGTGCGTACCCAGGCTTCGGCTTAGGTTGTGGACGCGGCCTTTGGCCGCTGCTACGGGGGTAAAAGCCATGACCGATAGTGACTGTTTGGTCACATGACGACCCTATGTGTCGCAAAAGTTGTTGGGGTACACTGGATTTATCCACTGTCCCAGTCCCCCTTTGCGAGGTTGCCATGGCTGACTACAAAGCGCCCCTGCGCGATATGCGCTTCGTCCTCAATGAAGTTTTCGATGTGGCCAGCCTCTGGGCCCAGCTACCGGCCCTGGCGGAAGTGGTGGACGCGGACACGGTGGAAGCCATCCTCGAAGAGGCCGGCAAGGTCTCCAGCCGCAGCATCGCGCCACTGAACCGCAACAGCGACGAGCAGGGCTGCCGCTGGAAAGACACCGTGGTCAGCACCCCCGATGGCTTCCCCCAGGCTTACCAGACCTACGCCGAAGGCGGCTGGGTAGGCGTGGGCGGCGACCCGGCCTACGGCGGTATGGGCATGCCCAAGGCCGTGTCGGCCCAGGTCGAGGAGATGATCAACTCATCAAGCCTAGCCTTCGGCCTGTACCCGATGCTCACCTCCGGCGCCTGCCTGTCGCTGCACGCCCACGCCAGCGAGGAACTGAAGCAGACCTACCTGCCGAACATGTACGCCGGCACCTGGGCCGGCTCCATGTGCCTGACCGAAGCCCACGCCGGTACCGACCTGGGCATCATCCGCACCAAGGCCGAGCCCCAGGCGGACGGCAGCTACAAGGTCAGCGGCACCAAGATCTTCATTACTGGCGGCGAGCACGACCTCACCGAGAACATCATTCACCTGGTGCTGGCCAAGCTGCCGGACGCGCCGGCGGGGCCCAAGGGCATCTCGCTGTTCCTGGTGCCCAAGTTCATGGTCAACGCCGACGGCAGCCTGGGTGCGCGCAACGCCGTGAGCTGTGGCTCCATCGAGCACAAGATGGGCCTGCAGGGCTCGGCCACCTGCGTGATGAACTTCGACGAGGCGGTGGGCTATATCGTCGGCGAGCCGAACAAGGGCCTGGCGGCCATGTTCACCATGATGAACTACGAACGCCTGGGCGTGGGTATCCAGGGCCTGGCATCGGCCGAGCGTTCCTACCAGAGCGCCGTGGAATACGCCCGCGACCGCCTGCAAAGCCGTTCGCCCACCGGCCCCAAGGCCAAGGACAAGGTTGCCGACCCGATCATCGTGCACCCGGACGTGCGCCGCATGCTGCTGACCATGAAGGCCAGCAACGAGGGCGGCCGCGCCTTCTCCACCTACGTGGCCATGCAACTGGACACCGCCAAGTTCAGCGAAGACCCGGCCGTGCGCAAGCGCGCCGAGGACCTGGTGGCGCTGCTGACCCCGGTGGCCAAGGCGTTCCTTTCCGACCTGGGCCTGGAAACCACCGTGCTGGGCCAGCAGGTGTTCGGCGGCCACGGCTATATCCGCGAGTGGGGCCAGGAGCAGCTGGTGCGTGACGTGCGCATCACCCAGATCTACGAAGGCACCAACGGCATCCAGGCCCTGGACCTGGTGGGCCGCAAGGTGATCGGCAGCGGTGGTGCGTACTACCAGCTGTTCGCCGACGAGATCCGCCACTTCATCGACACCGCCGCGCCGGCCCTGGCCGAGTTCACCAAGCCGCTGGCCGCGGCCCTGGCCAACCTCGATGACCTCACCGCCTGGCTGCTGGACCGCGTCAAGAACGACCCGAACGAAATCGGCGCGGCGTCGGTGGAGTACCTGCACGTGTTCGGTTACACCGCCTACGCCTACATGTGGGCACTGATGGCCAAGGCCGCGCTGGGCAAGGAAGCGCAGGAAGACTTCTACGCCAGCAAGCTGGGCACCGCGCGCTTCTACTTCGCCCGCCTGTTGCCGCGCATCCACTCGCTGACCGCGTCGGTCAAGGGTGGCAGCGAGTCGTTGTTCCTGCTGGATGCAGAGCAGTTCTAAAAGTCCGACAGGCATGTAGGCTTTCTCCTACATGCCTTGGCGGCTTTAGGCGCTTTCGATGCCATGGATCCAGAGGGTAATCTTTGCTCATGGACGTCGCGCAGGAAGCGCCCAACAGAACACGGACACGCAAGGAACCCACCACTGGACGGCGGGCTGAAAAGGACCTCAGGGATACAGTCTGTGAAACCCCGCCCCGGCGGGGTTTTTTATTGCCTGCGGCGGGTCAGCCCAGGGCTGGCGCGATGACGTCTTCCAGCAGTTGCCGCAGCAGCGTCACCGAGGCCTGCTGGCGCTGGGCGTCGCGGTACACCAGGCCCACCTGCAACGGCACCCGCGGTTCGCTGAGGGGTTTCCACAACAGCTCCGGGTCTTCGCCGATCTGCTGGGCGCGGCCGGGCAGCACCGTGGCCAGGCGCATGTAGGGCAGGCTGTCGAGGATGCCGGCCATGTTGTTCAGTTCCGCCTGCACCTGCGCGCGCCGGCCCAGGGCGGCCAGCTGCGCCTGCCAGATCTGCCGCACCTGGAACTCCTCGCCCAGCAACAGCATGGGCAGCTCGGCGGCCTGGCGCACCGAGACCTTCTTGAACTCGCGCAACGGGTGGTCCGCCGGTATCACCAGTTGCAGCTCGTCCTCGTACAGCAGCACGCCGTGCATGCCCGGCTGGCGCGGTGGCAGGTAGCTGATGCCGATGTCCAGGGTGCCGTTGAGCAGGCGTTTCTCGATCTCCAGCCCCGACAGCTCGTAGATCTGGATCACCAAGTGTGGCTGGGCCTTGCGCACCCGTTCCAGCAACTGCGGCACCAGCGCCGGGTGCACGGTCTGCAGCACGCCGATGGCTAAGGTGCGCAGGGCCTGCCCACGAAAACCCAGCAACGCCTCGCGGGCTTTCTGCATGCCGTCGAGCAACGGCAGTGCATGGTTGTAGAGGGTGTGGGCCGCCAGGGTCGGCAGCAGGCGTTTGTTGCCACGCTCGAACAGGCTGACGTCGAGGCTGTGTTCCAGCTGGCGAATCTGCTGCGACAGGGCCGGTTGTGACAGGGACAGGCGCTCGGCGGCGCGGCCTACGTGGCCTTCTTCATAGACCGCGACGAAATAGCGCAGTTGGCGGAAATCCATAAGTTCTACTTATCGAAAAAGCTCGAAAATCGAAATGGCCGAGTGGCCGGTAAAGGCCTAGTCTACGCGCCATTGACAGGGGTTGCAGGTAGGTTGATGGCAATGGGTAGTCACAGACAACTGGGCGTTTACATAGGAAAGACCACGCAGCCGGCCGACGTGCTCAACCTGGCGCCGAGCCTCGCCCAGCTGTGCGACGCCACCGCCTGCGACCAGGCCCTGTTGCTGGGCACCGATGCCAGCGCCCGTGAAGCCGCCATGGCCCTGGCCCTCGACTGGGGCGCGCTGCGCCGCCGCGCCGGCCAGATCATCCGCGTAAGCGGCGACGCGCCGGGCGATGCGTTGGCCTTCGGCGACCTGCCGGCCCTGCACGCCGCGGTTGATTCACAGACCGTCGCCATCATGCTCCAGCCCACCACCGGCCCTGACGCCGATGCCTACCTCAAGGGCGTGGAACAGCTGTGCCGCGCGCTGGACATCCTCTTGATCATCGACGACTTGAGCGCGCCTGTTGCGCCGCCCGACGAGGTGGCCGCGCCGCCGCTGTTCCAGCGCCTGGGCCTGGCATTCGCCCGAGCGCGCAGCCACCGCCTGCACTGATTTCCCTGTACCGTCTGCGTGTTTACGCAACGCCCCGGCCTGGATTCCCCCTTGGGTCGGGGCGTTTTTTTTTGTTAACAAAAGCGAGCAAGCATGACTGTCGGCGCCTGTCCATCAGGCGATGGCGCGTTGCAGCAAACGGTAGGAGCCGACCTTGGTCGCGATGCGCCGCGTGGGCGGCACTCGATCTTCGACGAGAACCCCGATGAGCCTGCCGTGAAATCGTATGAGGGCATAAAAGCGCATGCCTTGGTTTTTCTGTTGGTCTTGAAATCGAGCGCCGCCCGCGCGGCGCATCGCGACCAAGGTCGGCTCCTACAGTCTGTTGCAACGTGCCGTAGCCTGTGAGATTGGAGCTGTGAGCCTTGTGTGCTCGACACGCCCTGTTGTAGGAACCCCACGCCCACGGTGATGTCAGTTGGTTATCAACCTCCAGGAGCCGTACCATGGACTTTATCCGCATTATCGTCGCCATCCTGCTGCCGCCGCTGGGTGTCTTCCTGCAAGTGGGTTTCGGCGGTGCCTTCTGGCTGAATATCCTGCTGACGCTGTGCGGCTACATCCCCGGGATCGTGCATGCGGTGTATATCATCGCGAAACGTTGAAATCGTTGATTTGAGAAATGCCTGACGATTTAACTCGAATCGGCTGACATTCATTTTCGATTGCCGCGATTAGGCTCCACCTCTCCGATAAGACAGAGGTGAAGCCTTTTGAGGCGGGCAAGAAGTGAAAATAGATAATGTAATCAGTCATGTCACGGAAGCCGACGGCAATGTCTTCGTCGATCTTGGGTTTCCCCATGATGAGGCGGTCCGGCTGAAGGCCCTTTCGGAAAAAGCGAGATGCTCAGCCGAATTGGCAAGCCTGTCACCCTTACGGTTGGCTGACACAACCCTGCGTTACCCCTCCATCACCCGCCGATAAAACCCCCACTCCTGCTCCAGCGCATGCGCCAGGTTCGCCGCCTTGCGGAAGCCGTGGCGTTCGTCCGGGTAGAAGTGCGCCTCGGCGGGAAGGCCGTTGTCCTGCAGGGCCTTGAGCATGTCGCGGGTCTGCTGGGGCACTACCACGGCGTCCAGCTCGCCCTGGAAGAAGATCACCGGCGCCTTGATGCTGCCGGCGTGCAGCAGCGGGGTGCGCTCGCGGTAGCGGGCGGCGTCGCGCTGCGGGTCGCCGATCAGCCAGTCCAGGTAGTCGCCCTCGAACTTGTGCGTGGCCTTGCCCAGGGCAACCGGGTCGCTGACGCCGTACAGGCTGGCACCGGCGCGGAAGACGTCGTGAAACGCCAGGGCGCACAGGGTGGTATAGCCCCCGGCGCTGCCGCCGCGGATGAACGCCTGGCGGGGGTTGATCAGGCCGCGGTCGGCCAGGTGGCCGACCACCGCGCAGGCGTCCTGCACGTCGATTTCACCCCAGCGCAGGTGCAGGGCCTGGCGGTAGGCGCGGCCGTAGCTGCTGCTGCCGCGGTAGTTGAGGTCGGCAACGGCGAAGCCGCGCTGGGTCCAGTACTGGATGCGCGGGTCGAACACCGGGAAGCAGGCCGAGGTAGGGCCGCCGTGGATGAACACCACCAGCGGCGGCTGGCTGTCGCCGTTCATGGCCGGGTAGAAGAAGCCGTGGGCCTGGCCGTCGCCACTGGTATAGCGCAGCGGTTGCGGGCGGCTGACTTGGTCGGCGGGCAGCGGTAGCACGCCGCCGGCCAGTACCCGCGCCTGACGGCTGGCGCGGTCGATGGCGATGACCGCTGGCGGGCAGGTGGCAGAAGCGGCGATGGCGTAGATGAACTGCGCGTCGATGGCCAGGCAACGGAAGCGGCTGAAGTCGCCGCTGTAGTCGTGGATCACGCCGTCGTGCTGGCAGATGCCCAGGCGGGCGAAGCCGTCCTCGAACCAGGTGGCGAGGAAACGCTCACCCGCCAGTGGCAGCCAGGTGCTGGCGCCCAACTGCCAAGGGGCGCCGGCATGGTCCGCCCGGCGGGAGGGCAGCAAGGCCCAGCCGTTTGCCGTCTCGCCCCAGGGCTGCCAGAAGCCGTCGACGTCGGACAGGCAGCACAGGCGGCCGTCGGCATCGAAGCGCGGCTGCTGCAGCGATTGTTCGTGATCGCCACCCACTTGCTCAGGCTGCCCCCAGGCGCCCGAAGGCAGCCGTCGGCAGGTCATCAGGCGGGTAATGGTCCAGGGCTGGTGGGGGCGGCTCCACTCCACCCACGCCAGGCGCTGGCCGTCGTCGCTGACGCTGGGCGTGGCGTAGAAATCAGCGCCTGCGGCCAGCACCTGGCGCGTGCCGTCGGCCAGGGCAAGGCTCACCAGGCGGTGTTCGACCTGCGCGCCGTGGTGGCTTTCCTCCACGGCGAACACCCACTCGGCGTTGGCCTGCAGGCCACCGTAGCGGCAGTCGTTGTGGCTGAGGCGGCGGGGCGCGGTGCCCGCCAGGTCCTGGAAGTAGAGCTGCTGGTCGGCTTCGTTGACGAACACCAGGCCGTCGCCGGCCAGGCAGAACGAGCCACCGCCGTATTCGTAGACACGGCTGCGCACGCTGAAGCCATCAGGGGTCAGGCAGCGCGCCTGTTCGCCCTGCCACTGCCAGACCCGGCAGGCGGCATCCTGGGGGCGGAATTCGTTCCAGAACAGCCCCGCCGGGCCGACCGCCAGTTCGGCAAAGTCGGTGCCGGCGGCAACGGCCTGGGCGGCGCTGAACAGGTCAGGCCTTGGCGATGATTCTCGAGTTTCGTTCATTACGGAAGGCCAGTTGTTCGATCGTCTGCGTGGCAGTCTCGGACTCTTCACGGGCCTTGAGGATGATCCCGTGGTCCGCCGATTTACTGCACACGGGGTCGGCATTGCTGGCATCGCCGGTCAGCATGAAAGCCTGGCAACGACAGCCACCGAAGTCCTTTTCTTTCTCGTCGCAGGAGCGGCACGGCTCCGGCATCCAATCATAACCACGGAAGCGGTTGAAGCCGAAAGACTCGTACCAGATGTGCTGCATGCTGTGCTCGCGCACATTGGGGAACTGGATCGGCATCTGCCGCGCGCCGTGGCAGGGCAGGGCGGTGCCATCCGGGGTCACGGTGAGGAAGATGCTGCCCCAGCCGTTCATGCACGCCTTGGGGCGTTCCTCGTAGTAATCCGGGGTGACGAAGATCAGCTTGCAGGGGTTGCCCTCGGCTGCCAGCTTTTCCCGGTACTCGTTGGTGATGCGCTCGGCGCGCACCAGCTGCTCCTTGGTGGGCAGCAGGCCCAGGCGGTTGAGCTCGGCCCAGCCGTAGAACTGGCAGGTGGCAAGCTCGACGAAGTCGGCTTCCAGGGCAATGCACAGCTCGATGATGCGGTCGATCTTGTCGATGTTGTGCCGGTGGGTGACGAAGTTCAGCACCATGGGGTAGCCATGGGCTTTCACCGCGCGGGCCATTTCCAGCTTCTGCTTGAACGCCTTCTTCGAGCCGGCGAGCAGGTTGTTGACCTGCTCGTCGCTGGCCTGGAAGCTGATCTGGATATGGTCCAGGCCGGCGGTCTTGAAGTCGGCGATCTTCTGTTCGGTGAGGCCGATGCCGGAGGTGATCAGGTTGGTGTAGAACCCCAGCTGCCGCGCCTCGCGGATCAGCTCGGCGAGGTCCTGGCGCACCAGCGGCTCGCCACCGGAGAAACCGATTTGTGCAGCGCCCATTTCCCGGGCTTCACGAAATACCTTGAACCATTGCTCGGTCGTCAGCTCCTTGCCCTGGGCGGCGAAGTCCAGGGGGTTGGAGCAGTACGGACACTGCAACGGGCAGCGGTAGGTCAGCTCGGCCAGCAGCCACAGGGGCAGGCCGACCGCAGGCTTGGCCGGCAGCTCAGGCAAGTTCGATCCAGTGCTCTGCACGAGCGACCTCCATGAATTGCTCGATGTCGTCACCGAGCTCAGGTACGCCGGGGAACTGCTTGTCCAGCTCGGCGATGATGGCGGCGACGTTGCGCTGGCCATCGATCAGGCCGCCGATGGCGCTGGCGCTGTCGTTGAGCTTGATCATCCCTTCAGGATAGAGCAGCACGTGGCCTTGCTGCGCCGGCTCGTACTGGAAGCGATAGCCGGGGCGCCATTTGGGTGTCAGGTTGCGATCGAAACTCATAAGGCTATCCCCTTGTGCCAGACGCGCTGGTCGGTGACGCTGTGGTAGGGCGGACGGTTCAGCTCGTAGGCCATGGTCATGGCGTCGAGCATGGTCCACAGGATGTCGAGCTTGAACTGCAGGATCTCCAGCATGCGCTGCTGGCCCTCGGCAGTGGTGTAGTGCTGCAGGGTGATGGCCAGGCCATGCTCCACGTCACGCCGGGCCTGGCCCAGGCGGGTGCGGAAGTATTCGTAGCCGGCCGGGTCGATCCACGGGTAATGCTGTGGCCAGCTGTCCAGGCGCGACTGGTGGATCTGCGGCGCGAACAGTTCGGTCAGCGAGCTGCTGGCCGCTTCCTGCCAGCTGGCGCGGCGGGCAAAGTTGACGTAGGCGTCCACGGCAAAGCGCACGCCGGGCAGCACCAGTTCCTGGGAGCGCAGCTGGTCGGGGTCCAGGCCCACCGATTGGCCCAGGCGCAGCCAGGCCTCGATGCCGCCGTCCTCGCCCGGGGCGCCGTCGTGGTCCAGCAGGCGCTGAATCCACTCGCGGCGCACCTCGCGGTCCGGGCAGTTGGCCAGGATCGCGGCATCCTTCATGGGGATGTTGACCTGGTAATAGAACCGGTTGGCCACCCAGCCCTGGATCTGCTCGCGGGTGGCGCGGCCTTCGTACATCGCCACGTGGTACGGGTGGTAGATGTGGTAGTACGCACCCTTGGCGCGCAGGGCCTGCTCGAATTCGGCCGGGGACATTGCCTTGGCGTCGGTCATGCTCACACTCCTACAGTTCGATGCTCATGCCATCGAAGGCGACTTCCACGCCGCGGCGGGTCACTTCGGCGCGCTCGGGCGAGTCTTCATCGAGGATCGGGTTGGTGTTGTTGATGTGGATCAGCACCTTGCGCGGCTTGCTCAGGCCGTCCAGCACTTCCAGCATGCCGCCGGGGCCGTTCTGGCACAGGTGGCCCATCTCGCGGCCGGTGCGGGTACCCACGCCACGGCGCTGCATCTCATCATCCTCCCACAGCGTGCCGTCCACCAGCAGGCAGTCGGCATCGGCCATGTGGCCCAGCAGGGTGTCGTCCACCTGGCCCAGGCCCGGGGCGTAGAACAGCTTGCCGCCGGTGCGCAGGTCTTCCACGCGCAGGCCCAGGTTGTCACCCGGGTGCGGATCGAAGCGGTGCGGCGAATAGGGCGGTGCAGCGCTGCGCAGCGGGAACGGGGTGAAGCGCAGGTTCGGGCAGGCGGGGATGGTGAAGCTGCCTTCCAGCTCGATGCGGTTCCACTGCAGGCCACCGTTCCAGTGGCTGAGCATGTTGAACAGCGGGAAGCCGGTGGTCAGGTCCTGGTGGACCATGTCGGTGCACCACACCTGGTGCGGGCAGCCTTCGCGCAGGCTCAGCAGGCCGGTGGTGTGGTCGATCTGGCTGTCCAGCAGGATGATGGCGTTGATGCCGGTGTCGCGCAGGGCGCGGGCCGGTTGCATGGGCGCAAAGCCCTGCAGCTGGGCGCGGATGTCTGGCGAGGCGTTGCACAGGACCCAGTGCACGCCGTCATCGGACAGGGCGATCGAGGATTGGGTACGCGCCTTGGCATTCAGGGTACCGTCGCGGTAGCCCTTGCAGTTCACGCAGTTGCAGTTCCACTGGGGGAAACCGCCACCGGCGGCAGAACCTAGAATCTGGATGTACATGGGAGGCCTGTGACGTCTGACTTCAGGATGGACAGCAAAAATAAAAACGCCCCGGCTGACCGAGGCGCTGTACTGCGATAAAAATCAACGGCTGGCGAAGTACATGGTGACTTCAAAGCCGATGCGCAGGTCGGTGAAAGCTGGTTTGGTCCACATAGGGTGACTCCTTCTGGGTGATGGATGAAAGTGGTACGGGTGCAACACATCAGAGCCATCTCCGCTGGGAGATGTTCATCTGCTTAGGCCCCTATCTTACTAAATTCCGGTGTACTGAAACGTTAAATTGCATTAACACGGCTGAGAAAGCTCATTACAGCCTGCGTAATGATCACTCCGCCACTTGCCACTGCGCGCCCACCGCCGGGCCGTTGGCCAGGCACAACCAGCCAGCTTGAGCCTCCAGCAATTGCCCGGCGGCCTGCAGCAGTGAATCGCTGCGCAGCCGGCCGAAGGCCTTGCGCAGTTGATCGATGAAATCGGACGAATGGCCGCCCAAGCGTGCTTGCCAAAGGCTTTCGGCGGCCTGGCCCAGTTCCATGTCGGCCAGGCTGGTGCGCGCGGCCAGGTCGCGGCACTGGTTGCTCAACGAGGTGCCGGACTGGCCGCGGATCAGCGCCGGCAGCGCGGCCAGGAACGTCTCGATATGCCCCAGGATCTCGGCCATCGGCGTGCTGGGCGACTGCACGCCGAACAGCAGGCCCGGGCGCCCGGCTATCTGCCGGAAGCCGCTGAACACCGCGTAGCCCAGCTGCAGTTCGACGCGCATACGCTGGTAGAACGGCGCCTGGCACAGTTGCCCAAGCATCTGCCACGCGGCCTGGTCGATGATGTCTTCGCCGGCCGCCGGGCAGAACAGCAGCAGTGCCTGCTCATTGGACTCGGTGGCCACCTGGCTCCAGGTGCGGCCGTGCAGCGGCAGCGGGGGCTGGCACAAATGGCCGTCGGCGCGGCCGGGCATGCGCAGCAACGCCACGTTGATGGCCTGGCTGACACCCATGCCCAGGCCCACGGCCAGCCCGTCCCAGCGGGCTTCGTGCCACAGGCGCTGCAGCAGCGGCGGTTGCAGTTGCTCGTCGCGGCCGCGCGAAGGCGCCTGGAAATAACCCAGGCTGTGTTCCGGCAAGCGCTTGAGCAGCTCGCGGATGGGAATCAGGGGCGCAGGCGCGCTCAACTGGCTGGCCTGGCGCCACACCTCGGGGGCCGGCTGCGTGAGGTTTTCCAGCGCCTGCTCGACCAGCGCCGGCATGGGTTCCTGCACCCCGCACAGGCGCAGCTGCCAGTCGTCGCCCAGGCTGGTGAAGGTCATCTGCACACCGGCCTGGCTGGCCTCGGCGCGCAGCTTGGCCAGGTTGTGGTCCAGCAGCCGCCAGAGGCTGGCGCGCTGGGCCGACTTGACCCGCCAGCGCAGGTACAGGCAGCCCTCGGCGCTGGCCGACTGCGGCGTGTTGACCACGTCCAGGCAGGCGGGTGGCGGCACCATCTGGTCCGGGCGGCGGCTGGGGCGCAGGAAGCGGTTGCGCTGGGGCAGGCGCCATTTGACCTCGGTATCGGTGGCCAGGCGCGCCAGCGGGCCATGCAGGATGGTGTCGCCGCGCAACTGGCCGAGCAGGGCGCGCAGGGCGTTGATGGCGGGCTGGCCGATGCCCAGGTCATGGCCCTGGCCGAAGTGCTCGCTGTCGTGGCGCGCCAGTTCCAGGGCGGTGCTCACCAGCTGCCGGCGCTGGCGCAGCAGGCGGTATTCCTCGCGCAGGCTCTGCCAGTCGTCGTGGGACTGGAAAAACTCCAGCCAGGCCAGGCATAGCTCACTGATCAACGGGCGCATGGGTTCGCCGGCGGCGGTCAGCTTGCATTCGATGTTCAGCACCGCCTGGTCCTCGAAACAGTACAGCGGCGTCAGGCTCAGGCCTTCCGCCAGGCCGCGGCGCTGCAGCTCGGCCAGCAGGCCGCCGGGTTGCTGCGACGTCAGCCAGGTGGCCAGGAAGTCGATGGCGGTAGCGCTGTCGCCCGGCACTTCATGGCAGGCGAACACCAGGTTCAGCCGGCTGGGGTCCAAGACGTCGATGGCCGTAGGCGCGGTGTCCAGCAGGGCCGGGCTGGCCTTGCGCGGGCTGAGGCTGCCGGCACGCAGCTGCGCGCCGGCCTTGTGCGCCAGTTGCCGTAGCTCGTCCAGCGGCTGCGGCCCGGCCAGGCACAGGGTCATCTGCCCGGCCTGGTAGAAGCGCTGGTAGAACGCCAGCAGGCTGTACTGGAACGCCTCGCGCGGCACCGGCAGGCTGTAGCGGTTGCCCGCGTGGAAGGCCCGCAGCGGGTGGCTGGCGGCAAGCGGCGCGGTCAGCCACTGCAGGTGACGGGCCTGGGGGTCGCGGCTCCAGGCGATGAACTCGGCATGCAGCACTTCGCGTTCGCGCAGCTGGTATTCGCGCTCCAGGCGTGGCTGGGCGAGCATTTCGCACAGGCGCTCGAGGGCGCCGGGGAAGGACTCGGTGGGCAGCTCGAAGAAGAAGTCGGTGGTGCGCTCGCGGGTGCTGGCGTTCAGTTGCCCGCCGTGGCGCTGGACGAACGGCATCAGCGCGTTGTCGTCGTGGTAGCGCGCGGTGCCCAGGAAGAACAGGTGTTCGAGGAAGTGCGCCAGGCCGGGGAAGGCCGGGTCGGTGTCATGGCTGCCGGCCGCCACGCGCAGGGCGGCGGCGCCGCGTTTCAGGCGCGGGTCGTGGCGCAGCTGCACGCGCAGGCCGTTGTCCAGCACCAGGGAGGCGAATTCAGGGGGGGCGGCATCGGGCATGACGGTTCCGTTGGCATTGCGGTATGTGGCTAATGCTAGCGGAAGTTTGCCAAGGCATATAACGCAAAAAGCCCGCCGGGTTGCCGGCGGGCTTTTGGGAATGAACTGATAACACCGCGTACTGCTTTTGATCTTGATCCCGTGCGGCCTTTGATCTTGATTGTGTGCCCCGTAAAGCGCCAGGGCCGACTGGAGGCGTTGGCCAAGCGGTCCCTGGGGTAGCCGGGGAAGACGGAACCGGAGGCGCTTCTATTCCGGGCCGTCGGCCGCTTGGGCGACGCCGGAAGGAGGGGACCCGTAGCGAAGCGTAGGGACCAAGCAGGGGCAAGCCTTTTTTGCTTACTTTTTGTGGCGTTTGACAAAAAGTGAGCCGGCGTAAGGCCGGAAAGGTGATTGTGCATCACCCTTGATATTGGATATGTGCATGGCTTTCGAATCTCGCTTCTGAGGGGCTCGGACATATCCATTTTCGCGGTGCGACCACCGACCGTTTCGGCCTTACGCCGACTCACTTTTTGGCAGTCGCCCCAAAAAGTAAGCAAAAAGGGCTTGCCCCTGCTTGGGCCCTCCGCTGCGCTACGGGTCCCCTCCTTCCGGCGCCGCTCAACGGGCAGACGGCACCCGCTATAGAAGCCTGCGGGTTACCGTCTCTTCGGCCTGCGGCCTCGGCCCTTCGGGCAGCCCGTTGATCGACGCCTCCAGTCGGCCCGGGCGCTTTACGGGGCATACAATCAAGATCAAGAGCCAGATCAACAGCAGATCAAAAGCCAGATCAACGGCAGATCTAGATCAAGGTCAGGATCAGTTGCGGGCCAGCATCTGCCTTAGTGGCTGAACGCGGCCGTCGTTCCTACGACAGTAGCCGACGGCAGCAATTGGCTGATGAAGCGGTTCCAGCGAGTAATGTTGGCCGGCCCGACGAACACCACGTCCGAAGTCCGCAGGTCGAACTGGCGCGCCAGCAGGAACGCCGTGGGCTTCTTGGCGTTGAGGTAGAACACCGTCGGCGGCTGGCCGTTGCCATCCTGGGCGCCGCGGATCACGTAGATGGCCTCGGCGTTGGCGGTTTCCTGGCTCAGGCCGCCGGCGTTGCCGATGGCTTCCATCAGGTTGAAGGTGCTGGTGCCGTAGTTCATCACCTGGGGCTTCTGCACCTCGCCCAGCACGTAGACCTTGTTGGCGTGGTCGTTGCCCAGGTGCAGCTGGTCGCCGTCCTTGAGGTAGATCTCGTTCAGGCGCGAGTCGGTGCGGTTCAGGGTGTCGATGTCCATCACGTATTCATGGCCATCACGCTTGAGGATCAGGTTGGCCAGGTTGGCGTCGCTGGTCTCGCCCCCCGCGCGGCTGATGGCGTTCACCAGGTTGAGCGGGATGTTGTTCAGCGACTGCGGCCCGGGGTTTTTCACCGCCCCGGAGATGATCACCTTCTGGCTGTCGTAGGCCTGGATGTTGACGTCCACCTGGGCGCCGGCCAGGTATTGGCCCAGGGCTTTCTGCAGGTTGGAGCGGAACTCCGGCACGGTCAGGCCGCCGGCCTTGATCGAGTTGATGTAGGGGTAGTACAGCGTGCCGTCCAGGCGCACCACGCGGGCGCTGGCCTCGACCTGGGTCTGGGTGGTGGGCGAGTTCAGCTCGGCGTGTTCCCACACGGTGATGATCAGGTTGTCACCCGGGCCGATGCGGTAGTCACCGGGCCGGTAGCTGGTGAGGGCAGCGGGTATGGGCTGCGGCTTGTAGATGGTTCGCTGCTGGCTGACGGTGGCCGAGGTAATCGGCACCACCGTCACCGGCCCGGTGTCCTGGTCTTGCGCATCATCGGGGGTCATGTGCTGGCCGGGGGCGAAAGCGCACCCCTGGACCAGCGCGGTAATGAGCAACACGCCGAGTATCGATCGCTTCATGGCAAAGTCTTCCTTGGAGAAGGCATTTTCTCCGGCATTGGTCTTATAGGAGTCAGAAAGCGTTTTTGTGCACGAAACCCTTCACCAGGGTCAGCACAATGATTTTCAGGTCCAGCCAGACGGACCAGTGTTCGATGTAATCGAGGTCGAACTCGATGCGTTTCTGCATTTTGTCCAAGGTCGTGGTCTCCCCGCGCCATCCGTTGACTTGAGCCCAGCCGGTGATGCCGGGCTTGACCTTATGCCGCAACATGTAGCCGTTGACCTGCTTGCGGTACTGCTCGTTGTGCGCCACTGCATGGGGGCGAGGGCCGACGATCGACATGTCGCCGCGCAACACATTGAAAAACTGGGGCAACTCGTCCAGCGACGTGCGCCGCAGGAAGGCCCCGAAAGGCGTTACCCGGCAATCGTTGCGGCTGGCCTGCACCACCTCGTGGCCGTTTTCCTGCACGGTCATGCTGCGGAACTTCCAGACCATGATCGGCCGCCCATCTAAACCATAGCGTGTCTGGCGGAAAAACACGGGGCCAGCGGAGGTCAATTTGATGCCCAGGGCGATCAGCAGCATTGGCAGGGCGATCATCGCCAGGATCAGGCTGCTGACGACGATGTCCTCGAAGCGCTTCACCAGCTGGCTGGAGCCGTCCATCGGCGTGTCCACCAGGCTGATGCTGGTCAGGCCGTTGATGCTTTCGCTGCGGGCATGCAGCAGGTCGAACATGAACACGTCGGGAATCAGGTAGACCGAGGCCGTGGTGTCGCTCAGGCCCTTGACCAGGGTGCACAGCGACGGCTCGCAGCTCATGGCCAGGGTGATGTAGACCTTGTCGATGCGCCCGGCGCGGGCGTCCAGCACCAGCTGGTCGAGGCCACCGAGCACGGGGATCCGGCGGTTGAGCTGGTCCAGGGCCATCTGCTGCGGCGCATCGTCGTAGAAGCCCAGCAGGCGCAGGCCCATCCAGGGCGCCGCGGCGATGGAGCAGGCCAGGCGCTCGCCCACGGTGCCGGTGCCGACGATGGCCACGCTGCGGGTGTTGAAGCCGCGACGGCGCAGGGCCTGCAGCGTGCTGCGGATCAGCAGGCGGTAGCCGCACAGGGCGAACAGTATCAGGGCGAACCAGGCGATGCGCTGGCGGTCCAGGACGATCTCGGGCCCGGTCAGCAGGTAGTCAGCCAGCATCACGCAGCAGAAGGTTAGCGCCCAGTAGTTGAAGACCCGCAGCAGCTCGCGCTTGACCCGCTCGCCGCGCCACGAGCCGTACAGTTGGTGGTACTCGCACAGCCAGTGGAAGATCATCACCGTGGCCATCAGGCGCAGCCAGGTGTCGCTGTCGTGCAGGCGGCCCTGCAGCCAGGCGAACCACAGGCTGCAGGCCGCGATCACCGCCAGGTCCAGCGCGCGATGGGCCAGCGACAAGGCCGACTGGTGGGCCTGGAGGATGCCTTTGAAGGGTGTTGCCATGACAGACCTCCCCACTCACAAGGTTTTCACGCTGGCAGCCATCACGGGTGCCAGGCTCAGGCGCGGGCCATTGGCGGCCAGGGGCAGGGCCACGGGCGGATGCTCCTGGGCCCAGCGGGTCTCGACGAACTGGCGCATTTCCCGCTCGAAGCGTTGTTCGGAGAAACGCTCGGCGTTCTCGCGGCAGGCCTGGGGGGTGATGCGGTGGGCGTTGCGCTCGAACTCGCAGACGCCCTCGATGATCGCGGCCATGGTCTGCTGGTGGTAGAACACCCCGGTAGGCTGCTCGTGATCGAGGCCGTGCACGGTTTCCAGGCTGCCGCCGCGGCCGAAGGCAATCACTGGCGTGCCGCAGGCCTGGGCTTCCACCGGGCTGATGCCGAAGTCTTCCTCGGCGGCGAAGACGAAGCCCTTGGCGTTGCGCAGGTACTCGCGCAGGGCGGCGAAGGGCTGGTAGCCCAGCAGGGTGACGTTGGACCCGCACACGGCCTGGCATTTTTCCATTTCCGGGCCGTCGCCGATCACGATCAGGTGCTTGTCGGGCATGGCACGGAAAGCCTCGACGATCATCGGCACGCGCTTGTAGGGGACCATGCGCGAGGTGGTCAGGTAGTACTCCTGCTTCACCGGTTGCAGGTCGAAGCCCTGGGTGTCCACGGGCGGGTAGATCACCGTGGAGTGGCGGCGGTAGGCCTTGTCGATGCGCCGGCCGATGAACTGCGAGTTGGCGATGAACTCGTCCACGGCAGCGGCGGTGCGTTGGTCCCACATGCGCATGTAGTGCAGGATCATGCGCGCCACCTTGCTCTTGAGGCCGTGGCTCAGGCCGGCTTCGTTCAGGTACTGGTGCTGCAGGTCCCAGGCGTAGCGGATGGGCGAGTGCACGTAGCTGATGTGCAGCTGGTCGGGGCCGGTGAGCACGCCCTTGGCCACGGCGTGGCTGCTGGAAATGATCAGGTCGTAGCCCGACAGGTCCAGTTGCTCGATGGCCAGCGGCATCAGCGGCAGGTACTGCTGGTAGCGGGTACGGGCCTTGGGCAGGTGCTGGATGAAGGTCGTCTGGGCGCGCTTGCCACCCAGGTGGGCGCGGTCCTCGTCGCTGAGGAAATCGATGACCGAGAACAGGTCGGCGTCGGGCCAGATTTTCAGCAGTGCGGCCAACACGCGCTCGGCACCTGCGTAAGTCACCAGCCAGTCATGGACGATTGCGATTTTCATGATGCCACCAATTGTTGTTATGGCAGGGCCGGGGCCCCGCGATTATTTGGGTACGCTGGCGTTCAAGGGCAGTGCGCCGCGGTGTGGGGGCGGTTCGGCGAGCAGGGTGTCGATGCGTTCGCTGACCAGCGCCGCCGAGCGCTCCCAGTCGAAACGCGACACGTTGTGCAGGCCCAGGGTGCGCAGTTGCTGGCGGATGCACTGGTTGGTCAGCACCAGGTTCATGGCCTGGCTGATGTGCTCCACGTCCAGGGGGTCGAAGTACAGCGCGCTGGACTGCAGCACTTCGGGAATCGATGCGGCGTTGGCGGCCAGCACCGGGCAGCCGCAGGCCTGGGCCTCCAGGGGCGGGATGCCGAACCCCTCGTACAGCGAGGGAAAGACGAAGGCCGCGGCGCCCTGGTACTGGGTGATCAGCTCTTCGTCGCTGAGGCGGCCAAGGAAGCGAATGCGCGGGTCGCTGTTGGCCAGGCGCTCCAGGTTGGCGTCGGCGAAGATGCCGTTGGCACCGCCGACGATGCGCAACTGCACGCGCTCGTGGCCCCGCAGTTGCAGGAAGGCCTGGATCATGCGGGTGAAGTTCTTGTGCTCGCTGGGCGATGACACGGCCAGCAGGTAGGGGCTGCGCTGCTTGCCGGCGACGCCGGGCTGGAATTCGTCGCTGACGGCGTTGGGCACCACCAGGATGCGTTCCTTGGGAAAGTCGTAGAACTCGGAGATTTCCCGCCGCGAGAAGTCGCTCACGGTGATCAGGTTTTTCAGGTGCCGCAGCAGGATCGGCGTCATCACCCGGTAGCTGGTGCGGAACGCCCAGGTGTAGCTCCTGGGGTGGCGCACATAGGTGATGTCGTGGTGCGTGGCGATCTGGTTGCGGTACATCAGCGGTGCGGTGGCGCCCAGCGACACCAGCAGCGGCGAGCCCTGGCTGCGCAGGTAGCGCGGCAGCTCCAGCTGTTCCCAGCGGTGGCCGCCATGGCGGCCAACGGTTTGCACGTTGAGGCGCCGGGCGGTGTCGTGCATCTGGATGCGGTCGGGGCAGACGAACACCACGTCCTGGCGCCGGGCCTGCAGGGCCAGGCTCACCTGTTCGGCGAAGCGCTGCACGCCGCGCAGCTCCTGGGTGAGAAAACGAGCATTGATGACAACCATCGTTCGTTCCTTCAAGGCTTGGCCTTGTCGCTCAGCGGGTGAACAGCCAACTGGCTGTGCCCAGGCTGATGATTCGGGGGAAAACGTCCAGCGTGATGACCGTGGTGCAGTGTTCTTCTTCGGCCTTGGGGCACTGCCATTGCCCCGAGGTGACCCGGCCACGCTCGGGGTGGCGGGTGTCCAGGGTCTGTACCGGGCCCTGCTGCCGGCCGTTGGCTTCGATCTTTACCTGGCGCGGCTGGCCGACGGTCCAGGCCACCAGCACCTGCTCGTCGCCCTTGGCGAAATTGAGCAGGTAGAGGTCACCGGCCTGCAGGCTCTTGAGGCTGTCGTAGCGGTACTGGGTGAGCACCGGGCTGATGGCCTTGAGCACGTTGTAGGCCGGCTTGGGCGCGAGGTTAGGGCGCAGCAGGCCGAAGTGGTGCTCGAATTCCTCCGCGTCGGTGCCGTCCTCGACCAGGTCGTACCACCACATGCCGCGGATGTTGGGCCGGGTCTTGGCCAGGAAGTAGGCGCGGGCCAGGTATTGGGCCTGGGTGTCTTCATCGATGCCGCATTTGCCGGTGTTGGTCGGCCAGCCCATCTCGGTCAGGTACAGCGGCACTGGCTTGCCGGCCAGGCGGGTCAGGCGCTGGTCCACCGCGGTCATCCACTGAATCCAGCCTTCCGGCGTCTTGCGCACGTCGCTCTCGCCGTAGCAGTGCACGTACGGGTGCAGGGACAGGCCGTCGACCCAGTCCGCGACGCCGCCCTGCACCAGCCGGTCGGCAAACCCTTCGTTGATGCCTGCAGTGGTGACGGCGCCGGCCAGCACCTTGGCCTTGGGGTCGTTCTGGCGGATCTGCCGGCTGGTCAGCTTGACCAGGGCCAGGTAGTCGTCACTCAGCCTGCGGTCGCCCGCGCCGGCCAGGTCCCACTCGTTCCACACCTCGTAGAGGTTCACCCGCCCGGCCATGGCGCGGGTGACGAAGTCCACGTAGCTGGCGAAGCCATTGCTGACCGCCGGGGTACGCGGCAGCGCGTTGTTCTCGTAGAACTGGTTGCCGTAGTCGAGGATCACCAGGTTGGCCATGCCCCGGCCAGTCCTGGCCGCGTCGTACTCGCGCCAGCTGGCGGGGAACTGCAACTGCCCCGGGGCCAGTTCCACGCGAGCCCAATACGCGTCCTCGCGCACCGAGTTGATGCCGGCTTCGCTGGCCAGCTGGAACTGGCGCGCCAGCAGCGGCGAGCCGTCCATCAAATGGGTGGTGGTACCGACGATGAACGGCTCGGCGGCTGCCACCACACCGGTGGTCATGGCGCCCTGGACGGCCAGGGCCAGATAGAGAGGCAGTCTTCGCATGATCGCTCACAGGGCTCGCATGGGCAGGGCAAGGGCTGGGGGTCGGAGTCTGGGCAGCGGGTTGGCGCGACGGGCTGCGGCAGGCATGGCCTTGCGGCGCAGGGCCACCGACACCGCGAAGCCCAGGAACAGTGCGGCGACCGAGGCTTCGGGCACGTCGGTGGTCCAGCTGACCAGGGTCAGGCAGAAGCACACGCTGACCAGCGCCCTGGACAGGCGCGTGCTCTTGTCACGCAGGCCGATCATCAGCGCGATCATCAGGCAGTACACCACCAGGCCCGCGGCACCGAAGGTGGCCCACAGGTACAGCGCGCTGTTGTCGGCCACCACCGGCGCGCTGGCGCTGTAGATGGGGAAGGCGCTTGCAGTGCTGCCGACCATGCCGAAGCCTGCGCCCAGCCAGGTCCAGCCCTGGCTCCACTGGTTGAACACCAGGTTCGGCCAGGTGTTCATCAGGCGGTCGTAGAACGACGCCAGCACGCCGCTCTGGGCCGAATCGGCGTTGGTGTCGAAAGTCATCATCAGACCCATCACCGGCAGGGCGATGCCCATGGCCACCACTATCGTGAAGATCACCCGGCAGGTCAGGCGGTGTTGCAGCAGGGGCAACATCAGCACGGTGCAGGCGTAGGCCACGGCGGTGGACTTGTTGGTGGTGAGGTAGATGGCCACCATGCAGGTCCCGAACATCAGCAGCTTGAGGATGTTGGAGCGCATGAAGGCGGTCAGGTACAGGCTGAAGACGGCGATCATCACCGACAGCACCGTGGACATGCGGGTGAAGCCGGCGATGCGGTCCACGCCGTTTTCATTCCAGCTCATGTTGGCGCTGACCTCGGTGTCGCCGATGCTGTAGCTGTAGCCCTTCCAGGGCACCGCGGTGTACTTGTCCAGGGCCAGGCCTGCCAGCGACGCCGCCAGGCACAGCAGCACCACCACCGCCAGCAGGCGCTTGCGGTGCTCCAGGTGCGTGCCGCACACCAGGGCGAACAGGAACGGGGCGTACATGTAGAAGGCGAAGCCGACGTTGTTCAGCGCCGCCCCGTGGAGCATGCCCAGCAGTGCCGCGCTGACCAACAGCAACAGGGTGATCCAGAAGCTGCGGCTGCCCTTGAACGTCAGCAGCTCCACGGCGAACAGCGCCAGGCAGGCGGCCTTGGGCAGGTACAGCAGCGCCGAGGCGCCGGCCTGGTCGAGGTAGAAGCGCAGGGCGCCGGAGAACGTCTCCACCACGATCAGGCTGATGGCCACCAGCACCACGATCAGCGACTTGCTGAGCGCGATGCGCGGTGCGCGGCTAGAGCGATTCGGAGGCAGGCTGGTTTGCATGATGGGCGCCTCGGTTCTGGTAGACCTGGAAGAACAGCTGTTGGTAACTGTCGAGCATGCGATCGATGTCCAGCAGGGGCGCCACGCTGGCCCGCGCCTGGCCGGCCAGTTGCCGGCGCAGCTCGGGCTGGCGGTACAGGCGCAGCATGGCCAGGCCCAGCGAGTCGGGCTCGTCGGGGTTGCACAGCAGGCCGTTGATGCCTTCGCGGATGATCTCCGGCAGGCCGCCGCGGTGGCTGGCGATCACCGGCACCGAGTGCGCGCAGGCTTCCACCGCGACCAGGCCGAAGGGCTCGTGCCACAGGGACGGCACCAGGGCGACGTCGATCTGCCGGTAGAAGCTCTCGGGCGACTGGTAGCCCACCAGGTGAATATTCTCGGCATCGCCGATCAGCTGGCGCAGCTCGCGCTCGTAGTCCTGTTGCCCGCGCCCGGCGATCTGCAGGGTGGCGTTGAACGGCAGGCGCTTGAACTGCTCGATCATCCAGCGCACGCCCTTGTGGTCCGACAGCGTGCCCAGGAAGCCGAAGCGCAGCGGCTCGCTGTGGGCCAGGCGGCCCTTGGGCCAGTGCGGCATGACTTCTTCCACCCGCGGGCTGGCGTTATAGATCACGTGGGACGAGGCGTTGCGGAAGAACCGCGCGTTGTGCAGGCGGTCGAGCAGGAAGTGACTTACGCCCACCACCGCGTCCACCTGCGCCGAACGTTCGGCGTGGCCCTGGCGCAAGGTCTGGCACAGGGTGCAGGGGCCGTTGCAGCATTGGCGCTTCTTGAACATCAGGCTGCCGGGGCACAGCAGGTACATGTCGTGCAGCACCTGCACGATCGGCACGTCGGCCTTGGCGATTTCATCCCACACCGCCACCGACCAGCCACCCAGGTTGTGGCACACCACCAGGTCGATGCTTTCCTGCTGCATCACCTGCCGCACATAGGCACGCATGCCCATGTTGTAGCGGTCGCGCAGGTGCCAGCCCAGGCGCGCCAGGGCATTGGGGCGCTGGTCGCTGAAGTGCCAGTAGGTGTTGAGCACGCCGGCGCGGTACACCTTCACGCCCTTGACCTGATCCTCGACCAGGCCGGCCGCGGCGCCGGTGGTCAGCACGCACACGCTCATGCCGCGCCGGTGTAACCCTTCGACCGTGCGTTGCAGCACGATTTCAGCGCCGCCGCCAATGTTTGGCGAGTACAGGCTGGAAAGGAAGAGCACGTTCATAGCGGGAACAACTTGTTGAGGCCAAGGCGGCCGGCCTCGCCATCGGCGATGGCCTGCTGCAGCAGGGCGAAGCGGGCGTGGGTGCCACGGCGCCAGGCCACCAGGTGCAGCAGGGTCATGAATACGGCGCGGTTGAGGCTGTACATCCAGCCCCAGCGGGCCCACACGAACTTGTCGAACCAGGCCTGGTTGCGGGCGGTGTAGTAGGCGCGCAGGTCGGAATCGCCGAGCAGGAACGCCTCGTAGATGTTGCCGGTGCGGGCCTTGATGTTCCACGAGTGCTCCAGGTCTTCGAGCTGGGCGTCGGTGACCAGGAAAATGTGCCCGCCGCTGGCGGTGATGCGCCGGGTGTATTCGGTGTCGTCGGCGTACAGGATCATGTCGGTGCGCGGCAGGCCGATGTTCTCGTACATGGCGCGGTGGCCCAGCAGGCCGCCATAGGTGGCGAACGGCAGCTTCACCAGGCTGTGGTGCAGGCTGTCGGCGTGGGGCTTGCCCCAGGGCAGGCGCCGCCACAGCTTGTAGGGCAGCTGGGCGATGTGGAAGCCGAAGCAGCTGGAGCGGTGCGGGAAGGCGAAGCGCCGTGGCACGCCGGCGGCGATGTCGGCCTGGTGGGTAGGGCGGAAGCCCTGCACGGCTACCTGGGCGCGGCCCAGCTTGCGCGAGCACTCGGCCAGGCGTTGATGCAGCAGTTCGATGGCGCCGGGGGTTGGCGCGTTGTCGTCGTCCATCAACCAGATGTATTCGGCGCCAGCCTGCAACGCGGCGTTGATGCCCACGGCGTAGCCGTTGGCCGAGCCGGTGTTGCTGGGCAGGTCGATGATCTGCACCTGGACGGGCCAGCGGCGCAGCAGTTGGCCCAGGTCGGCGCTGGCGGCGTTGTTGACCACGATCACCTGGGCGATCTCGGCGCAGGCCAGCGAACGTTCAATCAGCGTTGTCAGGTAGTGAAGCCGGTCCCCGTAGGTCAGGGTGACCAGGGTGGTAGTCGCAAGCATGGCGGATCCCCCTCTTGTTGTTTGGCTGGCGCAGGTTCAGCAGGCTGGCAGGGCCACGCGCGACAGGCTGCTCTTGGGCAGGCTGACGCGCTGTTCGCGTTGCAGCAGGTTGAGCAGGATCACCGCCCGTTCCTGGCCGTCGTCGCTGAGGAAAATGGCCTGGATCTCGCTGTTGCCGGTGCGCACCATCACGGCCTCGCCCTGGTTGAAGCTGGGCGCCGGTTGCGGCGCGGCCAGGCGTTGGCGGATCTGCGCGATCAGGCTGGCGGGCACCGGGCAGGGCGCGCCGCCGAAGGCCACGATGCGGCAGACGCCACGGGTGGAGCGAATCGGGTACCAGCTGTCGCCGTCTTCCAGGCGAATGAACAGGTAACCGGGGAACAGCTCTTCCTCGACGGCCTTGCGTGCCTTGCGGGCGCTGTCGGGGTTGGCCTTGAGCGGGCGAAAACACTCGAACTGCTGACGAATCAGGTGTTCTTCGGCACGACCTTCCTGGCGTGGCTTGGTCTGGATCAGGTACCAATTGGAACTGTCAGTGAAGTGGCTCATGGTGCTGTTCTCGCTTGCCCCCCGGCGGTGGCGCGGGGGGTGTCAAAGGCCTGGGGTCATGGCTGGCCGGTCACTTCTTGGAGGGGCCGTAGTTGTAGGCAGAGCAGTCGTATTCGGCCGTGGCAGCCTTGCGTTGGATGCCGTTGAAAATGGCGCCCTTGACCAGCACGCCGTTCTGCGCGAGGCGGCGCTTGGCGCTTTCCACTTCCTTGATCGAGCTTTTGCCGAAGCGCGCCACCAGCAGCGTGGTGCCCGCCTGGCGGCCCACCAGGGCGGCGTCGGTGACGGCCATGATCGGCGGGGTGTCGATGATCACCAGGTCGTACTTGGGCGACAGCTCGCGCAGCAGCTTGTGGAAGTTGTCGTGCATCAGCAGTTCGGACGGGTTGGGCGCCGCGAAGCCGCAGGAGATGAAGTGCAGGTTGTCCACCGCGGTGGCGTTGATCACCTCGCGATTGCTCAGGCGTGCGGCCAGGGCATCCGACAGGCCGTGGCGCGGTTGCAGGCCCAGCACTTTATGCAGGTAGCCCTTGCGCATGTCGGCGTCGATCAGCAGCACCTTCTTCCCGGTCTGGGCGATGATCACCGCCAGGTTGGCGCTGACGAACGACTTGCCCACCGCCGGGCTGGGGCTGGAGATCATCAGCACGTTGTTGCGCGCCTCGAGCATGGCGAAGTGCAGGCTGGTGCGCAGGCTGCGCAGCGATTCGACCGCCAGCTCGGTGGGTTCGGCGACGCTCAGCAGCTTGGCGTCGACGCCGCCGCTGCGTGGCTGGCGGCCCTTGTTCAGGCGTTCCTGCAGGCGCGACAGTGGCACCGAGGCGTACACCGGGATGCCCAGGTTCTCGATGTCGTCGGGGTTGACGATGCCGCGGTCGAAGGCCTGGCGAATGAAGATGATGGCCACGGCCACCAGCCCGCCCAGCAGCACCGAGAGCAGCACGATCAGCTTGCGCATCGGCTTCACCGGTTCTTCGACGTTGGCGTCGGCCTTGTCGATGATGCGCACGTTGCCGATGTTGCCGGCGCGGATGATGTCCTGTTCCTGGGTCTTGTTCAGCAGTTGGGTGTAGGTCTGGTTGGTGACCTGTTGCTCGCGGGTCAGGCGCAGCAGTTCCTGCTGGGTTTCAGGCAGCACGCGGACCTTGGCCTGCATGGCGGCTTTCTGTGCTTCCAGCTGGTTGATCTGGTTGGTCAGCGCCACCTGGGTGGGGTGCTGGCGGGTGTACAGGCGGTCCAGGTCAGGGCGTTTGAGCTTGAGCTCGGAAATGGTGTTGTCCACCGACACCACCTGGTTGAGCAGGGCGGTGGTTTCCTGGCTGATGTCCACCGACTTGCTGCGCATCTGGTAGTCATGCAGGGCGTCTTCGGCCTTGGTCAGTTCGCCACGCACGATGGGCAGCTGCGAGCGCAGGAACTGCAGGCGCTGTTCGGCTTCGGCCGAGGTGCGCTGCATGTTCTGTTGCAGGTACAGGCGGCTGACGTCGTTGAGCACGGTGTTCGCCTGGACCGGATCAGGGTCTTCCAGCGACAGGTAGACGATGCCCGAGTCCTTGCCGGCTTCCACCACCTTCAGCTTGTTCTGGTAGGCCAGCTGGGTCACCAGGGCGCGGTTGCGCGCCAGGTTGAACTCGGTACCCGGGCGGGCTTGCAGGGTGTCGACCTTCAGGCTGATGTCGCCGGCGCTGGCCAGCACGCCGACCTTGCCGGTGAGCAGCAGGTTGTCGTCGCTGTCGAGCACGCGGTATTGGCCGTTGTCACCGGCCACCAGGGTCATTTTCTTGCCCAGCAGGCTGTCCGGCACTTCCAGGGTGGACACGGCGATCTTCTCGCCGCCCCAGGCGAAGCTGTCCAGGCCCAGCACTGGCGCGGCCACTGGCTGTTCTGCGGTTGGCTTGAAGTGACGGGCCATGTAGCCGCCGATGCCAGGTACCCGCTTGGGCTGCTGGACGATGTCCAGGTTCAGCTCGCTGACCACCTGGCCCAGCACCGAGCGCGAACGAATCAGTTCGATCTCGGCGGTGGCCTGGGACACGGCGTTGGGCTTGGTATTGATCTCCGGGGTGGCGTCCAGGCCCACGCGCTTGGGCTCGATCTGGATCATCACGTTGGCCTGGTAGATCGGCGTGGCCAGGATGGCGAACGCCAGGCCGGCCACGGCGAAGCTGCCGACCACGGAGGCGATCAGGCGCTTGTGGTCGAACAGGGTGCGCAGGATGGTGGCCAGGTCCAGCTGAGTATCCTGGTAGTACTCCAGTGAAGAGCGGCTCATTGCAGTCATTTTTATTGGTCCTCGATACTCAGGTAGGGCATCCAGTCATCGACGCAGCGCGACAAGTGCGTGTAGGTCTGTTGAAAGGCGTTCTTGGGGCGACGGTAGGGGTCGGCGATCTGCAGGTCGTTCTGCCACTTGCCGATCAGGAACGCCTTGCCCCGTACTTCGGGGGCCAGGCGTACAACGCGGTGCAGTTGTTCGTGTTCCATCAGCAGCACCAGGTCGGCCCAGTGCAGCAGTTCGGGGGTGACCTGGCAGGCGCGGTGGTCGCCGCCCTTGATGCGGTTCTGCTTGAGCACGGCCCGGGCCTCGACGTCCATGTGCGCGCCGTTGTGGGCCTGCACGCCCGCCGAGTTCACCGCCAGGCGCCCAGCCACCCGGTGGCGCAGCAGGGCGGCGGCCATGGGGCTGCGGCAGATGTTGCCGACGCAGACAAACAGGACGTTGCTGAACATGGCCGTCTCAGCCCCGCGCCGTGGACGCGGTGAGGCGCCGGAACAGGTTGACGCTGATGTTGCGGGCCATCAGCGCCAGGGCCAGCAGCTTCTTCACCGGCGAGATGGCCGACAGCGACAGCCCGAACACCTGCACCAGGCAGTGCTCGTACAGCGGCTGGTTGCCGATGCGGAAGTAGTAGTTGGCCAGCGCGCCGTAGGTGTTGAGGGTCATCTGCAGCTTCTTCTTGTCCGAGCGCATGGAGAACACGCCACCGCTGTGCACCCGGTAGGCCGCCGGGGCGATGTCGCCCAGGTACTTGCCCTTGCCGTGGGCACCCAGCAGGCACCACCACACCAGGTCATTGAGCGGTGCGCCGCGCAGCTCGCGGGGCATGTCGTGCAGCACGTTGCGGAAGCAGGTGGTGAGGGTGGAAATGGGCCGGCCCTTCATCAGCTCCAGGCCGGTGGCGTCGCTCTGGCCCTTGCCTTGCAATTGGATGCCCTGCAGACCCTGGTCGCTGAAGGCCATGGCGTCGTGGTAGGTCAGCACGTAGTCCAGGTGGGCTTCCAGGAAGTCGACCTGCTTCTGCAGCTTGAAGGGGTCGGTCCAGTAGTCGTCGCCCTCGCAGAAGGCGATGTACTTGCCGCGCGACAGGCGGAACAGCCCGGGGCAGGGGTGGTTGCCCTGCTGGTACTGGTTCTCGCTTTGCAGCAGCGCGCGGATGATGGTCGGGTAGCGCTTGGCGTACTCGCTGACGATGGCCGCGGTGCCGTCCGTGGAGCAGTCATCGTTGATGACGATCTCGAAGGGGAAATTGGTCTGCTGGGCCAGGAAGCTGTCCAGGGTCTGGGCCACGAAACGCTCGTGGTTGTAGGTTGGGCAGACGATGCTCAGCAGCGGGTCGCGAGCAGGGCCCCAGTTTTTCATGATGTCGCTTTCGAGTCTGCTGTTCATCGTTGCGTGCTCGGTTTGTTGAAGATCAGGAACGCCCGTTGCAGCCAGGGGCGGTAGCTGCCGGCCACCAGCAGCAGGGTGACCAGCCCACACAGGGCCAGGGCGAAAAAGGTCTGCAGGCGGTTGTCACCGACCAGGGCGTTGACCAGCGGTTGGGTCAGGGCCACGCCCAGGGCGCTCATCAGGCTGATGCGCAGCACGTCCAGCAGCCACGACCGCTGGATGCCAGGGGCCAGGCGCCGGTGGATGAAGGCCGGCCACACCGCGAAGGCCACCAGGCGCAGCACGAACCAGGCGACTGCGGCGCCCAGGGCGCCCTGGTAATGCACGGCCAGCATCAGCACCGGCACGGTGACCGCCACCGACACCAGGCTGTAGCGCAGGTGCAGGTGCATGCGGCCATGGGCGTATTGCAGGTAGAACTGAAAACCGCTGAGGCAGAGGATGGCGCTGCCCAGTGCGTACCAGAACAGGATCGGCGCCACCCAGTTGGCGGCCTCGCGGTCGCCGCTCCAGGCGTAGATCAGCGCCCCGCCGTGCAGGGCCACCACCACGCCCAGGGGCACGATGAAGGTGGCGACGAAGCGGTGCGCGGCCAGGTACAGCTGCTGCATGTCGGCTTCGCGGCCCTGGGCCATCAGCGCGGTCATGCGCGGCAGCAGGGTCTGTACCAGCGGGTTGATCAGCATCAGGATGCCGGTGCTGACCAGCGCCACCAGCGAGAAGTAGCCATAGTCCTTCAGGGACAGGGCCGACGACAGCAGCACCTTGTCCAGTTGCGTCAGCAGAATCCACAACACGGCGGCGACCGACAGGCTGGCGGCGAACGGCAGCACCGGCTTGACCAGCGCCCAGTTGAAACCGCTGGCCAGCCGTGGCGGTGGCAGGCGGCGCCAGGCCTTGGCGGCGAACAGCAGCGCTTCGAACACACCCACCGCCGCCTGGAAGACGAAGAACACCACCGGGTCCTGGGACACCCAGGCCACCAGCGCCAGGCCGCCGAAGTAGCGAAGGGTGGCGACCGCGACGTTGGCACCGTTGAGCCAGGCGTGCAGTTCCAGGCCTTGCAGGCCGCTCTTGTACAGGGTGGCGTAGAGCCGGCAGGCCACTTGCGGGCCCATCAGCGCCACGCACAACGCCAGGGTGTGCGGGGCCAGGTGCTGGGCGTTCAACCATTCGCCGGCGATCCACGGGCTGGCCAGCCAGGTGCCCAGCACGCACAGCAGCGCCAGGGGCAGGAAGATCAGCTCGAAGGAGCGCAACAACCAGCCGGCCAGGTGCTGTTCACGTGCAGCGCCTTGATGGTGGGCGACCTCGCGTACCAGCGACGGCGACATGCCGGCGTCCAGCAGCGTCAGCCAGGCTTGCAGCACGGTGTAGAAACCGATCACCCCGTACACCTCGGCGCCCAGGTGGCGCAGGTAGAACGGCATGATCAGTATCCCCACCAGCAGCGCATAGGCCTGGCCCAGGTAGCTGATCGTGGTGTTGTGCACCACCGAGCGCTTGGTCATCGCCGTTATACCGCGTGGGCCAGCGACGCATCCTGCGGCTGCGCCTGGTCGCGCTGGCGCAGCAGGGTGTCGATGACCTGGTCCTGGGTGGCACGCTCCAGGCCCGGGTAGATCGGCAGGCACAGGATGCGTTGGCTAAGGCCGCGCGAGTGTGGCTGGGCGGCCTGGGGCTGCAGGTAGTCCAGGGTGTCCAGCGACGGGTAGAAGTAGCGCCGTGGGTTGATGCCCTGGGCCTGCAGCGCGTCGCGCACTGCCAGCGCCTCGGCCTGGTTCTGCAGGCCTACCGGGAAGTAGCTGTAGTTGATGTCGTTGTCGTCGTCGATGCCTTGCAGGTCGACGTGGCCGCGCAGCTTCTCCTCGTAGTAGTGGCCCATCTCGGCGCGCTGCTCGAAGATGTGCGCGATGTCGTCCAGCACGCACAGGCCCATGGCCGAGGAGAATTCGTTGAGCTTGGCGTTGGTGCCCAGGCCCTCGATGCGGTCCACGCCGGTGATGCCGAAGTTGCACAGCTTGCGGATTTCGCGGGCCAGGTCATCGTCCTGGGTGACGATGGCGCCGCCCTCGATGGTGTGGAACAGCTTGGTGGCGTGGAAGCTCAGGGTGCTGGCGTCGCCCCAGTTGAACACCGACTGCCCGGCGTGGCGCACGCCGAAGGCATGGGCGCCGTCGTACACCACCTTGAGGTTGCGGCGCTTGGCGATGGCGTCGATGCCTTCCACGTCGCAGGGGTTGCCGAACACGTGGGTGGCGACGATGGCGCTGGTGTCGGAGCCGATGCGCGACTCGATCTGCTCGGGGTCGATGTTCCAGGTGCGCGGGTCGATGTCGCCGAACACCGGGCGGATGCCTTCCCATTGCAGGGTGCTGCTGGTGGCTACGAAGCTGAACGGCGTGGTCACGGCGCTGCCGCTCAGGCCCAGGGCGCGGTAGGCCACTTGCAGGGCCAGGGTGCCGTTGTTGGTGAGGATCAGGTTGCGCACGCCCAGGAACTCTTTCAGGCGCTCTTCCAGCTCGCAGCACAGTGGGCCGTGGTTGGTCATCCAGTGCGAGGCGTAGATCAGGTCCACGTACGCCTTGAACTTGTCGATGTTGCCCAGATAGGACTTGGTCACGTTAATCATGGAATTCTCCCGGCAAGGGCCACCCAAGGTGGCAGCGTCAAGGCGTACTCAGGACAGTGGGGTATCGGTGCGCGCTACAACTTTGCGAGCGCGATGCTGGTTCAGCTTCAATATCAACCGCGTTACCAGGCTGCCGGCATGGGGGTCGCCGAAGTGGAATAACGCCGTGGCACGGCGGAACGCCGGGTCACACGGTTGGTTGGCATGCAGAGAGCGATAACCCCAAAAGAAATACACGTTGCCGGGGACAACTCTCAATGTGCTTGGTTTTAGTATTTTTCGATCAATACAAGCACTTATGAACTTTCTGCAAAGTGCATTCTGGAATAATGTTTTTTCCAGTACATTTACCAGCACCCATGAGCGCACCTTGCGCAGGTTGGGGAACAGGATCAGGTCGCCGCGCTCTTCGCCCTGGTCGGGGGTGAAGATGGGAACCAGCATGGTCACCAGGGTGGCGTCGTAGTGGAACGCGTTGGATTCCTTGCGTCCGGTGCCGCCCTGCACGCAACGCAGCACCGGGAAGATCTCGTCGCTGGCAGCCTCGCGGCCGGTGCCCTGGGCGTGCAGGCGGGCCAGCATGGCCTTGAATTCCGGGGACTTGCCCAGGGCCGCCAGGGCACTGCCGGCCAGCGCCGGGTAGCCGTGGTAGGCGAAGTACTGGTTGTTGTGGCGCGCGGCCTGCTGCTCGACGTAGGCGCGCAGTTGGTTCAAGCCGTCCTCGGTCAAGGCGCCCTCCAGGGTGGCATGCCCCTGGGTGTTCATGTCATTGACCAAGCGGGCCGAGGTGGCTTCATCGATATGGATCAGTGGCGACATGGCAACAAACTCGCTGCGGTTTTTATTAGGAAGGTCGCGAAGGCGGGACAACGACGCTTTTATTGTTTTGCAACTTTCGGTGGGCAAAGCTACCGCCCGGTCCGACACTTACGGCCCACTCGAAAAACGTTTTATTTGGACAAAGCTACCGCCCGCTCGTGAAAACAAGCTTGTTGCACAGTGCGTTGTCAAAACCCATACGGACCCGCGAAAAGGCGAGTCAAGGCAATTAAGGTTAAGTGTTGGCAGGACTACACAAAGTACTTCAGGACTGCTGCCTGGCCGTACTCTTCGGTGCGGCTCTCCCACAACTTTTTGGCGGTGGGTGAAGAGATATATCGACCGTCTTCAACAGGCTGTCAATGGCTTTTGTCAAAAAATGCGCCCGGCCGGTAAAATCGGTGGGTAGGGCTGGTTAACTTATTGATATGTATAGAGGTAGGAAAGTTGACGCTGGCGTTTTGCTGGCTTTTTCACCGATTCATGGCGCTTTGCCCTGTTTTCCCCAACTTCGGGGGGCGCCACCCGTGTATTTGCTGGGGGCGGCGTGCCATCTGGCTTGCAGGGCATTGGGGGCGGGCGCCAGCGACGGATTATTTACCGACGCCAAAAAAACGAAAGCCCTCGGAATGAGGGCTGGGCACTTGGCGGTATATTGACTACTGCGCGCTGATTGGACGGTACAACTCGGGGCGTCGATCCTGGCGATAATCATTGGCCTGGCGTGCATTTGACAATGCCTCCCTATCGAGCAGCGCATGGCTCAGCGCCGGGCCTGCGCCGGCATCGGCCAGGCGTGTGCCCTCGGGGCCAACGATGCTGCTCATGCCGCAATAGCGCAGGGAACCCTCGGCGCCACAGTAGTTGGCGTAGACCACGAAGCACTGGTTTTCGAACGCGCGGCTGCGCACTGTCACGTCGGCGATAAACTCGAATGGCAGCATATTGGCGGTGGGTACCAGTATCAATTCGGCCCCACCCAGAGCCAGTCTTCTGGCGTTCTCGGGGAATTCGATGTCGTAGCAGATCAATACGCCGACTCGCCAGCCGTCCAGGTCCACCACCGGGTAGTGGTCGCCACCGGGGCTGAACAGCGCGCGGTCGAGCTCGCCGAACAGGTGGGTCTTGCGGTAATTGAGCCGGCTGTTGCCGCGGCCGTCGAACAACTGCACGCTATTGTACAGCTGGCCATCGGCGCCACGTTCCGGGTAGCCGTAGGCGATGGCCATGCCATGGGCCTCGGCGATGCCGGCAATGACATGGGCCGACGGGCCGTTGGCGGCTTCAGCCAGGCGTTGCACGGCCGCCACGCCGATGTCGTAGCCGGTCAGGAACATCTCCGGGAATACCAGCAGCTGCACACCCAGCGCCTTGGCGGCGCGCACCTGGGCCTGCAGGCGGGCCAGGTTGTCGATCACGGCCAGCGGCTGCGGCGTGCATTGGCACAAGGCTACATGCATGGGGCGCTCCTTATTCGGCGAGGGCGATGGGGCCGATTTCATCGAACACGTCGCCCGGCCCCGGGTTATCCGCGTGGCAGTGCCCGCCGAAGTGTTTCATGATGCCCCACACCGCATTGAGCGAGGTCTGCACCGCGCCTTCCACCCACGCTGGGGTCCAGGACACGTCGTCGCCGGCGATGAAAATGCCCCGGTGCTCGTCCGCCATGTCCTGCTGCATGAAGTGCGCGTACATGCGCTGGTTATAGCGGTAGTGGCCGGGCAGTGCGCCCTTGAACGCGCCGAGGAAGTGCGGGTCGGCTTCCCAGGAGACGGTGATGGGGTCGCCGATGATATGCCCGGCGATGTCGACGTCGGGGTAGATCTTCTTCAGGGCGTCCAGCGCCAGCTTCACGCGTTTTTCCACCGGGTGCGGAAGCATCTTCAGCGCATCGCTCATCCACGAGTACGACAGGCAGATCACCCCCGGCTTGTCGTCGCCGTGGTCGAACAGATAGGTGCCGCGGGTGAGGCGGTCGGTCAGGGTCATGCTCATCAGGTCGCGGCCGGTCACCGGGTGCTTGTCCTTCCAGAACGGCCGGTCGACCATCACGAAGGTCTTCGACGCCTGCATGTAGCGGGTGCGGTCCAGGGCCATCCACATCTTCTGCGAGAACAGCGACTCCTCGCATTCGATCTGCGTGGTCAGCAGCCAGCTCTGGCAGGTGGCGAGCACTGCCGCGTAATGGCGGGTGTCACCCCAGTTGTCGGTGACGGCGAAGCGGCCGTCCGGGTCGCGGGCAATCTTCTTCACCCCCGAGCGTGGCGCGCCGTGGTGCAACGAGCTGAGGCTGGTACCGGCAGGCCAGTGCGCGCATTTTTCCGGCACATGGCGCCAGATGCCCAGGGGCACCTGCTCCACGCCACCCACCACCAGGTGCTGGTGGTCGTCGCAGTTGGTCATCACCACGCGGAAGATTTCCAGCATCGAGTTGGGGAAGTCGGAGTCCCAGCCGCCGGTGCCGAAGCCCACCTGGCCGAACACCTCGCGGTGGTGGAACGACAGCTTGGCGAACGCCTTGGAGGTGGCGACGAAATCGTAGAAGGTGCGGTCGTCCCACAGCGGAACCAGGGTGTTCCACAGGCTTTTCAGGCGCGGCACGTCGCGGTCGCGGATGGCCTGCTGGATCTCGCTGAACTGCGAGCCGGCCTCCAGGGCGTCGGCCCAGGCGTCGGCGACCTCCTGGAACAGCGCCGGCAGGTCGGCGATGCTGCGGGCGTAGTGGGTCTGGCCCTCGATGTCGATGACGGTGCTGCCGGAGGCGGCGGTCAGCGGGTTGGGGAACGGACGGGTTTCCAGCCCCAGCTTGTCCACGTAATGGTAGAACGCCGTGGAGGACACCGGGAAGCGCATGCCACCCAGCTCGGCAACGATGCCCTGGGTGCCCTCGAACGTTTGCGAGCGCAGCCGGCCGCCCATTTTCGAGGCTTCGTACAGCACCGGCTTGAGGCCCAGCTTCATCAATTCGTACGCCGCCACCAGCCCGGCGATGCCCGCACCGACAATGGCCACCTCGGCCCCGTGGTGCTCGGCGGGGATCACACCCAGGCCGGCCGGGTGCTCGATCCAGTCGTCGAAGGCGAAGGGAAAGTCCGGGCCGAAGATGGTGATCGGCTTCTTGCCGTCGGCGGGGTGGCGGGTGTGCTGAGTCATGGTCGACCTTATGGGCGGCTACTGAGCGGATCTTTCAGTATAGGAAAGGGATGCCAGCCATTTTAGGGAGCGGTCGTGTCGTAATTAAGGCGCAGAGTGTCGTCGTAATGACGTGATTCGCTGCAATATGACGAAAGCGATGATCAGACTGGTTGCCCGCGGTCGACCTTGCTGCTGAGAATGATCGACGTAGTGGTTTTTTCCACCCCGTCGACGCTGCCGATCTGATCGAGCAATTGATCCAGTTGCTCCGGCGAGTCGGTGCGCAGCCAGGCCACGTAGTCGAACTCGCCACTCACCGCGCACAGCTGTTGCACCTGGCCCATGGCGCTGAGGCGGCGCACCACCTCCTTGCCCGAGCGCGGCTGCACGGTGATGCCCACGTAGGCCTGCAGGCCGCCGTCGGCCAGGCGCTGGCCCAGGCGCACGCCGTAGCCGGTGATGACCTTGCCTTTTTCCAGGCGCGCCAGGCGCGAGGTCACCGTGGTGCGGGCGATGCCCAGCTGGCGAGCGAGCACGGCCACGCTTTCGCGGGCGTTGATCTGCAGGGCAGCGATCAGCTTGCGGTCGATTTCGTCGAGGGGGAGGGTGCGCAGGTCGGTCATGTTGTAGTGGCGGATATGCCATCCATACTGGCTTGAATGACGCCCTAATCGGCTCATTTTGTGAGCCGATTAAGTCAGCTAATCGGCTCACTGTCCAGATTGCACTCCGTAGCCGCTGCCGGCAGGCTGCGCTGGCCATGTCGTACGCTGGAGAGCTTGCGTCGAGGCTTAGGGCCGGCGCAGCCTGCGGCAGCGGCTACGGGGAGGTAGCCGGGCGAGACTGCAGGCATAAAAAAACCGCGCCGGAGCGCGGTTCTCTTCAAGCAGCGTGGATCAGGCGTGGGCAAAACGCGCCTTGGGGTGCAGCAACCGCTCCGCCACCGGCCCGAACACCAGGCCGACGGTGGTCCACAGCACCAGCTGGATGCCCAGCGACGAGGTGCGGAATTTCCACAGCACGTCGGCCGAGAAGTTCGCCGGCACTTCGTTGATGGTGGGGAACAGCGCACCGGCCACGGCCATGATCACCAGGTACAGGGCCACGCCGGCGATGGCGCCAGCCCACACGCCAGAGGCGGCGATGACCTTGCGCGCGGCGTTGACGGCGATGACCGCGGCCACCACCGACACCAGCAGCATCATGAAGAACACCTGGGTGCGCAGGCCGATGGTGTCGGGGTTGCCTACCGACGGCGGGTTGGCCGGGTATTTGATTTCCGGCACCAGGATCAGCACCACGAAGGCCGCCAGGGCCAGCAGGGCCGACAGGCCACGCGGGCCGACCTTGCCGATGCGGCCCAGGGAGTAGGCGAACACCAGGGCGAAGATGCCACCCAGGGAAACGCTGTAGGCCACCACGCCGGTCAGCAGGCCGAAGGTGCTCTGCACCTCGCGGCTGACCAGCTCGGGCTCCTCGGCGTCGCCGTGCATGTGCGCCATGCCTTCTTCGAAGGCGATGGCACGGTCAACCTGGGGTTCACCGAATATTTTTGCAAAACCGAAGGCGAGGATGCCGGCCAACAGGCCGACGAGCATGCCCCTGACGAGTAAACGACCAGTCATGTGAAACACCTCGAAGGGATCAGTGGCAGGGGAAGCCCAGCAGGTGGCGACCGTCGTGCACGAACTCGTGGACGTACATGCCCTTGAACAGCGCGGTGGCGCCTTGTTCGGCGCCAACGAAGTAGATTGCCAGCATCAGCAGCAGGCCGCCGAAAATCGCCCACGGCAGGATTTCGCCCAGGGGAATGGTCGGAATCGAGATGTCGGTTTGCGAAGTAGTGCTATAGGCCATGATTACCTCTGGGATTACGCGTCCCGGTTACGGTGGATAGGTCGAAAAAAGGTCTGGCTTACGGCAAGGTGCCGACTACAGTGGCGCGACCGCGGCGGTTTTTGACCGTCTTCTTTTTTCGAAACACATTGATACAGCTGCGTCAGTGTACCTGTTTGCCCGATGAACGTCGTGAAGATTGGCCGCGCGGGGCAGGCCTGAGCGGCTACGCTTGGCTTGCAGGTTCCACATGGGGCGCAGCCATGCAAGGCGCAAACAGGTTCCAGGCGCTGGACAGCTTTCGCGGCCTGTTCGCGCTGGCGGTGGTGACGTACCACATTGGCTTGCCGGGCAGCTTCACCGAGCTGGCGTTTTTCCGCAACGCCGACCTATTCGTGGAGTTCTTCTTCGTGCTTAGCGGCTTTGTGCTGGCCCACGCCTACGGCAGCAAGGACCGCGTGGACTCCAGCCGTTTCTTCATCACGCGCTCGTTGCGCCTGTTCCCGCTGCACTGGGTGATGCTGCTGGTGTTCATTGCGCTGGAGGTGGGCAAGGCGATTGCCTGGCGCAAGGGGCTCGCGTTCAACTCGAAGCCGTTCAGCGGCGCCACCGCGCTCTCGGAAATACTGCCCAACGCCCTGCTGGTCCAGTCGTGGACCGGCTTTACCGAAGCGCTGTCGTTCAACTATCCGGCCTGGAGCATCAGCGTCGAGTACTACATGTACATGGTGTTCCTGGCGGCGTTGTTGCTGCGTGGCAGCGCGCGGCTGTGGGGCTGGGCAGCCATCGCCGCGCTGGCCGCGCTGGCGCTGTACCTGGAACTCGGCGGGCTGACGCCAAAGGCCCTGCGTGGGCTGTTGTGTTTCTTCGGCGGGGCGTTGGCCTACATGGTTTACCGCCGGCTGAGCACCCGGATCCGCGTCGGTTTCGCCTGCTTCACCGGGCTTGAACTGCTGTCCGTGGCCTTGGTGGTGGCGTTACTCATCTCCAGCCTCGACAACAAAATGCCGCTGGCCCGCGTGCTGTTCTGCGCGGTGGTGGTTGTGTATGCGTTTGACGGTGGTGCCGTTTCCCGACTGTTGCAGGGTCGGGTCTTTCATTTGGTCGGCAAGGTTTCCTACTCCATCTACATGACCCACGCGGCAGTGTGGTTCTGCGTGGTGTCCTGCTTCATGGTGCTGCAGAAGCTCACCGGCACGCCGTTCGCACCGTCCATTGGCCCCAAGCGCTACGTGGACACCGGCAGCGTGTTGCTCAACAACCTGCTGGCAGTGGCGGTGTTGCTGATGGTGGTAGGGCTGGCCATGCTCACCTATCGCTACGTGGAGCTGAAGGGCCAGCAACTGGGCGCACGCTTGGCGCACCGCGCCCCCGAGAAGGTGGCCACCGAGGTGGGCGTGCAGGAACGTGGATCATGATTTTCAATCAACAGGTTTCAGGAGCGCCATGAACATACTCGTCACGGGGGCCACCGGCTTCCTCGGCCAGGCCGTCTGCGAGGCCTTGGCAGCGCAGCCCGACAACCAGGTGCTGGGCACCAGCCGTTCAGCGGGCACAGGGCCCGTGCCGCTGGTTGCCGTGGGCGACATCGCCGCTGCAACCGACTGGTCCGGCGCCTTGCAGGGCATCGAGGTAGTGGTGCACATCGCCGCGCGCCTCAACTTGCAGGGCGACACCAGTCCCGACCCGTTGGCCGAATACCGCCGCACCAACCTCGAAGGCACCCTGGCCCTGGCGCGCCAGGCACTGGCGGCCGGCGTGCGAAGGCTGATCTTCATCAGTTCGGTGGGGGTCAATGGCTCCTTCACCACCGGCACGCCCTTTGACGAAGCCTCGGTACCGGTGCCGGACGGCGACTACGCCATTTCCAAGTTCGAAGCCGAGGAGGGCCTGCGGGCGCTGGCGCAGGGCACGACCATGGACGTGGTCATCATCCGCCCGCCGCTGATCTATGCCGCCCACGCCCGGCGCAACTTCCCGCGGCTGTTGAAGCTGGTGGACTCCGGCCTGCCACTGCCGTTCGCAGCGGTGGACAACCGCCGCAGCATGGTGGCCCTGGAGAACCTGGTGGACTTCATCGTGCTGTGCACCCGCCACCCGGCGGCGGGCAACCAGCTGTTCCTGATCTCCGATGGCGAGGATGCCTCCACGGCGCAGATCGTCCGCTACCTGGCCGCGAGCATGGGCCGCTCACCACGGCTGGTGCCGGTGCCCGATGGGCTGATGCGGTGGGGGGCCAGGCTGGCGGGCAAGCAGAATATGTACACCACCTTGTGCGCCTCGCTGCAGGTAGATTCGGGCAAGGCGCGACGGTTGCTGGGGTGGGTGCCGCCGTTGACGCTGGAGCAAGCGCTGCACAAGACGGGTAGGGCGTATAAGCAGCTGGGCTGAAAAGCGTTGGCCTGAAACGCAAAAAGCCGCGCAGATGCGCGGCTTTTTCGTAGGTGGTGGGCCCAGCAGGACTCGAACCTGCGACCAAGGGATTATGAGTCCCCTGCTCTAACCAACTGAGCTATAGGCCCCCAGTAGGTCGCGGATTATAACGACGGTTTCGCGCCAGTGCCATCCGAAAAGTCGCAAAGACGCATACGAAGAAACCGCGCGGCGAATTCGTCGGCGTTCAGGGGCAGGCTGTAGATGAAGCCCTGGATCTGTTCGCAGCCCTCGCGGGCCAGGAATTGCTGCTGGTCGTCGTTCTCCACGCCCTCGGCGATCACGGTCAGTTGCATGCTGCGGCCCAGGGCAATGATCGCCCGCACGATGGCGGCGTCATGAGGGTCGGCGGGCAGGCCGCGGACGAAGGACTGGTCGATCTTGAGGATGTCCAGGGGCAAGCGCTTGAGGTAGCTGAGCGAGGAATAGCCGGTGCCGAAGTCATCGATGGCCAGTTGCACGCCCAGGCGCTTGAGGTCGTGCAGCACCGCCAGCGCCTCCTCGGCCTGGCTCATGATGAAGTTCTCGGTGATCTCCAGCTGCAGGCAGCCTGGGTCCAGGTGGTGCTGGCGCAGCAGCTGGTCGATGCGCTTGAGCAGGTTGGGCTGGCGCAACTGGCCGCCGGCGAGGTTGACCGACAGCGGCCCGAAGCCGTCGTACAGCTGCTGCCAGGCATGGAGTTGGCGGCAGGCCTGGTCCAGCACCCAGTCGCCGAGCTGCAGGATCATGCCGTTCTCTTCGGCCAACGGGATGAAGCGCTCGGGGGGCACGTCACCGAAGGTGGGGTGGGCCCAGCGAATCAGCGCCTCGGCGCCGACCAGGCTGTGGTCGTGCACGCTGAACTTGGGCTGGTAGGCCAGGCTCAGTTCGCCGCGCTCGATGGCCCGGCGCAGTTCATGTTCCAGCGCGACCCGCTCGCTGGCCTGGGCGGTGAGGTCGCGGGTGTAGGATTCGACGCGGTTGCGGCCCTTGGCCTTGGAGCGGTACATGGCGGCGTCGGCGTTCTTGATCAGCGTGGGCACGTCGGTGCCGTCCTGGGGGTAGAGGCTGGTGCCGATGCTGGCGCTGGTGAAGAACTCGTGCTCGCCCGCCTGGAACGGCGCGGCGAAGCAGGCCAACAGCTTGTTGGCGATGTGCTCGGCATCGGCGGCCTGCTGCAGGCCAGGCAGCAGGATGATGAACTCATCGCCGCCCAGGCGCGCCACGGTGTCGATGTCGCGCACCTGTTCCTTGAGGCGCTGGGCGATGCCTTTGAGCAGCAGGTCGCCCACCGGGTGGCCGAGGCTGTCGTTGATGTGCTTGAAACGGTCCAGGTCGAGGAACAGCACGGCGCCCTGGCCGCTGACGTCGTGCTCGCGGTTGAGCGAGGCCTGCAGGCGGCTTTCGAACAGGGTGCGGTTGGGCAGGCCGGTGAGCGGGTCGTGGTGGGCCTGGTAGTCGAGGCGGGCCTGGGCGTGCTTGAGGCTGGAGATATCGGCGAACACGGCCACGAAGTGGGTCAGCGCCGAGTCGGGGTTGCGCACGGCGCTGATGGTCAGCCAGCAGGGGTAGAGCTCGCCGTTCTTGCGCCGGTTGTGAATCTCGCCCTGCCAATGGCCCTCGGCGGTCAGGCGGTGCCACATGGCGACGTAGAAGGCGCTGTCGTGCTGGCCCGAGGCGAGCAGGGTAGGGGTGGCGCCCAGGGCTTCGCTTTCGCTGTAGCCGGTGATCTCGGTGAAGGCGCGGTTCACTGCGGTGATGCGCTGGCGGGTGTCGGTGATCAGCACGCCCTCGGCGGTGCTCTCGAACACGGTGGCGGCCAGTTGCAGCTTTTCCTGCATCAGGTGGCGGTCGGTGATGTCACGGGCAATGGTCAGCATGCACGGCTCGCCGCCGATGGGCAGCGGGCTGGTGGACACCTCGCAGAGGCGAATGGCGCCATCACTGCGGCGCATCAGGCAGCCGAAATCGCGTACGAAACCGTCGCGTTCGAGGATGTCGAGCAGGCGCTTGCGCTCGTTAAGATCGACCCACAGGCCCAGATCGAGCGTGGAGTGGTCGATGGACACATGGTTGGCGTAGCCACTGATGCGAGTGAAGCCTTCGTTCACCTCCAGCAGCACGCCGTCGCGCTGGCGGGTCAGGAGCATGCCATCGGGCGAGGCGTGGAAGGCCTTGGCGAACTTTTCCTCGCTGATCTGCAGCTGCCTCTGGGTTTCCTTCAGCTGGCTGATGTCGCGCACCACCACCACCAGCGCCGGGATGGTGTCCAACTCGAAGGGTTCGGCTGAGATCAAGCCGGTGAACATGTCGCCGTTGCTGCGCCGGAAGGGCATTTCCAGGTTGCGGATGCTGCCCGCCTGCAGCCGCTGCAGCAGGCCCGGGCCGGCGCCGTCGATGCCCCAGATGTTCAAGTCGGTGGCGGTGCGCCCCACCACGTCAGTGGCGTACAGGCCGATCTGCTCCTCGAAGGCCTTGTTCACCTCCAGCAGGCAGCCATCGCTGAGGCGCGCGATCACCAGGATGTCGGGGCACTGGCGGAACACCGAGGCGAACTTCTGCTCTGACTGGCGCAGGGCTTCCTCGGTGCGCTTCATCTCGCTGATGTCGATCATCAGGCCGCGCATCACCGGCTGGTGGCCCTGGCGGATCATGCTGACGATATCGCGCACCCACAGGTGGCGGCCGTCCGCCGTGACCACGCGGTAGTCGACCACGTGATCATGGCCGGCCTCGGTCTCGCGGGTGCAGTAGGTCTCGGCGCTTGCAGCATCGGCGGGGTGCAGGATGCTGCGCCAGAAGCCCGGTTTCAGCCAGTCCGTCAGCGGGTAGCCCAACAGCGCCTCGGCGTGGGGCGATACATAGCTGTAGGTGAAATCGCTGGTGCGCGCTTCCCAGGCAATGGCCGACAGGCTTTCCACCAGCCCGCGGTAATGATATTCGCTGGCGCGCAGCTCCTGTTCCAGGGCCACCCGCCGTGAGATCTCGGAGCTCAGGCGACGGTTGATGCGGATGACGATGGCCAGCACGGCGAGGATGGCCAACAGCGCGGGCAGGCCGTAGGTGAGGTAGTCATGCCACAGGGTGCGATGATCGATGACCTGGCCCACCCAGCGCTCCTGGATCTGGTTGAGTTGCGCCGGGGTCAGGCTGGCCAGGGCCTTGTCGAGGATGCCCACGAGGATTTTCTCGTCCGCCGGCACACCCATGGCCAACTGGTAGCGGTAGGGCGTCTCGCCGCTGACGTAGATGCCTTGCAGTTTCAGTTGCCGCAGGCTCCAGACGCTGGACGCCAGGTCGCCCACCACGGCGTCCACCTGGCCAGTGGCCAAGGCTTCGAGGGCCGAGCTGACGTTGGGCTGCGGGTCGAGGTTGAGGTCCGGGTGGTGGGTGCGCAAAAGTTCGTGGGGGGCGTAGTTCTCCACCACGGCTACCTTCAGCCCGTAGAGATCGGTCAGGTTGCGCGGTTGGGCGCCGTTCTTGCGCGCCAGGATGACGATGGGGAAATCCAGGTAGGGGCGGGTGAACGCCATGTAGGTCTGGCGGTCGGGCGTGGACATCACGCCCGGCAGCAGGTCCACCTGGCCTTTCTGCGCCAGGTGCAGCACTTCGGTCCAGCTGGTGGGTTCGATGGGGGTGAGCTTGACGTCCAGCGCCTGCTGCACCAGGTGGATGTAGTCGGCGGCCAGGCCCTGGTAAAGGCCGCTGGCGTCACGAAACTCGAACGGTGGCCACGACGCATCCACGCCCAGGCGCAACTCGGGATGGTCCTTGAGCCAGGCCCTTTCCTGATCGGTCAGGGTCAGGGCATCGGCTGTTGCTGTCCAACACAGCAGGAGCAGCAATAGCAGCACGCGCATGTGGGCCTCGTTGCACCGGGAAAGGTTCTTCGAGTGTAGACGGCATGCGCGGGGGAATAACGGCAGAATGCAAAACCCCCGGCAGGGCCGGGGGTTCTGGTGTTACTCGTCGAGGAAGGAGCGCAGGTGCTCGCTTCTCGTCGGGTGGCGCAGCTTGCGCAGCGCCTTGGCTTCGATCTGACGAATCCGCTCACGGGTTACATCGAACTGCTTGCCGACCTCTTCCAGCGTGTGGTCGGTATTCATGTCGATGCCGAAACGCATGCGCAGCACCTTGGCTTCGCGTGCGGTCAGGCCGCCGAGCACTTCGCGGGTGGCTTCCTTCAGACTTTCCACGGTCGCCACGTCGATCGGCGATTGCATGGTGGAGTCTTCGATGAAGTCGCCCAGATGCGAGTCTTCGTCGTCACCGATCGGGGTTTCCATGGAGATCGGCTCTTTGGCGATCTTCAGCACCTTGCGGATCTTGTCCTCAGGCATTTCCATGCGTTCGCCCAGCTCTTCCGGGGTCGGTTCGCGACCCATTTCCTGCAGCATCTGCCGGGAAATACGGTTGAGCTTGTTGATCGTCTCGATCATGTGCACCGGAATACGGATGGTGCGCGCCTGGTCGGCGATCGAACGGGTAATGGCCTGACGGATCCACCAGGTGGCGTACGTCGAGAACTTGTACCCGCGACGGTATTCGAACTTGTCCACCGCCTTCATCAGGCCGATGTTGCCTTCCTGGATCAGGTCGAGGAACTGCAGGCCACGGTTGGTGTACTTCTTGGCGATCGAGATCACCAGACGCAGGTTGGCCTCAACCATCTCTTTCTTCGCGCGGCGGGCCTTGGCCTCACCGATCGACATGCGACGGTTGATGTCCTTGATTTCGACGATGGTCAGACCGGTTTCGGTCTCCAGGTCGACCAGCTTCTGCTGGCAGCGCACGATGTCGGCGTTCAGGCGGCCCAGTGCTTCGGCCCACTTGGTGCTGCGCTTGGCCAGGTCACCGGCCCAGGTCATGTCGACTTCGTTGCTGGGGAACAGGCGCAGGAAGTCGGCACGCGGCATGCGGGCGTCACGGACGCACAGCTGCATGATGGCGCGTTCTTGCTGACGCAGGCGGTCCAGGGCACCACGAACGCGCTCTACCAGCACTTCGAACTGCTTTGGCACCAGCTTGATCGGCATGAACAGCTCGGACAGGGCCAGCATCTCGGCGATGCCTTGCTTGCTGTCGCGACCGTGCTTCTTCAACGCCTTCAGGGTGATGTCCAACTGCTCGGACACGGCACCGAAGCGCTGGGCGGCCACGACTGGGTCCGGACCGCTTTCGGCCTCTTCCTCGTCGTCGCTGCCTTCGCTTTCTTCGTCTTCGTCGTCAGACTCGGCCTTGGCAGGCGCCTTGGTGTCGATCGGCGGCGGGACTTCGGCTGGCGGCGCAATGCCGTCGTCCGGGTCGATGTAGCCGCTCAGAACGTCGGACAGGCGGCCACCTTCGCTGGTGACGCGATCGTATTCGCCGAGGATGTAGTCGACCGTGCCAGGGAAGTGCGCGATTGCGCCCATCACTTCACGGATACCTTCCTCGATGCGCTTGGCGATTTCGATTTCGCCTTCGCGGGTCAGAAGCTCTACCGTACCCATTTCGCGCATGTACATGCGCACCGGGTCGGTGGTGCGACCGATGTCGGTCTCCACGGCCGCCAGCGCCGCGGCAGCTTCTTCAGCTGCGGCTTCGTCGGTATCGGCTTCGGCCAACAAAAGGGCATCCGCATCCGGAGCACTCTCGAATACGTTGATCCCCATGTCGTTGATCATGCGGATGATGTCTTCCACCTGCTCCGGATCTGAAATATCCTCTGGCAGGTGGTCGTTGACCTCCGCGTAAGTCAGGTAGCCCTGCTCACGACCGCGGGTGATCAACTCTTTGATGCGAGACTGCTGTTGCGCTTTTCCGGACATAACACCCTATCCACTGAAGGTCTTGGCGGGCAAAAAACAAGCCGAGGATTATACCCGAGCTAGGACCTCACGCGCCAGTTGAGGTCGGGGTTTGTGCGTGAACATTGCGAGTTAACAGCTCGCGCAGCTGATTTTTCTCTTCTGCGCTCAATTCACTTTGACGAGCTTTCCTGAGCAGATGTTCCAGGCAGCGCTCGCGTTGGCGAGCGGACAAGCTAGTAATGGTGTCGAAAAACTGTTGTTCAAGGTTATCGGCATCAATCAGCCACTCTTTCTCGGCCAATGCGCGCAGCAGCTTGCCCTGCTCGGTGCCGTGCCAACGCGCGATCAACTGTAGAGAGCGTAGCTTAGGATTCTTTTGCAGGGCTTCGAGCAGGGCCACCAACAGCTGGGCGTAGACGTGCTCTTCGTCGGCAAAGTGGCTGGCGTTCTCCACCTTCTCGGCCAGCTGCGGGTGGTGCAGCAGGGTGCGCAGGGCGCTGAGGGTGGGCGGCTCGACCGAAGTCGGCACGCGCGGCGGCACCCGGGGCTCGAAATTGCGCCCGCCCTTGCCCTTCCAGTCCTTGTTGCCTTTCCAGTCTTTCTTGCCGCCGCCCTTGTTGGGTGTCCAGGCCTGCTGCTGTTGCGGCTGGAATTCCTGGGGCGCGTGCTGGGCGTGGAAATCGCTGTAGTCGGGGCTGTAGTCGGGCACCGAGTCGTAGTCGAAGCCCGGGTCGTAACTGGGTGGCGGTGCCTCGGCCGGGGCGCTCTGGGCCATCTGCTTGACGGCTTCGCCACTCAGGCCGGTGATTTCACCGAGGCGGTTGCGCATCAGCTGGCGCAGGTTGGCGCCGGCCACCTTGTCGATCAGCGGCGCTGCCAGGGTGACCATGTGCGCCTTGCCTTCCAGCGAGCGCGGGTCGGCTTCCTCGGTCAGCTGCTGGAAGAAATAGTCGGCCAGCGGCTGGGCGTGCTGGTTGATGCGGGCCTTGAAGGCGTCGGTGCCTTCGGCGCGCACCAGGGTGTCCGGGTCTTCGCCCTCGGGCAGGAACAGGAAGCGTGCCTTGCGGCCGTCCTGCAGGCTCGGCAGGGCGGCTTCCAGGGCGCGCCAGGCAGCGTTGCGGCCGGCCTGGTCGCCGTCGAAGCAGAACAGCACGCTGGGCACCACGCGGAACAGGCGCTTGAGGTGTTCCTCACTGGTGGCCGTGCCCAGGGTCGCCACGGCGTTGCGCAGGCCCTGCTGGGCCAGGGCGATGACGTCCATGTAGCCCTCGACCACGATGATCTCGTCGAGGTTGCGGTTGTGCTTGCGCGCCTCGTACAGGCCGTACAGCTCCTGGCCCTTGTGGAACACCGGGGTTTCCGGGGAGTTCAGGTACTTGGGCTTGTCGTCGCCCAGTACTCGGCCGCCAAAGGCGATCACCCGGCCGCGGCTGTCGCGGATGGGGAACATCACCCGGTCGCGGAAGCGGTCGTAGCGCTTGCCGGAGTCGGCGTTCTCGATCAGCAGGCCGGCGTCGATCATCACCTTCTGCTGCAGGGTGTCGCTGGCCAGGTGCTTGAACAGGTTGTCCCAGCCCGGCGGGGCGAAGCCCAGGCCGAAGTCGCGGGCGATTTCACCCGACAGCCCGCGGCCCTTGAGGTAGTCCACGGCGGCGCGCCGCGCCGGGTGGCCCTTGAGCGCCTGGCGATAGAACTCGGCGGCGGCGGTCAGCAGCGGGTACAGCGGCGAGTCGGTAGGCTGCCGGGGCTTGTGGCCGCGCCCGCCTTCTTCACGGGGCACCTCCATGCCGGCGGCCTTGGCCAGTTCCTCCACGGCCTGGGGGAAGTCCAGGTTGTCGTGGTCCATGATGAAGCCGAGGGCGTTGCCGCCGGCGCCGCAGCCGAAGCAGTAGTAGAACTGCTTGTCGGGGCTGACGGTGAAGGAGGGGGTCTTTTCCTTGTGGAACGGGCAGCAGGCAGAATAATTCTTGCCGGCCTTTTTCATCTGGATGCGCGAAGTCACCACGTCGACGATGTCGGTGCGGTTCAGAAGGTCGTCAATGAAGCCCTGGGGAATCAGCCCGGCCATGGTTCTCTCATCATCAGGCTAGGAAGCATTGCTGGAGTGTAACTGTGCGCCGGTCGTGGTGCCGGTGTCGCCTTCCTGTTTGTTTGTCGGAAACGGCGTCGCATCCGATCAGCCGGGGCTGGTGTCGAAGCGGGACGTTGAAAACAGGAAAAAGGGGGTGTGCTCGTCTGCAGCCCGTGAAGGCTCGTCAGTTCTGACGTGCACGCTGGCGATGAGGCCAGGTCTGACGTTTCAGGCAGGTTTGCTTCGGCGCACAAGGCGACCTCGGCATCCGCTCGGGCCAGGCCAGAACGGGGTGTTGCAACAACGGCTCTTGCAACAGCAACAACTGCCGGCAGCCCGGCTTTGGGCCGGGCGAGGCAGAAGCTTGCGACGCAGTCTGTATTAGTACAGACGAACGGCGCGGCGCTGTTCGCGCTGAACTTTCTTGGCGTGACGCTTAACAGCAGCAGCTGCTTTGCGCTTACGCTCGGAAGTCGGCTTCTCGTAAAATTCGCGGCTACGAACTTCAGCCAGTACACCGGCTTTTTCGCAGGAGCGCTTGAAACGACGCAGAGCTACGTCGAAGGGTTCGTTCTCTTTAACTTTGACGGCTGGCATCTAGAGCTACCTTCATTCATTACCGGGATCGACGTGCCAATGGCAAAAACATGCGCTGAAGTACGTCGGTTTTTAAGGGTTGCGGATGTTAACCCTTACCCGCCCGGAATGCAAAGCCTCTGATCGAAAACCGCTGGCCGGGGCCCTGAGTGGCGACTATCATGCGCGCCTTCGAATTCAGCCTCAACAAGGCCATGACCCATGTTAGTACTGGGATTGGAAACATCCTGCGACGAAACCGGCGTCGCCCTCTATGACAGCGAACGCGGGCTTTTGGCCGACGCGCTGTTCAGCCAGATCGACCTGCACCGTGCCTATGGCGGCGTGGTGCCCGAGCTTGCTTCCCGTGACCACGTGAAGCGCATGCTGCCCTTGATCCGCCAGGTATTGGCCGAGGCCGACTGCGTGGCCACCGAGATCGACGCCATTGCCTATACCGCCGGCCCGGGCCTGGTGGGTGCGCTGCTGGTGGGGGCGTCCTGCGCCCAGGCGCTGGCGTTCGCCTGGGGTATCCCGGCCCTTGGCGTGCACCACATGGAGGGCCATCTGCTGGCGCCCATGCTGGAGGCACAACCGCCGGAGTTCCCGTTCGTCGCTTTGTTGGTTTCCGGTGGCCACACCCAGCTGGTGCGCGTCGACGGCATTGGCCAGTACGAGCTGCTGGGCGAAACCCTGGACGATGCCGCTGGCGAAGCGTTCGACAAGACCGCGAAGATGATCGGCCTCAATTACCCGGGCGGTCCCGAGATCGCGCGCATGGCCGCCCAGGGCGTGCCCGGCCGGTTCACGTTCCCGCGGCCGATGACCGATCGCCCAGGCCTGACGTTCAGCTTCAGCGGCCTGAAAACCTCGGCCCTGAACACCTGGCAGCACTGCCAGGCAGCTGGGGACGACAGCGATCAGACCCGTAGCGACATCTCGCTGGCGTTCCAGCAGGCGGTGGTGGACACTCTGACCATCAAGTGCCGCCGTGCCCTGAAACAGACCGGCCTCAGCCGCCTGGTGATCGCCGGTGGCGTGAGTGCCAACAAGGCCCTGCGCGAGTCGCTGGACAGCATGCTGGGCGAGTTCAACGGCAAGGTGTTCTACGCGCGCCCGCAGTTCTGCACCGACAACGGCGCGATGATCGCCTACGCCGGTTGCCAGCGCCTGCAGGCCGGCCAGCACGAAAGCCTGGCCATCAGCGTGCAGGCCCGCTGGCCCATGGAGCAATTGCCGGCGCTGTAACCCTCGCCGGGCTCAGAAATGCCGTTCGCGGCCGGCCAGCAGGTCGCGCAGGTTGCCGCGGTGGCGCCACACGATCAGCAGGGTCAGCACGCTCATGGGCAGCAGCGCCTCGGGCTCCTGCCAGGCCAGCAATGGCAGGGTCAGGGGCGTGGCGATCAATGAGGCCAGCGAGCTGGTGCGGGTGAGGTAGAACGTCAGCGCCCAGGCGGCCACTGCCAGCAACGCGGCGGGCGGGTAGAGCGCCAGGATCATGCCGGCGGCAGTGGCCACGCCCTTGCCGCCCTGGAAATGGAAATACAGCGGGAACATGTGGCCGAGCACCGCACACAGGCCGATCCAGGCCTGCGCTTGCAGGTCGAGCCCGGCGAGGCGGGCCACCAGCACGGGCAGCAGGCCCTTGCACAGGTCGCCCAGCAGGGTGAGGATGGCGAGTTTCCTGCCGGCCAGGCGCAGCATGTTGGTGGCGCCGGCGTTGCCGGAGCCGCTCATGCGCGGGTCAGGGTTACCGGTCACGCGGCTAAGCACAATGGCGAAGGACAGCGAGCCGAGCAGGTAGGCGAGAATCGCCAGTAACCAAAACATGCTAACTATTCCGGGCGAGGACGCCCCTGATTCTAACGGCGCATTGCGCCCTTGTCGTGCTGCGGAGAGAAGTGCTTGGACAGAGTGTTTATCGAAGGTCTGGAAGTCGACACCGTGATCGGTGCCTATGACTGGGAGCGTGGCATCCGTCAGTGCCTGCGCCTGGACCTGAGTTTTGCCTGGGACAACCGCCCGGCCGCCGCAGGCGACGACCTGACCCTGGCGCTGGATTACGCCAGTGTCTCCACGCGGATCCAGGCCTTTGCCGAGGCCAGCCAGTTCCAGTTGGTGGAAACCTTCGCCGAACGCCTGGCGCAGGTGCTGATGAGCGAATTCAACATTCCCTGGCTGCACCTGAAACTGACCAAGCCTGGCGCCGTTGCGGCCGCCAAGGGCGTTGGCGTGGAGATCGAGCGCGGATGTCGCTGACGCGGATTTACCTGGGCCTGGGCAGCAACATCGACCGCGAGGCGCACCTGTGCGCCGGCCTCGATGCGCTGGCCGGCTTCCTCCAGGACATGCACTGCTCGGCGGTGTTCGAAAGCCAGCCGGTGGGCATCAAGAGCGGGCCGTTCTTCAACCTGGTGGTCAGCGCGCTGACCGACCTGCCGTTGATCGAGCTGGACCGCCGGCTGAAGTTCATCGAGGCCGACAACGGCCGCTATGCGCCGGAGCGCAGGGGCTTGCCGCTGGACATCGACGTGCTGCTGTACGGCGACCTGGCAGGCAATTTCGACGGCCTGGTGCTGCCCCGGGCAGAGATTCTCAAGAACGCCTTCGTGCTGTGGCCGCTGGCGTTGATTGCGCCGGATGTGCTGCACCCCGGCGTGGGCAAGCCCATGGCCCAGGTGTGGGCCGAGGCGCAGATTGACCAGGTGCTGGCACCGGCGCCGTTCGAGTGGCGCGGCCGGCAGTTGACCTGCCTCTGAATTGGCGTCGCCTGCATCGCGGCCCAGGGCGGC
>NZ_JBWGIG010000036.1:0-67636 GCF_056312595.1 Pseudomonas sp. GYB4201 | reverse complement strand
GGCCCTCCGCTGCGCTACGGGTCCCCTCCTTCCGGCGCCGCTCAACGGGCAGACGGCACCCGCTATAGAAGCCTGCGGGTTACCGTCTCTTCGGCCTGCGGCCTCGGCCCTTCGGGCAGCCCGTTGATCGACGCCTCCAGTCGGCCCGGGCGCTTTACGGGGCATACAATCAAGATCACAAGCAAGATCAAAAGCCAGATCAAAAGCAAGTCACAAGCAGATCAACAGCCGTGGCGCGCGCCATCAGGCTTCTTCCAGTGCCTCGACATGCAACGCCTCGGCCTTGCCCGGCGCCTCAACCACAACCGGCGCGAAGCTTTCCGGATTGGCCATGCGCCACATCCGCGCATAAAACTCCGCGCTGATGCTGTCCCCCAGCAACTCCCCCGGCGCCAGGAACACATGAATCTGCGAGAACAACCGCACCTCGGTGGTGGTGGTCCTGCGCACCAGGTGCTTGGCCTGCAACTGCGCCGGGTGGCTGAGCCCCGCCGCGCTGAGCATTTCGCCTAGGGCCGCCAAGGTGTTGCGGTGGAAGTTGTGCACCCGCTCGGCCTTGTCCGGCACGTGCAGGGCGCGCTGGCGCAGCGGGTCCTGGGTGGCCACGCCGGTGGGGCATTTGTTGGTGTGGCAGCTCTGCGACTGGATGCAGCCAATGGCGAACATGAAGCCGCGGGCGGCGTTCACCCAGTCGGCGCCGATGGCCAGCACGCTGGCGATGTCGAAGGCGCTGACGATCTTGCCGCTGGCGCCCAGCTTGATGCTCTGGCGCAAGCCTGCGCCCACCAGGGTGTTGTGCACGAACAACAGGCCCTCGCGCAGGGGCATGCCGATGTTGTCGGTGAACTCGCGCGGCGCGGCGCCGGTGCCGCCTTCCTTGCCGTCGATGACGATGAAGTCAGGCTGGATGCCGGTCTTGAGCATGGCCTTGACGATGGCCATGAACTCCCAGGGGTGGCCCAGGCAGAACTTGAAACCCACCGGCTTGCCGCCCGACAGCTTGCGCAGGGTGGCGATGAACGCCAGCAGTTCGGTGGGGGTGCTGAACTCGCTGTGGCGCGACGGCGACACGCAGTCGGCGTCCATGCCCACGCCGCGGGTCTGGGCAATTTCCGCGGTCACCTTGTGTTGGGGCAGGATGCCGCCGTGGCCGGGCTTGGCGCCCTGGCTCAGCTTGATTTCGATCATCTTCACCTGGGGCTGGCGCGCCTGGTCGGCGAAGCGCACCGGGTCGAAGCGGCCGTTCAGGGTACGGCAGCCGAAGTAGCCGCTGCCGATTTCCCAGATCAGGTCGCCCTCGAACTCCCGGTGGTAGGGGCTGATGCTGCCTTCGCCGGTGTCGTGGGCGAAGTTGCCCAGGCGCGCGCCCTTGTTCAGCGCGCGGATGGCGTTGGCGCTCAGGGCGCCGAAGCTCATGGCAGAGATGTTGAACACCGAGGCGCTGTAGGGCTGCAGGCAGGCCGGGCCGCCGACCACCACGCGGAACTGCTCCGGGTCACAGGCGTCGCTGGGCAGCATGGAGTGGCTGATGAACTCGAAACCGGGTTGGTACACGTCAGTCAGGGTACCGAAGGCCTTCTCCGACACCTGGTTTTTCGAGCGTGCGTACACCAGCGAACGCTGGCTGCGGGAGAAGGGCAGGCGTTCGTCATCACCTTCCAGCAGGTACTGGCGGATCTCCGGGCGGATGGTTTCCACCAAATAACGTACATTGCCCAGGATGGGGTAGTTGCGGCGCACGGCATGGTGGCTTTGCAGCAGGTCATTGATACCCACCAGGCTCAACACGGTGGTCACGGCGAACGCCGCAAGCAGCCAGCCGCCGGCGCCCAGGAAGGGCAGGCAGGCAATGGAAAACAGCAGGCAAAAGACGAATAGCGCATATCGGCCAAGTAGCGACGGTTTCATCAGGAGCTCCATCAGGCGGCCATGAAACAGTGGGGCAGGCACACTCACACCGCCACGGCGCAGCAGGCTTTTAATTATGAGGGAAGTGCAACTAAGCGGAACAAGCGGGGTAAATCAGATCGAGGTGCACAGTACACGATGGGGTGCGTGCAGTGCAGGCCTGAAGTTGGAAAAGACTGTTACGTGAATTGCAAGTAGTTGCGCGGCGCCCTTTATTGCAAAGGGCGCCATGGGCGATCAGATATAGATGAACAGCAGCACGAACACCGCCACCACTGCCCATTTCTCGGCGTAGTAGCGCGCACGGTTGCGCTTTTTCAGGGCTTTGCCGCGCTCGCGCACCTTGTAGATGCGGCTGAACAGGCGGTTGATGCCCCCGGTCTTGTCACCTTCGCTGTTGGGGGCCGCTGCGGCCGCCATCACGTTGAAGCTGAACCAGCGGTTGAACGCCGTGGCCCAGCGGTATTTCAGCGGCCGCTCGATGTCGCAGAACAGGATGATGCGGTTCTGCTCGGTCTTGTTTTCCGCGTAGTGGATGTAGGTTTCGTCGAACATCACCGGCTCGCCGTCGCGCCAGTAGTAGTTCTCGCCGTCCACGTTGATGTAGCAGGCCGGGTCGTTGGGGGTGTCCAGGCCCAGGTGGTAGCGGTACGAGCCGGCGTAGGGGTCGCGGTGGCGCACCAGGCGCGAGCCGGGCGGCAGGGCGGCGAACATGGCGGCCTTGACCGAGCCAATGCCGGCCAGCAGCTCGGTGGTGCGCGGGCACAGCTCGCTGGCCGAAGGATGGCTCTCGCCGTACCACTTCAAGTAGAAGCGTTTCCAGCCGGTCTTGAAGAACGAGTTGAAACCCACGTCGTCGTGGCCGGCGGAGCGCTTGATCTCACCCATTTCCATCAGCCGCACGCCTTCTTCGCGAATTTCTTCCCAGTGTTGCTGCAGTGGCGCAAGGTCGGGGAAGTCACGGGTATCCAGGTACGGGCGTGCCGGCAACTTGGAGAACAGGTAGAGGAACGCATTGACCGGGGCCAGGAAACTGGAATGGTCGCTCAGTTGCCGCGTGAACTTGTGCCGCACGCGCCCGCGAAAGTGCACGAAGGCGATGGAGCAAACGAATAAAGCGAGAATGATAAATTTCATGACTGATCGTTTTAAGTGGGACCGATACCAGGGATCTGGCCACATTAATGTAGGAAAAGTGGAATTCAACGCGTGGAAGTCGCCGCCCAGTATAACCGAACCTTATGTCGGGGGAAGTAGTGGGCGAAAGTCGGGGGGTTAATTTCACCTGGCCGTGACATGGGTCAAGGCACCTGCCCACGTGCCTGGGTCATGACAAAATCTTCAGAAATGGCTATTTGCCATTAATTGTGCGAGATACGACTCAAGTTTTCCTTGCGACCGACGTTAGCCCCCAGGCTCAACGGTCACTGCCTCATGAGGAGGCGGTGAAGGAATGACTGTTCTAGGGAAGCTTCATGACTCACCTCTTCAAGAAAACCGGTTTGGCGTTGCTCATCAGCGCTGCGGCCGCCAGCCAGGCGATGGCACAGACGTATGATGTAAGCCAGGGCGCCGCGGTAATTTCCGGCACCATCAGCGACGGCCTGACCCTGACGGGGCAGCGCACCCAGGCCAGCGCCAGCGAGACCTTCGGGGAAAAGGTATCCGGCCTCAACCTGCAAGGCTCGCTGGTGAACCAGGCGAACTACACCTTCGACAAGGGCGGCGAGCTGACAGGGCTGGGGGTGGATTCCGGGCCACAGCTGACCGCCAACTACCCCGCCAGCACCATCACCGGTGACGTCATCAACAACGGCACCCTGACTGCCACTGCGGGCTATGGCATGGAAGGCTTCGAGATCGGCCACGCCACCATCCAGGGTTCGCTGATCAACAACGGCATGATCAGCGTCCAGAACGTCGATGAAGCCGAAGGCATCTACGTGCACGGCGCCACCATTGCCGGCGACCTGATCAACAAGGGCACGATCGATATACAGGGCCAGTACGAAACGGGCGTGATCCTGGACTGGGACTGGGCGCGCCCGACCACCATCGGTGGCACGTTGCTCAACAGCGGCACGATCCATGTGACAGGTATGGAATCCACGGGCATCGACCTGGAAACCGTCACCAATCCGCTGCACATCCAGAACACTGGCCTGATCCAGGTCGAGGGAGAGGACAGCAAGGGCTTCGGCATCTACGACAATGTGGTGATCGACAGCCTCAAGAACAGTGGCCGAATCATTGCCACCGGTGCCAACAGCAACGCCATCTGGGTCGACGGCGCAACCTTCGGCGCCAACGGCATCAGCAACACCGGCACCATCCAGACCGACGACACTGCCATCAGCATCAGCAGCGTCACGCCGGCGCTGGTCATCAACCAGCAGGGCGGCCTGATCAGCGGCGCCACCGCCATCGACGGCGGCGGCCAGGCCAGCCTGAACTGGACCGGCGGCGCCATCGCCGGCGACCTGCAGCACCTCACTGGCATCAGCGTCAACGGCCAGGCTGATTACCTGGGCGGTACCATCGCCAGCAACGTCGCCGTCAACGGCGGCTCGTTGAATTTCAAGCAGCAGGGCACCACCCTCAACGGTGACCTGAGCGTGGCCAACGGCGCCGGCGTCGACCTGCAACTGAGCGACAGCGTGGTGCCCACCACGGCCTACCTGACCGTCAACGGCAACGCCAACTTTGCCCAGGGCTCCAAGGTCACGGTCAGCGCCAACCCTGGCGACTTCACCGCCACGGCGGCCGGCACCCAGTACCAGCTGATCAAGGCCAACGCCATCAACAACGCCGGCCTGAGCGTGGCCAGCAGCTCGGCGCTGCTCAACGTCGCCAGCTATAACGTCGACGGCCAGACCGTCAGCGCGCTGGTGACCCTGAAAAGTGACGAGCAGGTCAACCAGGACCTGGGCACCCAGCCCGGCAGCCAGCAGGTGGGCGGCGTGCTGAACCCGTTCAAGAACAGCGTGCTGGGCCAGTTGAGCAGCGACGACAAGGTGTTCCAGGCGTTCGCCAACACCTCCGACGAAGCCCAGCTGGCGAAGCTGGCCAAGAGCCTGGCGCCGCAGGTCAACCGTGGTGGCGTGGATGCCGCGGTCAGCGGCCAGGCGCTGTCCAACAGCGCGGTGTTCAGCCGCGTGTCCGGGCTGCGCTCGGGGCAGTCGTCCGGTGATGTGCTGAGCGACACCGGGGTGTGGGTGCAGGGCCTCAACAGCAACATGAACCAGGACAGCCGCGACGGCGTCAGCGGTTATTCGGCCAACGCCAGCGGCATTGCCGTGGGCGCCGACGGCAAGTTGAATGCCACCACCACCGTGGGCCTGGCGTACTCCTACCTGAACACCAACGTCGGCTCCGACGATGGCAACAAGACCGACGTGCAGGGCAACGCCCTGACGCTGTACGGCAGCTGGGACCTTGACCAGTGGTTCGTCGACGGTTCGGTGAGCTACGGCCACAACGCCAACGACAGCAAGCGCTACATCGCCGGCACCCAGGCCAAGGGCAGCTACGACAGCGACGTGCTGAGCCTCAACGCCCTGGCCGGCTACACCTTCACCCTCAACCAGCACGTGCAGTTCGAGCCGCGGGTGGCCGCGCGTTACTCCAACGTGCAGATCGACGGCTTCGACGAGCATGGCTCCTCGGCAGCGCTGCACAACAGCGCCCAGCGCTTCGAGATTGGCGAGCTGGGTGCCGGTGCGCGCTTGATCGGCGACCTGCCGCTGGCCGGTGGCAACCTCAAGCCCGAGGTTACCCTGATGGCGTACCATGACCTGATCGGCGATCGCGTGAACCAGACCTCGAGCTTCGAGCTGGGCGGTTCCTCGTTCGTGGTCAGCGGTGCCTCGCCGGTGCGTGACAGCTACGAAGGCAGTGTGGGCCTGAACTATCAGATCAACGCCGTCACCGTGGGCGCCAGCTACAACTACCAGAGCAAGACCGGCTTCGATGCCAATACCGTGCTGTTCAAGGCACGCTATGACTTCTGATGCCGCAAGGAAGGTGATGTAAATGAAATGGGCGATGTTGCTGTGCGTGCTGGCCCTGGCCGGTTGTGTTGGCCGGGTTGATCTCGACCAGGCCAGCGCCGGCTCGACGCTGGTGCCGGGCACCCTGGCGACTCGTCCCTACCCGCTGGCGGCACTGCTGCCGCCGGCGCGGTCCTATTCCCGGTTGCGTGTGTACATCGAGGGCGATGGCCATGCCTGGGCCACGCGCAGCCAACCCAGTACCGACCCCACGCCCGCCGCCTCGCTGATGGTGCCGCTGGCCGTCGCCGATCCACTGCCCAGCGCCTATTTGGCGCGACCTTGCCAATACGTGCAGGCGCCGGGCTGCGTGGCGGCGCTGTGGACTGACCAGCGTTTTGACCGGGCGCAGATCCAGGTGATGAACGCGGCCCTGGACAGCCTGAAACAGCGCTACCACGTGCAGGCGTTCGAGCTGATCGGCCATTCCGGCGGTGCAGCGGTGGCGCTGGTGCTGGCTGGCCTGCGCGATGACGTGGTGCAGGTGCAGACGCTGGCGGGCAACCTCGACCCGGCCTATTGGACGACGCTGCAACACCTGAGCCCGCTGCCTGATGCGGTCACGCCATTGATGTACCGCCGGCGCCTGCAAGGCATCGCCCAGCGGCACTTCGTCGGTGACCAGGACGCGGTGGTGCCGCCCGCCGTGGCGGCCCACTACCTGCAAGCCCTGCAGGGCCGCTGCGTGGAAATGGTGCATGTCGCGGCCAACCACGCCCAAGGCTACGACACGGCATGGCAGGCGCACGCCAACCAACCCATCCCCTGCGCCCCGTAGCAGCTGCCGCAGGTGGCGTCCGGCCCCGACGCGGTGCGCCTGAAAAGACGCGGCGCCTGCGGACGCGGCCTACGGCCGCTGCTACGGGCGTGTAGCAGCTGCCGCAGGCGGCGTCCGGCCCCGACGCGGTGCGCCTGAAAGACGCGGCGCCTGCTGACGCGGCCTACGGCCGCTGCTACGGGCGTGTAGCAGCAACTGTCTGGAAAATGGCGTCGTCTGCATCGCGACTAAAGTCGGCTCCTACGCTGTTCGTGGTAGGAGCCGGCCTTGGCCGCGATGCAGGCGACGCGGTCTATGGGGTATCCGCATTCGCGTAGCAGCTGCCGCATGCGGCGTCCGGCCCCGACGCGGTGCACCTTGAGGGACGTGGTCTGTAGCCGCTGCCGCCAGGCTGCGCTGGCCCCTGATTACACTGAAGATCTGCGGCGTGGATAAAGGCCAGCGCAGCCTACGGCAGCGGCTACGGTTGCACGGCGCCTGCGGATCTGGCCTGACGGGCTAGCGGCGCGCCAGGCGCTCGTGGTCCAGCACGCTCTGGGTGGTGGCTTCGTAGTGGGCGCGCAGCAGCTCGCAGGCGCGGCCCACGTCTTTGCTCAGGCAGGCGTGCAGCAGCTGCCGGTGCTCGCCGGGGATGTCGCGTTTGGCCGCGTCGGGGTAGTGCACCGCCAGCAGGCGGTAGCGCGCGGTCTGGTCGCGCAGGGTGGTGGCGAAGCGTTGCAGCCACGCCGAGCGGCAGCCGGCAATCAGTGCGCTGTGGAAGGCGTTGTGCGCCTCTTCCCATTCCGGGCGCATGGCGCGCTCGGGGCCTTCCACCAGTTCCAGCCGGTCCAGGCGGTGGTGGGCGGCGATCAGCTGGGTTTCCCATTCCACGTCGCCCTGCAGAATCGACTCGGCCAGGGCCTTGGTCTCGATGTGCAGCCGCGCGTTGGTGATGTCGCGAATCTCTTCGGCAGAGATCTGCCCCACGCGAAAACCCTTCTGGTCTTCCACGGTGATGAAACCAATGGCCGCCAGCCGCGACAGCGCCTCGCGCAGCGGAATGACCCCGGCGTCGTAGGATTCGGCCAGTTCCTTGAGCCGCAGCTTGCTGCCCGGCGCCAGCCGGCCGTTGATGATGTCCTGGCGCACGCGCACTTCGAGCTGCGAGGCCATGGTGCGCTTGTCGCCGTTGTCAGCAGCCGGGGGCCAGGGGAGGGGAAGGTTCACGGTGCGCCAGTTCCTGTGTGGGTCGCCTGAGCCGACAGCATACCCCATCGCCCATAAAATATATATTCCTTCGCCTGAATGTATATCCATTGCTTGTTAAAACGTGCGATTGGTCGACTTTGGTCTTAAAAAATATAAATTATCGTTGACTGTATATTTTTTCAGGCCTACCTTGGCCCCATCGGCAGGCGCCCGAAGGTCGGGCCGCCGACCCACAACAAGAGGTGTTTTTCCATGCGCTACGTTCATTTCATGTATCAAGGCCAGGCCACCCTGGGTGTGCGCACCGAAGCCGGTGTGCGGGTGCTGGGCCATGAACCCCTGGAGGCCCTGCTCAAGCGCGGCGTGGACCTTGCCACCTACGGCGCCGAAGCGGCAGGCCCGCTGGTTGCGGTGGGCGAGCACGACTACCTGCCGCTGCTGCGCGAACCTGGCAAGATCGTCTGCGTGGGCCTGAACTATGCCGACCACACCAAGGAATCGCCCTACGCCCAGCCCGACTACCCAACCCTGTTCCCGCGCTTCAATTCCAGCCTGATCGGCCACAACCAGCCGCTGGTACGGCCGAAGGTGTCCGACACCCTGGACTACGAAGGCGAGATGGCCGTGGTGCTGAAAAGCGGCGGCCGCCACATCGCCAAGGCCGACGCGCTCAAGCACGTGGCCGGCTACGCGCTGTTCAACGAAGGCTCGGTGCGCGAGTACCAGTTCAAGTCGCCGCAGTGGACCGTGGGCAAGAATTTTGATGACACCGGCGCCTTCGGCCCCGACCTGGTCACCGCCGACGAACTGCCCGAAGGCGGCAAGGGCCTGCTGCTGCAGACCAAGGTCAACGGCAAGGTGGTGCAGTCGGTGAACACCAGCGATATGCTGTTCGACGTCGCCACCATCATCTCCACCCTTAGCCAGGCCGTGACCCTGGGCGCCGGCGACGTGATCGTCAGCGGCACCCCGGCCGGCGTCGGCTTCGGCATGAACCCCAAGGTGTACCTGAAGGCGGGTGACGTGGTGGAAGTGTCCATCGAAGGCATCGGCAGCCTGGTCAACCCGGTGGTCGACGAAGCCTGAACCCAGGCGCCAACCCCGCTGCAGCGGCGCGGCCCACACCCAGGGCTGCGCCACGAAAAACAACAATAAACGGAGGCGATCATGACCCGCGAAACCCGTGGCGTGCATTCGATCGATCACTACGCCCTGTATGTGCCGTCCTTACCCCAGGCACAGCATTTCTTCGAAAACTTCGGCCTGGACGTGCAGGCCAGCGACGGCCAGTTGCTGCTGCGCGCTGGCGATGGCCGCACCTGGGCACGCATCCTGCCGGGTGCGGCCAAGGCCCTGGCCTGGCTGAGCTTCAACTGCCATGAGCACGACTACCTGACCCTGCGCCGCCAGGTCGAGGCCGCCGGCGCCACCTTCGAGGACGGCGACGGCGTGGGCAGCTGGTTCCGCGACCCCCACGGCAACCTGCTGCAGATCAAGGTGGGTGACAAGACCATGCCCAACTGCAAGGCCACGGCCCTGCACACCAGCGCCTACGGCCGCGTGCGCGGCGTGGGCACCCGCGACCAGCTGCCGCGCATCACCCCGGCGCGGCTGTCCCACGTGCTGCTGTTTTCCCCCGATGTGCTGGCGTCCATCGACTTTTATGAGCAGGCCCTGGGCCTGCGGCTGTCGGACAAGTCCCAGGACATCATTGCCTTCATGCACGCCACCCACGGCTGCGACCACCACCTGGTGGCGTTCGCCAAGAGCAGCGCCAAGGGCTGGCACCACGCCGCCTGGGAAGTGGGCAGCATCGACCAGGTGGGCGTCGGCGCCGCGCAGATGGCCAGCGCCGGCTACCACGACGGCTGGGGCACCGGGCGCCACGCCCTGGGCTCGAATTACTTCCACTACGTGCGCGACCCCTGGGGCTCGTTCTGCGAGTACTCAGCCGACATGGACTTCATCGCCGAAGGCGTGACCTGGCCGAGCGGCGACTTCCACCCGGAAAACTCCCTGTACCTGTGGGGGCCGGATGTGCCCGAACACTTCATCTTCAACACCGAAGCAGGAGCTGGCCAATGACCCAGACTGTTGATGTGGCCATTGTCGGCTACGGCCCGGTGGGCCAGACCCTGGCGATCCTGCTGGGCAATATGGGCTACAGCGTGGCCGTGTATGACCGCTGGACCTCGCTGTACCCGTTGCCGCGCGCGGTGTTCCACGACCACGAGATCCGCCGGGTATTTCGCCTGATGGGGCTGGAGCAGGACCTGCAACCCATCTCCCAGCCGTCGGCCTGCTACCAGTGGTTCAACGCCGACTGGCAGACTCTGGTGGAAATCGACTGGTCGGCCGAGTCGATCAGCGACGGGCCGTTCGGCTACCTGTTCAACCAGCCGGCGCTGGAAGCGGTGCTCGACGCTCGTGCCAAGGCCCTGCCCAACGTGCAGGTGCACCAGGGCTGGGAGGCGGTGGGGCTACGCCAGTTCGACGGCGGCTGCGAGCTGTCGATGCAGCGCTCGGCGCGTGCCGAGCACCCCGAGGCGACCTGCCAGGTGCGGGCCCGCTACGTGATCGGTGCCGACGGCGCCAACAGCTTCGTGCGCCGCGAACAGGGCATTGCCTGGCATGACCTGGGCTTCGAGGAAGACTGGCTGGTGGTGGACCTGCAGCCTAACGCCGGGGTCACCCTCGACGTGCCGGACATCGGCCAGTGGTGCAACCCCGCGCGGCCCACCACCATGGTGCCGGGCGGCCCGGGCTACCGGCGCTGGGAGTTCATGCGCCTGCCCCACGAAAGCCTTGAAGACCTGCAGGATACCGCCAAGGTCTGGGAGCTGCTGGCACCCTGGGTGAACCCGGGTACCGCGACCCTGGTGCGCCATGCGGTGTACCAGTTCCGCTCGCGCATCGCCGAGAAATGGCGCAACGGCCGGGTGCTGCTGGCCGGCGACGCCGCGCACCTGATGCCGCCGTTCATGGGGCAGGGCATGTGCTCGGGCATTCGCGACGCGTGGAACCTGTCGTGGCGCCTGGACCTGGTGCTGCGCGGCGCCTGCGACGAACGCCTGCTGGACAGCTACACCCCCGAACGCAAGCCGCAGATCCGCGCGGTGATCGACGCTTCGGTGGCCATGGGTAAGGTGGTGTGCGTGTCCGACCCTGAAGAAGCTGCCGAGCGTGACCGCGCCTTCCTGGCCGGCGAAGTGCCGCCGCTGGCGCCGTTCCCGGGCCTCACCGGTGGCCTGATCCACAAGGCCGCCGACGGCAGCCCGCTGGGCCTGGCCGGCAGCCTGGGGGTGCATGGCAGCATCGAGGTGGACGGTGTGGTGGCGCGCTATGACGAGCTGTTCGGCCGCGGTTTCCACCTGGTGGTGATTGGCGACCGCGACCCGCTGGCGCTGGTCAGTCGTGAACAGCGCGACGCCCTGGCGGCCCTCGGCCTGCGAGTGATTCGCCTGGCGCCGCAGGGGCAGGGCGGTTACGTCGACCACAGCGGCAAGTACCACCGCTTCATGCAGGAACATGGAGTGACGGCGATGCTGGTGCGCCCGGACTTCTACCTGTTCGGCGCAGTGGCGCAGGTGGCCGAGGTACCGGCATTGTTGGCAGACCTGCTGGCGCAGCTGCACCTGCCCGTGCGCACCCCGGCCCCAGTCCTGTAACCCACGCACCGTAGCCGCTGCCGAAGGCTGCGCTGGCCCATGGGTTCGCTGAAGGTCTTCAGCGTGGTTACGGGCCAGCGCAGCCTACGGCAGCGGCTACGGAGCCGGGGGGCAGATTAATCGCGGTCGCGCATGAAGAAGCCGGCCACGTACTTGCGGAAGGTGTCCAGGCTCTTGAAGTCGGCCAGGCGCTTGAAGGTCTCGCTGCTGGGCTCCGGGCCCAGCGGCTGTTTCATCAGCGACACCGACAGCACCCGGTCCAGGTCCGAGGTCAGCACCAGCTCATCCATCACGTCGCCGCCAATCACCGGCCGGCGCATGATGACCTGCACACCCTTGCCGGCCATCCAGTCGATCAGCCCCACCAGCAGCTTCAACGGCTCGCGCTCTTCCTCGCGCAGCACCGGGAACAGCTGCGCCCGCGACAACACTGGCACCGTGGCCACGTGGATCATCTCGTAATACTGGCTGCCCGCCGTGGTGGGCGAGTACAACGCCAGGGCCAGCAACGGCCCGCTGGTGCGTTCGCCGCCCCACAGCCAATGGTGGCCCTGGAAATCGAAGCCATTGTCGCTACGACCGTTGAACACCTTGCGCGTACGCACCTCATTGACGCAGTCCAGCAGCAGCCCGTAGCGGCGCTGGCTACCGAACGCCGAGGAGTCCTTGAGGCGCGCCTTGAGCATCATCATGTGCTTCATGTCGATGCGCGTTTCCAGGTAGTTGCTGGCCGGCACCCGCTCCACCAGCGGGTAGCGCGCCGCCACCCCGCGCAGGTCGGCGAACTGCTGGGTCAAATCCTTCTTCAGGTGGGTGGCGTAGACGTTGAGGCCCGAGGCCTCGATCAGCGTCACCAGCAGCGACAGCAGGCGGTGCTGCTCCTTGCGGGTGCTGGCACCGTTGGCCGTGCCGGCGGTTTCGGCGCTGCCGGCGGGGCGGAACTCGCCGATCAGCCGCAGCGGCACGTCCGGTGCCAGCCAGGCCGCTGGCGGCTCGTCGCGCTCGGCGCTGCTGCCCGGCTCGCGGTCATCCTTGATGAACGGGCATTCGGGAAGATGCTCCGGGGTGCCCGGGTTGTTCTTCAGGAACAGCGTGCCGGTGCTGCTGTTGAGGGTCACGTTCATCACCGGCATCGCGTCCTGGCGGCAGTCGCAGGCCAGCCATTGGCCCTGGCCGCGCACCTTCATCAGCCACTGGTTGGCCTGCAACAGGCGGTGCCCGTCGAGGCTGCCTTGCACAAAACCTTCTACCAATACCTGCTCGGCGGGGGTGAGGGTGCGCACCAGTGCGCCGTTTTTTTCAATGATTCGCATAACGGGTCAGGCAGGTCCCTGGCCAAACATGGCCGCTGCACGTTGATGGATTTGCTCGGGCGTCAGGTCTTCCTTGTGGGTGGCCACGAACCAGACATTGCCGAACGGATCGCGCAGTGTACCTGAGCGGTCGCCATAGAACTGATCCTTCACCTCATACACCAGGGTAGCGCCTGCGGCCAGGGCCTGGGCGAACACCGCGTCGGCGTCTTCGACGTACAGGTGCAGGCCCACCGGCGCCTTGTGTTCGCCGGCAATCGGCCCCAGCGGGCCCTGGTCGCAGGTGTCGGCCAGCATCAGCGCGCAGTCGCCGATGCGCAGCTCGGCATGGCCCACGCGGCCGCCGGGGGCCTCCAGGCGGAACACCTCGGTAGCGCCGAAGGCCTTTTGATAGAACGCGATGGCCTTGGCCGCGCCGTCCAGGGCGAGGTAGGCGGTGATGCTGTGTTGTCCATCTGGGATTGCTTTGACGGCCATTTCCTTCCTCCTGTGCCGGCCCATGGCGCGGCAGTGAATGAGCAGGAACAACCTCTTCAGTGTAGAGCAGCCCCGGGGATGGCTAGCATTAGCTGCAAAATAATCATATTAGGTTATGTCTAAAATGAATTTCACAAATGACGTCCAGGTGGCTAGCTTATAAGCATTGGTTTCTACAGAGCCTTTCCATATAACCGCTGCCCAGGAGATTGCCTTGCGCACATTCGTCAAACTGGCCGCCGCCGCGCTGGCCGCGTCCATCAGCCTGGGCGCCTCGGCCCTGACCCTGACCGTGGGTGACCAGAGCTACAACACCCGCGCCGTGATGGACGCCGCCGGCGTGCTCGACGACCTGCCCTATACCCTGGAGTGGAAGCAGTTCACCGCCGGTTCGCCGGTGGCCGAGGCGTTGAACGCCGGCAGCCTGGACCTGGGCCTGCTGGGCGACGCGCCGCCGCTGTTCCTCGGCGCCCTGGGCGCGCCCATCAAGGTGATTGCAGTAACCCAGCAGAGCCTCGACGGCGTGGCCATCGTGGTCGGCAAAAATTCGCCCATCAAGACCATCGCCGACATTCGCGGCAAGCGCGTGGCCATCTGGAAGGGCTCGTGGAGCCAGCAACTGCTGTTCAGCGCCCTGGACAAGGCCGGCGTGCCGCGTGACGCCGTCGACATCCGCTACCTCAGCGCCCTCGACGCCTCCCACGCGCTGGACGGCGGCAGCGTCGACGTGATCGCCACCTGGGAGCCCTACGTCACCCAGCAGGAGCGTGCCGGTGGCCGCGTGATCGCCACCGCACAGGGGTTGATTCCGGCCCAGAGCTTCGTGGTCGCCAACGAGCATTCCCGCGAAGAGAAACGCGCCGCCATCAGCGACTTCCTGCAACGCCTGAAAAAGGCCCGGGAATGGAGCGTCAGCGACCCGGCCCACAACGAGGCCTACGCCGACGCCTGGGCCGAGCGCACCCGCGCCGACAAGGACATTGCCCGTGCCTGGTTCGGCCGCGCCAAGACCGACGTCGGCCCGGTGACCGCGCAGAACATCGCCGCTGCCCAGCAGACCATCGACTTCTTCAGCGGCCTGGGGCTGATCAAGTCCTACCCGGCCGCCAGCCTGTTCGACAGCTCCTTCAACGCTGCCGTGCAGCCACCCGCCACGGCCCAGGCCGCGCCATAACCCTGCAAGGATCGTTGCCATGAGCACCCGCACCCTGAAACTCGGCGCCCTGACCATGGGCGTCGGCGGCCCCGGCCGCCACAACCTGTGGCTGGACCCCGAGCTGCCGGTCGACGCCAGCGTCAACATCGACTGGTACATCGACATCGCCCGCCAGGCGGAAGCCGCGCTGTTCGACCTGATTTTCATCGTCGACAGCCAGTTCATCACCCCCGGCTCGCCGCCCCATTACCTCAACCGCCTGGAGCCGCTGACGCTGCTGTCGGCGCTGGCCGTGACCACCCGCCATATCGGCCTGGTGGGCACCCTGACCACCTCCTACAACGAGCCGTTCAACGTGGCCCGGCGCCTGGCCTCGCTGGACTTGATCAGCAAGGGCCGCGCCGGCTGGAACGTGGTCACCAGTGGCGACGCCGGCACGGCCGGCAACTATGGCCGCGACGAGCACTACGACTACGACACCCGCTACAGCCGCGCCAAGGAGCATGTGCAGGTGGTGCAGGGCCTGTGGCAAAGCTGGGAAGACGACGCCTTCGTGCGCGACCGCGGCACCGGCCGCTATTTCGACCCGGCCAAGCTGCACGCGCTGAACCACAAGGGCGAGCATTTTGCCGTGGTCGGGCCGCTCAACCTGCAGCGCTCGCCCCAGGGCCAGCCGGTGATTTTCCAGGCCGGCGACTCGGAGCAGGGCAGGGAGTTGGGCGCGGCCATTGCCGACGTGGTGTTCACCCACGCGCCCAGCCTGGAACAAGGCCAGGCGTTCTACCGCGAGATCAAGGAGCGCGCCGTGCGCCAGGGCCGCGACCCCGAGCAGGTGCTGGTACTGCCGGGCGCCGAGGTGTTCGTCGGCGATACCGATGAGCAGGCGCGGGCCCTGGAGCGCCACTACCACGAGAGCGACCACAGTTTCGAGCAGGCGCTGCTGGAGTTCGGCCGCTCGTTTGGCTGGCATGACTTCAACCAGTACGACCTCGACGCGCCGTTCCCGGCCCAGGCCCTGGAGTTTGCCCGCAGCAGCTTCTTCACCGTGGCCAAGCGCATCACCGACAACGCCGTGGCCGCCAAGCTCACCCTGCGCCAGGCCGTGCAGGCCTCGCGCCAACTGCGCCCCGGCGCTTTCGTGGGCAGCGCCGAGACCGTGGCGGCGACAATGGCCGAATGGTTCGAGGCACGGGCGGTGGATGGGTTCAACATCTACATCGGCCATCCCGGCCAGTTCCGCCGCTTTACCCAGGAGGTGGTGCCATTGCTGCAGGAACGCGGCGTGTACCGGCGCGAATACCCTGGCACCACCCTGCGCGAGAACCTGGGCCTGACCATCCCCCGCAACCCACGCTAGTTCCCCCGTAGCAGCGGCCGCCGGCCGCGTCCCGGCCGTCAGGCACACCGCCGGACGCAGCCTGCGGCAGCTGCTACGGGTATGTATAAGGCATCAACAGCGGTATCAATCCTCCTGGCACCCCCGGCAAACGGCGTTACTATGGGAAATGCCACCGCCCCAGGAGGACTCCCATGGCCCAGCCCCTCACCGTCAGCGACACCGAATGGCACGCCCGCTGCGAGCTTGCCGCGCTGTACCGCATGATCGCCCATTTCCGCATGACCGACCTGATCGACACGCACCTGACCCTGCGCGTGCCAGGCCCCGAGCATCATTTCCTGATCAACCGCTACGGCGTGCTGTTCGACCGCATGCGCGCCAGCGACCTGGTGCTCATCGACCAGCACGGTAAGGCCGTGGACCCGGCCTGTGCGCAGGTGCCGGTGAACGCCGCAGGCTTCGTCATCCACTCGGCCATCCATATGGCCCGCCCGGACCTGGCCTGCGTGATCCACACCCACACCGCCGCCGGCATCGCCGTGTCGGCCCAGGAGCAAGGCCTGCTGCCCATCAGCCAGCACGCGCTGAAGTTCTACGGCAAGCTGGCGTACCACACCTACGAAGGCATCGCCCTGTCCCTGGACGAGCGCGAGCGGCTGATCGCCGACCTGGGCCCGCACCGCGCCATGATTTTGCGCAACCACGGCCTGCTGGCCGGTGGCGGCAGCGTCGCCGAGGCGTTCCACGAAATTCACTTCCTGGAGCGCGCTTGCCAGGCGCAGGTGCAGGCCTTGGCGGGCGGCAGCAAACTGATCTACCCGTCGCCGGAGGTGTGCGCACACACGGCGAAACAGTTCGAAAGCGACGGCGTCGAGCAGATCATCGACATGGCATGGGCGGCGGCCTTGACCCTGATCGAGGACCAGCGCGCGTCCTACTGCTCCTGACAATTCAGGTCACACTTTGACGGCGGTCTGGAGGGGACGGTTCACGTAGGCTTGCTGTTCTTTGCACATAAGAACAAAGGTAAGCACTTGTGAGAATCTTCCCCTTGATCGCCGGGCTGCTGGCTGGCCTGGCGTTGCCGGCCAGCGCCGCCGACCTGATCGGCTTCTGGGACACCGCCCCCCGCCATGGCGGCAACAGCTTCAACCGCCTGCCGCCCACCCCCGAGTATTATCAGGCCCTGGGCGGCTATGGCGCCGGTTGGGTGCGGCTGTCGTGGGACAAATGGCAGACCGCCCAGCGCGACTTCCTGCTGGGCAGCGCCGACCATTACGACGGCCTGGTCGAAAATGACCTGCACACCCTCATCACCAGTCTCGACCGCGCCCACGCGGCGGGCCTCAAGGTGGTGATCACGCCGCTGTCCCTGCCGGGCATGCGCTGGTCGCAGAACAACGGCGACCGTTTCGACGACCGCCTGTGGCAGGACAAGGCCTGGTGGGCGCAAAGCGCCGCCTATTGGCGCGACCTGGCCGCCGCCCTCAAGGACCACCCGGCGGTGGCCGGCTACAACCTGATCAACGAGCCGGCCCCGGAAAAACGCGGCGGCCTGCTGGAGCACGCCGGCGCCGCCGCGATGCACGCCTGGTACGCCAAGGCCCAAGGCACTGCCCGCGACCTGCCGGCCTTCTATGAACAGTTGGTGGCCGCCGTGCGCGAGGTCGACCCGCACACGCCGATCATGCTCGACGCCGGCTGGTACGCCGCCGCCGACAGCTTCGAATACTGGCCCAAGGCCCTGAACGACAGCCGGCTGCTGTACAGCGTGCACATGTACGAGCCCTACGAGGCCACCAGCGCGCCGAACATCAAGCGCGCCACGCCCTATGCCTATCCCGGCCCAGCGCCCTTCGCTGGCCAGTCACTGACCTGGAACGCCCAGCGCGTGGCCAGCTACCTACAACGGCCGCTGGCCTGGGCCGAGCGGGCAGGGGTGCCGCGCCAGCGCCTGGTGGTGGGTGAGTTCGGCTGCATGCGCCAGCTGCCCGGTTGCCGCCAGTACCTGGAAGACGTGCTCACGGTGCTCGACCGCCAGCAGGTGCACTGGGCCTTCTACAGCTTCCGCGAGGACAGCTGGGACGGCATGGACTACGAGCTGGGCAGCGCCAAGGTGCCGTGGCGCTACTGGCAGGCCATCGACAAGGGCGAACCCGACCCGCTGCCGCGCCAGCCCACCGCGGAATTCGAGCCGATCCTGCGGCGGCTTGCCGCACCTTCGGCCTCCTAGGCAGCAAAGGCGCCAAGACACGCTTGCCGCAGGCCATCTGGCGCCGTATCTTTGTCGCCTGATCAACGAATTGAATCCTTGCGATCATCTGTAGAGGGCATCATGAGCGGCGCTGGCATAAACTGGGACACCCTGGGTTTCGACTACATCAAGACTGATCTGCGCTTCCTGGCCACCTGGCGCGACGGCGCCTGGCAGGAAGGCACCCTGACCGAAGACAACGTCCTGCACATTGCCGAAGGTTCGACCGCCATTCACTACGGCCAGCAGTGCTTCGAGGGCCTCAAGGCCTACCGCTGCAAGGACGGCTCGATCAACCTGTTCCGCCCGGACCAGAACGCCGCCCGCATGCAGCGCAGCTGCTCGCGCCTGCTGATGCCGCACGTGCCAACCGACATGTTCATCGAGGCCTGCAAGCAGGTCGTGCGTGCCAACGAGAAGTTCATCCCGCCATACGGTTCGGGCGGCGCCCTGTACCTGCGCCCGTTCGTCATCGGCGTGGGTGACAACATCGGCGTGCGCACCGCCCCCGAGTTCATCTTCTCGGTGTTCGCCGTGCCGGTGGGTGCCTACTTCAAGGGCGGCCTGAAGCCGCACAACTTCTCCATCTCCACCTACGACCGCGCCGCCCCACAAGGCACCGGCGCCGCCAAGGTGGGTGGCAACTACGCCGCCAGCCTGCTGCCGGGTGCCGATGCCAAGAAGCACAACTTCGCCGACTGCATCTACCTGGACCCGCTGACCCACTCGAAAATCGAGGAAGTCGGTTCGGCCAACTTCTTCGCCATCACCGAGCACAACGAATTCGTCACGCCCAAGTCGCCTTCGGTACTGCCAGGCATCACCCGCCTGTCGCTGATGGAACTGGCCGAAACCCGCCTGGGCCTGAAAGTGGTGGAAGGCGACGTGTTCGTCGACCAGCTGGACCAGTTCAAGGAAGCCGGCGCCTGCGGTACAGCTGCGGTCATCTCGCCGATCGGCGGCATCCAGTACAACGACAAGCTGCACGTGTTCCACAGCCTGGAAAGCGTGGGCCCGGTGACCGTCAAGCTCTACAACGAGCTGACCGGCATCCAGCACGGCGACGTTGAAGCCCCTGCGGGCTGGATCGACACGGCCTGATGAAAACCCGTAGCAGCGGCCACCCGGCCGCGTCCGGGGCCAACTTCGCGCTGGCGCCGGACGCGGCCTGGCGGCCGCTGCTACGGGGTTACGCGGTGACCCGGCCGGTGACGAAATGGCCGGGGTCGTTGTAGCCCGGCGTCGACGGATGCCCCGGCGTGACCAGGCTGTCGATGAACGCTTCATCTTCCGCCGTGATCTTCACCTCCAGCGCGCCGCTGTAGGTATCCCACTGCGCCTCGGTGCGCGGCCCGACGATGGCCGAGCTGACCAGCTGGTTGTTCAGCACCCAGGCAATCGCAAACTCGACAATCCCCACGCCCTTGGCGGCCGTGTATTCCTGAATGGTGCGGGCAATGTGCAGCGACTCGTCGCGCCATTCGGTCTCCAGGATGCGCTTGTCCTGGCGCGCGGCGCGGCTGCCGGCCTCGGGCGCCTTGCCCGGCGTGTATTTGCCGCTGAGCACGCCACGGGCCAGGGGGCTGAACGGCACCACGCCCAGGCCATGGTAGGCCGCGGCGGTGAGCTGCTCGGTTTCCACCTGGCGGTTGACGATGTTGTACAGCGGCTGGCTGGCCACCGGCTTGTCCACCCCCAGGCGCTGGGCGACGTTGACGATCTCGGCCAGGCGCCAGCCACGGAAGTTGGACACGCCCCAGTGGCGGATCTTGCCCTGGCGCAGCAGGTCGCCGATGGCGCTGACGGTCACCTCCAGCGGCGTGTTCAGGTCATCGCGGTGCAGGTAGTAGAGGTCGATGTAGTCGGTGCCCAGGCGGGTCAGGCTGGCTTCCACGCCGTTGAAGATATGCTTGCGGCTCAGGCCACTGCGGTTGGGCACTCCATCGGCCGGGCCAAAGCCGACCTTGGTGGCCAGCACCCAGTCGTGGCGGTTGCGGGCAATCGCCTCGCCGACGATCTCCTCGCTGCGGCCGTTGTTGTAGACGTCGGCGCTGTCGATGAAGTTGATGCCCTGGTCCCAGGCCTTGTCGATGATATGCAGGGCGTCCTCGGTGGCCGTCTGCTCGCCGAACATCATGGTGCCCAGCGTCAGGGCGGAGACTTTCAGGCCACTGTGGCCCAGTGCGCGGTAAATCATCGGTGGCATCCCTTTGCGATGGTGTGAGGGCAAAGGTACTGCAAGGGGGGGAGGGTACGCACCTGAAACCTGTGTGTATGCCCTGACGCGGCCTGGCGGCCGCTGCTACGACACATGCTGCTACAGCTTCTGTAGTCCCCGACGTAGGACATTTCTGATTTGCTCGGGTAAGGTCCTTAGCGTCTTGTGGTGCCTGATGGGCGCGCATACCCTGCTGCCATCGCTGAAGGACAGCGATCGGGTTTGGTAGCCCGTTCATCAGGCGTACAGCACCGCGCGACATGGCGGCTGTACGCAGGGCACATTCGTGTGCGCCGGAAGCCTGGTGACCGGTCTACCAACCTGCTTACAGCCGCCACCCATCGTTTGGTAGCGATGCGGCGGTCCATGTTTCATCCAGGACGCTGCCATGACATTCGACTCAGGAACACCCTCCGATTTTCGCGAAACTGCCACTACCGCCTTCGGCGACGTTGACTCACACGCCTTGCCTTTCTACACCGTGCGCGCGGGCATCCCCATGGATGACGTACTTGTGCAAATATCCCATCTGCTCAAGTGTGCGACTGCCTCTGCGGAGGAGCTAGGGGATTACGGCATCGAACGCAGCGGCTTGCTGTGGTCCGCGTTGCATTCGATAGCGTCGGCCAAGGCCTTGGCCGACGCCCTCATTCAAGGCGGCGCTCAACGTACTCGATAATGCACCCCGTAGCAGCTGCCGCCAGGCTGCGTCCTGGCGCATGCGTTGTGTCAGGCACGGCGGGGCGCCCATGACGCGGCCTGGCGGCCGCTGCTACAACACCCATTCACGACGGTCCCTGTAGCCGCTGCCGGTAGGCTGCGCTGGTCCCCAAGTACGCTAAAGACATTCAGCGGGACTGAGGCTTGGTGACAGCAGCGGCGCCCGTGAGATCGAGCGCTGCCCATCGTTGATGTTGTCAGGAACGGGTTCGCCTCAGCGCTTGCCCGCCACCTTCCACGCCACCCCACTACCCACCACGATCAACCCCGCCAGCGCATACAGCGCCGCGTCGGTCGAACCGGTCTGGTCCTTGATGAAGCCGACGATGTAGGGGCTCAAGAACCCGGCCATCTGGCCCACGGAGTTGATGATCGCCAGGCCACCGGCGGCCACGCCGGCGCTGAGGAAGGCGGTGGGCAGCGGCCAGAACATTGGCAGGCCGGTGAGGGCGCCCATGGTGGCCAGGCTCAGGCCGACGATGGCGATGGCCGGGGTGGCGGCGAAGTTCACGGCGATGACCAGGCCGATGGCGCCCATCAGCATCGGCACCACCAAGTGCCAACGGCGCTCGTTGCGCAGGTCGGCCGAGCGGCCCACCAGCAGCATGAAGATACCCGCCAGCAGGTACGGAATGGCGCTCAGCCAGCCAATCACCAGGGCGTCGCTGAAGCCCAGGTTCTTGATGATCGACGGCAGCCAGAAGTTGATCGCGTACACGCCGCTCTGGATGCAGAAGTAGATGAAGCCCAGCACCCAGATCAACGGCGTGGCGAACACCGCGCCCAGGGATTCGCGCTGCTGCGCCGGCTTGCTGCGGGCGTCCTCGGCGAGGTCGGCTTCCACCACGGCGCGCTGCTGGGGCGTGAGCCAGGTGGCCTTGGCGAAGCTGTCGCTGAGCAGGAAGTAGGCCATGGCGCCCAGCACCATGGTTGGGATGCCCTGGATCAGGAACATCCACTGCCAGGCGGCCAGGCCCTGCTGGCCGACGGCGAAGTGGTTGAGAATCCAGCCCGAGAACGGGCTGCCCAGCAGGCCCGACACCGGGATGGCCGACATGAACAGCGCCATGATCCGCCCGCGGCGCGCGTCCGGGAACCACTGCGAGAGGTACAGCACGATGCCGGGGAAGAACCCGGCCTCGGCGGCGCCGGTGAACAGGCGCAGCACGTAGAACTCCATTGGCGTGGTGACGAACAGCAGGCAGGTCGACAGGCCGCCCCAGGCCAGCATCATCAGCGCGATCCAGCGCCGTGGGCCGAAGCGGGTGAGGGCCAGGTTGCTCGGCAGGCCGCATAGCACGTAGCCGATGAAGAAGATGCCGGCGCCAAGGCCGTAGATGGTTTCGCTGAACTTCAGGGCATCGAGCATCTGCAACTTGGCGAAGCCGACGTTGACCCGGTCCAGGTAGTTGAACAGGTAGCAGATGAAGATGAAGGGGATCAGCCGCAGGGTGATGCGCCGGTACACAGCGTCCCTGACGCCTGGGGTGCCTTGGTCAAGGGCGATGGTTGTAGACATGGGGTTTCTCTCTGTTTTTATGTTATTTGCGGCTATCGTGAGCCACCCTTGAGTGTCGGCGAGGCGCGTGGCAGTGTCTTTGTGCGTTTGCACAGCGCCGCGCCGCCCGGGCTGTGCGACTCTACAGATGTGAACAGGACTTTTTTCCCTATGTTCGAACTTGATCATGACCTGGCGCAAGACATTGTCGACCGCGCGATGGCCATTCTGCCGTGCAACGTCAACGTCATGGACAGCCAGGGGCTGATTTTGGGCAGTGGCGAGCCCGAGCGCATCAACACCCGCCACGAGGGCGCGCAGCTGGTGTTGGCCAACGGCCGCGTGGTGGAGTTGGACGCCCAGGCGGCGCAGTGCCTCAAGGGCGTGCAGCCAGGGGTGAACCTGCCGCTGCTGCTGGACGGCCGGCTGATCGGCGTGCTGGGCCTGACCGGCGACCCGGCGCAGCTGCGCACCTTCGGCGAGCTGGTGCGCATGACCGCTGAAATGCTCCTGGGCCAGCGCCGCCTGCAGGTGGAACAGCACTGGCGCCGCCAGCGCTGCGACGACCTGCTGGCCTTGCTGCTGGGCGGCACGGGCGAGTCGCCGCGGCTGCTGGACGAGGCCCGGCAGATGGGCCTCAAGCCGCAGCTGCCGCGCACCCCCTGCCTGTTCGAACTCAAGGCGGCGCAAAGCACCGAGGCGCTGGCGGCCTGGCTGCAGAGCCGTTACCCGGACAGCTGGTGCGTGAGCCCCGCGGCCGGCTCGTTGCTGTGGTGCCGCCCGGCCAGCGTCAGCCTGGATGAGGTGCGGCTGCTGGACAAGCTCGAGGCCCAGGGCTGGCCGGTGCAGCGCCTGGCGCTGGGCGAACCGGCCGACGACCTGGCCGGCCTGCGCCGTGGCTACCGCTGGGTGCGCGACCTGCTGGCCTACGGCCGTGACATCGTGCCCCAGCGCCGCAGCCTGCCGCTGGCGCGCTACCGCCTGCCGGCGATGCTGTGGCGCCACCGCAGCGATGACAGCCTGGACGAATGGCTGGGGCCGCTGCACAAGGTCATCGCCAAGGACGCCAGCGGCCAGTTGCTGGCGACCCTGCGCGCCTGGTGCGAGCACGATGGCCAGAGCCAGGCCTGCGCCGACGCCCTGGGCATCCACCGCAACAGCCTGCGCTACCGCATGGAGCGCATCGCCGAGCTGAGCGGCATCGACCCCAACCGCCTGGAAGGCATGCTCACCCTGTACCTGGGGGTGCAGCTGTTGCCCGGCGATTTGTCCATTTGAACAACAACGGTCGCCTGCGCTTGTGCAGCAGCCCGGCGCAGGCGCCTCGGGCAACTGGCAGCATGGGCCCTACAAGAAAACCGGAGTAGCCCTCATGAAAATCGTCATCGCCCCCGACTCGTTCAAGGACAGCCTCAGCGCTGCTGGCGTCGCCGCCGCCATCGCCGAAGGCCTGGCCCAGGCCTTGCCCAACGCCGAACTGGTGCAGTGCCCCATGGCCGATGGCGGCGAGGGCACCATGGAGGCGATTTTGGCGGCGTGCGCCGGCGAGTTGCGCAGCCTCACCGTGGAAGGCCCGCTGGGCAGCCCGGTGCAGGCCCGCTGGGGCTGGCTGGCCGACAGCGCCACGGCCATCATCGAGATGGCCGAGGCCAGCGGCCTGCAGTTGGTGCCGGTGGACCAGCGCGACGCCTGCACCAGCAGCACCTACGGCACCGGCCAGCTGATTGGCGCGGCGCTGGACGCCGGCGCTCGGCGGGTGATCCTGGCCATCGGCGGCAGCGCCACCAACGACGCCGGCACCGGCATGCTGCGCGCCTTGGGCCTGCAGCTGTTCGGTGAGGATGAGCAACCGCTGGCCAAGGGCGGCCTGGCCCTGGCGCAGTTGGCGCGGCTGTCGTTGCACGGCCTGGACCCGCGCCTGGCCCAGGTGCGCTTCGAGGTGGCGGCCGACGTCGACAACCCCCTGTGCGGCCCCCATGGCGCCTCGCACATCTTCGGCCCGCAGAAGGGCGCCAGCCCCGCGCAGGTGCTGCAACTGGACGCCGCCCTGGGCCACTTCGCCGAGCACAGCGCGGCGGTGCTCGGCCAGGACCTGCGCGAATCCCCGGGCGCGGGTGCAGCCGGCGGCATGGGCTTCGCCGCCAAGGCGTACCTGGGCGCCACCTTCCGCCCGGGCGTGGAAGTGGTGGCTGAATTGACCGGCCTTGAGCAGGCGGTGATTGGCGCCGACCTGGTGATCACCGGGGAAGGGCGCTTCGACGCCCAGACCCTGCGCGGCAAGACCCCCTTCGGCGTCGCCCGCGTGGCGGCGGCGCACCAGGTGCCGGTGCTGGTGATCGCCGGCACCCTGGGCGAGGGCTACGAGCAGATGTACACCCACGGCGTCACCGCCGCCTTCGCTGTCACCAGTGGCCCCATGACCCTGGACCACGCCTGCCGCCACGCCGCGCCACTGCTGCGCGACCGCGCGCGGGATATCGCGCGGGTGTGGGCGTTGGGGCGCGGCTGACCCGTAGCAGCGGCCACAGGCCGCGTCACCGGCGCCGCACCGCACCTGTAGCAGCGGCCGCCAGGCCGCGTCCCAGAAACCCCGCAGGCCCATCGTGCCCATCGACGAGCTGCCGGTACCGGGCGGCACCGTGCCGGATGACCACGCCGCGCCGACCCAGCCCAAGTCGCAGCTCAACTTCATGCCGCCGGTGATGACCGAGCGTGACATGTGGGGCGTGACGCCGTTCGACCAGATGCTGTGCCGCATCGACTTCAAGAAGCTGCGCTACGACGGCCCGTTCACGCCGCCATCGCTGCAGGGCTCGCTGGTATACCCGGGCAACTTCGGCGTGTTCGACTGGGGCGGCGTGTCGGTAGACCCCGAGCGCCAGATCATGTTCGTCAACCCCAACTACATGGCCTTCGTCGACAAGCTGGTACCGGCCGCGGACGTGGCCGCCATGCCCGCGCGCAAGAGCGAGACCGAGGGCATCCAGGCCAACAAGGGCGCGCCCTATGGCGTGATCATGAACGCCTTCCTGTCGCCCCTGGGCCTGCCGTGCCAGGCACCCGCCTGGGGCTACGTGGCGGCGGTGGACATGACCACCCACCAGGTGATCTGGAAACACAAGAACGGCACCGTGCGTGACAATTCGCCAGTGCCGCTGCCGTTGACCATGGGCGTGCCCGCGCTGGGCGGCACCTTCATGACCAAGGGCGGCGTGGCGTTCCTGAGCGCCACCCTGGACCAGTACCTGCGCGCCTATGACGTGCGCAACGGCCGGCAACTGTGGGAAGCGCGCCTGCCCGCCGGCGCCCAGACCACGCCCATGACCTACACCGGCAAGGATGGCCGCCAGTACGTGCTGGTGGTCGCCGGCGGCCATGGCTCGCTGGGCACCAAACAGGGTGACTACGTGATGGCGTACGCGCTGCCGAAGTAACCCACCCGCCCCGACAATTGCCACCTGTGGGAGTGGGCTCTGCCCGCGAAAAGGGCACCGCGCAGCGTCAGGTATTACGCGGTGGTCTTTTCGCGGGCAGAGCCCGCTCCCACATGGAGGGTTTGCCAACGGTCGTCAGGGTTTGTGTATGGGTCATGACTTTTTCGGTCATATTCGCAGCCCGGCCCGCTGCTTACTCTGTCTCCAAGGAAAAACCACTTGGAGAACAATCATGAACAAGCTGCTGACCCTCGCCGCCCTGACCCTGGGCTTCGCCGCCAGCGCTGCCCACGCCGACCCCGCGCAAACCTACCGCTACGGCCAACAGTTGGACATCGCCAAGGTCATCGATGCCGGTGACATTCCCGACGTGTGCGCCGTGGTGCCGGTGACCATGACTTACGAAGACAGCCAGGGCCAACGCCACTCGCTGGTGTACCGCGTGATGGGCAAAGGCTGCTCCAACTAAGCCAGCGCTTCCGTTATTCTTGGCGCATTCCCCTTGCGCCGAGCCCTGCATGAATTTACGCCACCTGCTGTATTTCAAGACCATCGTCGAGCGTAAATCCATTGCCGCCGCCTCCGAGGCGCTGCACATCGCCCAGCCGCCGCTCAGCCAACACCTCAAGGCCCTGGAGGCCGACTACGGCCTGCAACTGTTCGAGCGCCAGGGGCGTGGGTTGCTGGTGACCGAAGCCGGGCAGCACCTGTACCGGCGCGCCTGCGAGCTGCTGAACCTGGCAGATGAGATCGATGGCGAAATGCGTGGCCTGGCCCAGGGCGTCAGCGGCAAGGTCAGCATCGGCACGGTGACCTCGGGCGCTGCCTTCCTGGCACGGGTGGTGGGCCAGTTGCGGGTGCAACTGCCGGGCGTGCTGTTCTCGATTTACCACGCCGAGCCTGCGGTGCTCGAAGACATGCTGCAGACCCGCCAGCTGGACTTCGCCCTCAGCCAATGGCCGGTGACCAACCCGCTGCTGCACACCGAAGCCTTGCAGGCCCTGACCCTGGCCGCCGTGGAAGCCACGCCGGGCCTGTTGCCGGACGCTGACGCCTGCACCCTTGCAGACCTGGCCAAGGTGCCGCTGATCGTGGTGCGCCGGCGTCAGGGCCACGGTTTCTACGAGCGCGTGCAACAAGCGTTCAGCGAGGCAAAACTGCGGCCCGAAGTGGCCTTTGAATGCTCCGACATTTCCGCCGCCCTGGCCCTGGCCAAGGCCGGGGCAGGGGTGGCGCTGCTGCCGGTGTGGCCGGGTGACCAGGCGCTGGAAGGGCTGCGCCAGCGGCGGGTCAGTGGTCTTGCCAGCGACGAGCGCCTGGTGCTGGCCTGGCTGGCCGAGCGCGACCGCCTGCCGGTGGTGGCGCAGGCGGTCAAGGCCTTCCAGCAGTTGCCTCAGTAGCCGGTGCTGGCTGACAGGCTTTCCCACTCATCGATCTCCGCCTGCAACGCCTTGAGCTTGGCGCGCACCAGTTGCAGCGCGTCCGCACCCAGTAGCAGGTGGCGCGGCGGCTTGTCGGCGTTCACCAGGGCCAGCAGCGCCTGCGCGGCCTTGTCCGGGTCGCCCGGCTGGTGGCCGCTGCGCGCTTCGCGGGTCTGGCGGATGGGGTCGAACAGGGCGTCATAGTCGGCAATGCTGCGGTGCGTGCGCACCATGGAACGGCCCGCCCAGTCGGTACGGAACGAGCCCGGCGCCACGGCCGTCACCTTCACCCCCAGCGGCTCCACTTCCTGGGCCAGGGATTCGGAGATGCCCTCCAGGGCGAACTTGCTGCCGTGGTAATAGGAGATGCCCGGCAGGGTCATCATGCCGCCCATGGACGTGACGTTGATGATGTGCCCGCTGCGCCGCTCGCGCATGCCCGGCAGCACCGCCTTGATCATCGCCACCGCGCCGTAGACGTTGACGTCGAACTGGCGTTGCAGCTCGCTCAGCGGCGATTCCTCCAGCGTGCCCTCGTGGCCGTAGCCGGCGTTGTTGACCAGCACGTCGATGGCGCCGTGGCGGGCCAGCAGGCCGTCGACGGTGGGCTCGATGGCGGCGAAGTCGCTCACGTCCAGCACTACGCCGTGGGCGTTGTGCGCATGCAGGCGCTCGAAATCGGCCACCGCGTCGGCGCGGCGCAAGGTGCCGATCACGGTGTGCCCGGCGGCCAGTGCGGCCTGGGCGAAGGCACGGCCGAAGCCGGAACTGACGCCGGTGATCAGAAAGGTTTTATGGCTCATGGCAAGGCTCCTTCAGGGGGTTGTCACAGCCTAGCCCCGCGGGCGCGGCCTGCGTAGCGCCAAAACTCCTGCGCTTTTGCCTGATCCTGCGGTGTAGCCGCTGCCGCAGGCTGCGCTGGCCCTGCGCCGCACTGAAGATTTTCATGGTTCACACCGGCCAGCGCAGCCTGGCGGCAGCGGCTACAGTTAGCTAAGTGCTTGCAAGCGTGATGGCTTCTTGCTATCTGTCGGTGAGGGATCCCCATCGAGGTACGTGTGAACCGGTTTGAAAGCTTGACCCAACTGGTCGACAACAATGACAACGTCTACACCCGGCAACGGCTGCGCGGGTTTCCCTGGTTGCGCTTCGAGCCGGCGCTGGAGCAGGAATACCGCGAGCTCAACTACCAGGGCTTCCAGCGTACCCGCAACGGCTCGGCGCTGTTGCTGATGGTGGCGTTGCTGGGCTTCCTGGCCCTGGACGTGTGGTACGGCTACACCGCGCATTTCCCGCCCGCGTCGTTCTTCGCCATTGGCGCGCGGCTGGCCACGGTGCTGTTCACCTGCCTGGGCTACCGCAAGGTGCGCCAGCAGTCCCAGGTGGCGGCGGGGCAGCGCTGGGTGGTGGCGGTGCTGGGCGTGACCTGTGTCAGCTCCATCACCATGATGCTGCTGTATGCCCGCTACCACAGCGAGTTCCAGCTGCCGTTGCTGCTGGACGCGGTGATTCTGCTGTTCATCACCGTGCTGTTCCCGGTGGGGCTCAGCGTGCACGTGGCCATGGCCATGGCGCTGCTGATTGCCCTGGCCAGCTGGAGCCTGACGCCCTGGGTGGCGGGTGACTTGCTGGACCAGCAGTTCGCCGCGTTCATGCCGTTCCAGGTGTCGTCGCTGGTGGCGCTGTTGGCGTTGCGCTACTACCACGAGCGCTCGTTCCGCACGCTGTTCCTGCTGCGCGGCTCGCTGCACGCCATGGCCAGCACCGACGCCCTGACCGGCCTCTACAACCGCCGCGCCTTCGAGATGCTCGGCCGCCGCGCCCTGGCCCAGGCCACCCGGGAGGCGCAGCTGTGCGCGCTGATGCTGGTGGATGTCGACCACTTCAAGCGCTACAACGACCTGCACGGCCACCCGGCCGGCGACCGCGCGCTGCAGGCCATCGCCAGCCGCCTGGGGCGTTTCCCGCGCCGGCCGCTGGACCTGGCCGCGCGCCTGGGCGGCGAGGAATTCGTGCTGCTGTTCGCCGGCGTCGACCGCGACTTCGCCGCGCGCATCGGCGACGAAGTCCGCGCCGCCGTCCAGGCCCTGGGCATTGCCATCGACAGCGACGGCACGCCGCTGACCGTCAGCGTCGGCGTGGCCCTGGGCATCCCCGGCTGCGACCCGGACGAGCTGTACCAGCGCGCGGACCAGGCGATGTACAAGGCCAAGCGGGAAGGGCGGAATCGGGTGTGCGTGGGGGTTTAGGAAGGAGGGCTACGGTGTTGTGCCATACCACCAAGGCTGGCAACCCCAATCCATCAGGTAAACGCACAAAGGCTGGCAACGCCTCTCAATCAGGCAAACGCACAAAGGCCGGCAACGCCTATCCATCAGGCAAACGCACAAAGGCCGGCAACGCCTATCCATCAGGCCATGGCACGGTGCAACAAATGTAGCACCGGCCGTTAGGCCGGGTCGCGCCGTGCGGACGGCGCTCGATCTCAAGGGCGCCACACCTCTCCTGACATGCACCTGCGCGCCGTGACGCAATCTTCAGACGAACCCACCGAACCCATCGAACCCACCGAATCCAACCCGAAACCCGAAACCCGAAACCCGAAACCCGAAACCCGAAACCCGAAACCCGAAACCCGCAACCCGCAACCCGCGTAGCCGCTGCCGCCAGGCTGCGCTGGCCCGAACGTGCGCTGAAGATCTTCGGCGTGGCTTGCAGGTGCATGCCTCGAGTCTTGCAGCGTTTCCGAAATCGAGCGCCGCCCGCGCGGCGCGACCCGGCCTAACGGCCGGTGCTACATTTGTTGCACCGTGCCATGGCCTGATGGATAGGCGTCGCCAGCCTTTGTGCGTTTGCCTGATGGATAGGCGTTGCCAGCCTTTGTGCGTTCGCCTGAAGGATAGGCGTCGCATCCCCCCCACCATTCGCCGGCCCACGCTTGCAGCCACCTCGCGCATAGAGTACAAATGTACTCCATGACTACTCTATCTCCCAAACGCAGCGCCATCCTCACCTTTATCCGCGATCGCATTGCCGATCACGGCCAGCCGCCGAGCCTGGCGGAAATCAGCGAGGCCTTCGGGTTTGCCTCGCGCAGCGTGGCGCGCAAGCATATCGTGGCCCTGACCGAGGCCGGTTTCATTGAAGTCACGCCCAACCAGGCGCGCGGCATTCGCCTGGCGCGCAGCCAGCGGCGGCCCGAGCTGCTGGAAATACCGGTGCTGGGCCGGGTGGCGGCGGGGCGGCCCATCGACCCCGACGTGGGTGTGCACGACCACATGGTGTTCGACGCGCGCATGTTCGCCCGCACGCCCGACTTCCTGCTGCAGGTGGCCGGTGACTCGATGATCGGCGACGGCATCCTCGACGGCGACCTGGTGGGCGTCAAGCGCCAGCACGACGCGCGCAACGGCCAGATCGTGGTGGCGCGCCTGGACGGCGAGGTCACCATCAAGCGCCTGGAACTCAAGAGCAACGGCGTGCGGCTGATGCCGCGCAACCCCGACTATGAACCCATCGTGGTGGACGCCGAGCAGGAACTGGTGATCGAAGGCATCTTCTGCGGCCTGGTACGCCGCTGATGGGCGCGGTGGTCAGCCTCGAAGGCCTGCTCGACGAGCGACGGGTGTGGAAGGGCCGTGCCCAGGCCCAACCCGTGGCCGCCCAGCCTACCGGCCATGGCTGGCTCGACCGCGCCTTGCCCACTGGCGGCTGGCCGCCGTCGGCGCTCAGCGAAATCCTCATTCCCTGCGCCGGCAGTGGCGAGCTGCGCCTGCTGTGGCCCACCCTGGCACGCCTGACCCAGGCCGGCGAGCGCGTGGTACTGGTAACGCCGCCGTTCATTCCGTACCCGGCGGCCTGGGAGGCGGCAGGCGTCGATTTGCGCCAGCTGGCGCTGGTCGACGCCCAAGGCACCGAAGCCCTGTGGGCCGCCGAACAGTGCCTGCGCTCGGGCAGCTGCGCGGCGGTGCTGTGCTGGCCGCAGAGCGCCGACGACCGTGCCCTGCGGCGCCTGCAGGTGGCCGCCGAAACCGGCCAGACCCTGGCGTTCGCCTGCCGCCCGCAGCAGGCCGCGCACAACCCGTCGCCAGCAGCCCTGCGCCTGGCCATCGACCTGCGCCCGGCCCAGGTGCGCGTGCTCAAGTGCCGCGGCGGGCTGGCCCCGGCCGCGCCGCTGGCCTTCAGCGAGAGCGCCTGAGGTTGTCATGCTCTGGGCCTGCATCCTATTCCCGCAACTGGCGCTGGACAGCGCCCGCCGTCGTCGCGAAGACCCCGACGCGCCCCTGGCGCTGATCAGCGGCCCCACCCAGCGCCGCGTGCTGCAGGCGGTCAACCCGGCTGCCCGGGCCCTGGGCCTGCGCCCCGGGCAGACCCTGACCGCGGCCCATGCCCTGACGCGCGACTTCGCCACCCAGGAGCACGACCCAACCGACATCGAGCACTGCCAGCAATTTCTGGCCGCCTGGGCCTACCGCTTCAGCTCCCAGGTCAGCCTGCATTACCCCCGCGCGCTGCTGCTGGAGGTGCAATCGAGCCTGGGCCTGTTCGGCCCCTGGCCGCAGTTCGAGGCGCGGCTGCGCGCCGAGCTGCAAGGCCTGGGTTTCAGCCACCGCATCACCCTGGCGCCCAACCCGGCGGCCGCGCGCATGCTCGCCAACGCCCATGACGGCCTGGCGGTGCTGGCGCCTGCGCAGCTGCCAGCGGCCCTGGCGCCGCTGTCCATCGAGCGGGTGGGCCTGCCACGGGAAACCTCCACCGCGTTCACGCGCATGGGCCTGCGGCAGCTGGGCCAGGTGCAGGCGCTGCCGCGTGACACCGTGGCCCGGCGCTTTGCCGCCAGCGACCTGCAGCACCTGGACACGCTCGCCGGCCTGCGCCCCCTGGCCCTGTCGTTCTACCTGCCGCCGGACTTCTTCGAGCAGCGCATCGAGCTGAACTTCGACGTCGAGTCGCACCAGGCCCTGCTGTTCCCCCTGCGCCGGCTGATCAACGACCTGGCCGCCTACCTGGGCGGGCGCGACAGCGGCGTGCAGCGCTTCACCCTGCACCTGGAACATGCCGAGGGCGAGGACACCCTGGTGCCGGTGGGCCTGCTGGGCGCCGAGCGCGACGCCGGCATGCTCTTCGAGCTGGCCCGCGGGCGCCTGGAGCCGGTGCAGGTCAAGCGCCCGGTGCGCAACGTGCGCCTGGTGGCGCGCGACCTGCCGCGCTTCGTGCCCACCCACCAGACGTTGTTCGACCAGCGTCCGCAGCAGTCCCAGCCCTGGGAACAGCTGCGCGAACGCCTGCGCGCGCGCCTGGGCGACGACGCCATCAGCGGCATCGCCGCCCGTGCCGACCACCGCCCCGAGCGCGCCTGGCTGGCGGCCAGCGTGCCCAAGGCGCTGCTGGCGCCCGGCCTGGCGCCGCGCCCCGGCTGGCTGCTGGCCGAGCCCCAGGCCTGGACCGACTGCGACCTGCGCGTGCTGGCCGGGCCCGAACGCATCGAGTCGGGCTGGTGGGACGGCGGCGACATCCGCCGCGACTACTACCTGGTGGAAACCACCAGCGGCCAGCGCGCCTGGGCCTATGAAACCGTCGGCGAGCGGGGGCGGCTGTGGCTGCAGGGCTGGTTCGCATGAACGGCTACGCCGAGCTGCACTGCCTGTCCAACTTCAGCTTCCAGCGCGGCGCCTCCAGCGCCCAGGAGTTGTTCGAGCGCGCCAGGCGCCATGGCTACCAGGCCCTGGCGATCACCGACGAATGCACCCTGGCCGGCATCGTCCGCGCCTGGCAGGCGGCCAAGGCTTGCGAGCTGCCGCTGATCGTCGGCAGCGAGATGCGCATCCACGAGGGCCCCAAGGTGGTGCTGCTGGTGGAGAACCTGGCCGGCTACCAGAGCCTCTGCCAGCTGATTACCCTGGCCCGGCGCCGGGCCGCCAAGGGCGACTACCAGGTGCTGCGCGAGGATTTCGCCCAAGTGCCGTTGCACGGCCTGGTGGCCCTGTGGGTGCCCGACAACACCCACGACCTGGCGCCCGGCCATTGGCTGCGCGGGGTGTTCGGCAGCCAGCAGCTGTGGCTGGCGGTGCAGCTGCACCGGGGCGCCGATGACCACACGCGCCTGACGCAGCTGCAGGCACTGGCGGCGCAACTGGGCCTGCGCGCCGTGGCCAGCGGCGACGTGCACATGCACGCCCGTGGGCGCCGGGCGCTGCAGGACACCATGACCGCCATCCGCCATCACACCACCGTGGCCGACGCCGGCCACCACCTGTTCGCCAACGGCGAGCGGCACCTGCGGCCCTTGCCGATGCTGGCCGAACTCTACCCCCAGGCGCTGCTGGACGAAACGGTCTATATTGCCCGGCGCTGCACCTTCAGCCTCGACCAGTTGCAATACCAGTACCCCCGCGAGCTGGTGCCCGAGGGCCACACGGCCAGCCAGTGGCTGCGCACGCTCACCGAGCAGGGCATGCACTGGCGCTGGCCCCAGGGCGCCACGCCCGCGGCGCGGGCGCAGATCGACAAGGAACTGGCGCTGATCAGCGAGCTGGGCTACGAAAGCTATTTCCTCACCGTGCACGACATCGTCCGCTTCGCCCGCAGCAAGCACATCTTATGTCAGGGCCGCGGCTCGGCGGCCAACTCCGCCGTGTGCTTCGCCCTGGGCATCACCGAGCTGGACCCGGGGCGCATGAACATGCTGTTCGAACGCTTCATCTCCAAGGAACGCAACGAGCCGCCGGACATCGACGTCGACTTCGAGCACGACCGCCGCGAAGAAGTGCTGCAATACGTGTTCAACCGCTACGGCCGCCGCCGCGCCGCGCTCACCGCCGTGGCCAGCAGTTACCGTGGCGCGGGCGCCATACGCGACGTGGCCAAGGCCCTGGGCCTGCCGCCGGACCAGGTCAACAGCCTGGCCGACTGCGTGGGCCGCTACAGCGACCGCGTGCCGCCGGTGGGGCGCCTGGGCGAGGCCGGCTTCGACGTCGACAGCCTGGTGCTGCGCCGGGTGCTGACGCTCACCGCCGATCTGATGGGCTTCCCCCGGCACCTGTCCCAGCACCCCGGCGGTTTCGTCATCAGCGAGCACCCGCTGGACACCCTGGTGCCGGTGGAAAACGCGGCCATGGCCGAGCGCACCATCATCCAGTGGGACAAGGACGACCTCGACGCGGTGGGTCTGCTGAAAGTCGACGTGCTGGCCCTGGGCATGCTCAGCGCCTTGCGCCGCAGCTTCGACCTGCTGCGCCGCTACCGGGGCCGCGACCTGAGCCTGGCGAGCATTCCGGCGGAGTGCGCGCGCACCTATGAAATGATCAGCCGCGCCGACACCGTGGGCGTGTTCCAGATCGAATCGCGCGCGCAAATGGCCATGCTGCCGCGCCTGCGGCCGACGAAGTTCTATGACCTGGTCATCCAGGTGGCCATCGTGCGCCCGGGGCCCATCCAGGGCGACATGGTTCACCCCTACCTGCGCCGGCGCAACAAGGAGGAGCCGGTGGTGTACCCGTCCGAGGCGCTGAAGAAGGTATTCGAGCGCACCCTGGGCGTGCCGCTGTTCCAGGAACAGGTGATGGAGCTGGCCATCGTCGCCGCCGACTACAGCCCCGGCGAGGCCGACCAGCTGCGCCGCTCCATGGCCGCCTGGAAGCGCCACGGCGGCCTGGAGCCGCACCAGCTGCGCCTCACCGAAGGCATGCTGCGCAACGGCTACAGCCTGGAGTTCGCGCAGAAGATCTTCGAGCAGATCAAGGGCTTCGGCAGCTACGGCTTTCCCGAGTCCCACGCGGCCAGCTTCGCGCTGCTGACTTACGCCAGCTGCTGGCTCAAGTGCCACGAACCGGCGGCCTTCACCTGCGCGCTGATCAACAGCTGGCCCATGGGCTTCTACAGCCCCGACCAACTGCTGCAGGACGCCCGTCGTCACCAACTGCAGACCCGCGCGGTGGACGTGCGCCACAGCGACTGGGACTGCACCCTGGAGCCGTGCGGGGCAGGGCAGCCGGCCATTCGCCTGGGCCTGCGGATGATTCGCGGCTTTCGCCAGGAAGACGCCCTGCGCATCGAACAGGTGCGGGCGCTGCAACCCTTCACCGACGTCAGCGACCTGTGCCTGCGCGCCGGCCTCGACCACCGCGCCCGCGCGCTGCTGGCCGACGCCGATGCCTTGCAGGGCCTGGCGGGCGACCGCTTCCGTGCGCGCTGGGAGGTGGCCAGCGTCGAGGCGCAGCTGCCGCTGTTCGCCGACCTGCCCAGCCGCCGCGACACGCCGGTGGCGTTGCCGGTGCCCAGCGTTGGCGAAAACCTGGTGGCCGACTACGCCACCGTCGGCACCACCCTGGGCCCGCACCCCCTGACCCTGTTGCGCCCCGGCTTGCAGCGCCTGCGTTGCCGCAGCTCGCGGGAGCTGGCTGGCATCGACCATGGCCGGCACATCAGCGTCGCCGGCCTGGTCACCGGCCGCCAGCGCCCGCAGACCGCCAGCGGGGTGATCTTCGTCACCCTGGAAGATGAGTTCGGCATGATCAACGTGGTGGTCTGGAACGACCTGGCCGAACGCCAACGCAAGCCGCTGGTGAGCGCGCGGCTGCTGCAGGTGCATGGGCGGCTGGAATCCGAAAGCGGCGTGCGCCACCTGATCGCCGGCAAACTCACCGACCTGACCCCGATGCTGGCAGGGCTGGACATTCGCAGCCGCGATTTTCGCTGAGCCGGGTGCGCGTTACAGCGGCGCGGGCTGGGCAGCGCCGGCCGGCGTGCGGCGGGCCGCCAGGCTCAGGCCATAGAACACCGCGCCGCCCAGCGCGCAGCCGGTGAACCAGGCGAAGTTGGCCATGGGCTGCAGCCACGGCACGAAGGTAATGCACAGGCCCGCGCCGGCCGCCAGCACCAGGGCTTTCACCGCCACCCAGTTGACGCCGTTGCTGTACCAGTAGCGGCCGCTGGGGCCGTCGTTGAACAGCGCGTCGACGTCGATCTGCTGGCGCTTGATCAGGTAGTAGTCCACCAGCAGGATGCCGAACAACGGCCCGATGCAGGCGGCCAGCACGTCCAGGGTGTAGTGGATGACCTGGGGGTTGTTGAACAGGTTCCAAGGCGTGATGAACACCGACAGCACCGCGGCGATCATGCCGCCCATGCGCCAGCTGATGCGGCTGGGCGAGACGTTGGCGAAGTCAAAGGCCGGCGAGACGAAGTTGGCGACGATGTTGATGCCCACGGTGGCGGTGACAAAGGTGAAGGCGCCCAGCAGCACGGCGGTGGTGTTGTCGATGCGCGCCACGGTGGCGATGGGGTCGTGGATCATTTCGCCGAAGATCGGCAGGGTGCCCGAGACAATCACCACGGTCACCAGGGAGAACGCCAGGAAGTTGATCGGCAGGCCCCAGAAGTTGCCGCGCCGCACCTCGGCCATGCTGCGGCAGTAGCGGCTGAAGTCACCGAAATTCAATGTTGGGCCAGAGAAATACGAGACCACCAGGGCGGTGGCCATGATCACCTGGCCCACGGCCTCCCAGCCGGCCAGGTGTTTCTCGGCCAGGGTGAAACTGATGTTGCTCCAGCCGGCGCGCCAGACAATCCAGCCGGCCAGGGCGAACATCACCGCGTAGACGGCGGGGCCGGCCCAGTCGATGAAGCGGCGGATGGACTCCATGCCGGTCCAGAACACCAGCGCCTGCACCACCCACAAGGCCAGGAAACCGAACCAGCCCAGGTACGACAGGCCGGCGAAGGTCACTTGCTGGTAAGGGGCCAGTTCGGGGAAAAAGCGCAGCACCACGATGACCAAGGCGCTGGATGCCAGGTACGTCTGCACTCCGTACCAGGCCACGGCGATCAACCCGCGAATCACCGCGGGAATGTTGGCGCCGAACACCCCGAACGCCAGGCGGCAGATCACCGGGTAGGGCACGGCCGCCTGCTGGCTGGGCCGGGCCACCAGGTTGGCGATCACCTGGACGATGCAGATGCCTGCCAGCAGCGCGATCAGCACCTGCCAGCTGGCCAGCCCCAGGGCGAACAGGCTGGCGGCGAACACATAGCCGCCGACGCTGTGCACGTCGCTCATCCAGAACGCGAAGATGTTGTACCAGCTCCAGGTTTGCGCCGTGGGGCCCAGGTCGTGGTTGTAAAGCCTGGGGCTGTAGTGGGTAGGGTGGTTGTCCGACATGCCTTGTCTCCCTCGTTCTGGTTTTTTGTATACGAGGTTGAAGGCAGAATGTGTGCCAAAGCGGTTGATGGCTCTGGATTGCGGGGTTCAGGGCTTTGGCGGGAGTGCAATGCCACGCATGAGTGCATACCCGCCCAAACACAGTGCAAAGAAACATGTATACACACCGATTCCGGACCCGGCGCGGTATGGCTGGGGATCCGCGTTGCGTTTGGACGCGGCCGTCGGCCGCTGCTACGGGGGTGAGGCGATGGCAACTGCGCAATATCGTTCAAGACAGGCCCGCCGCGCTCTGGCACAGTCGCTGTCCGTTTCCGCAAGCCTTCAATAAGAACATGCCCAATACCCTTTTGCCGCGCCAGGCGTTCCTGCGCGGCGCCGCTGCCATCATGCCGCTGTCCCTGGCCACCGCGCCCTGGGGGCTGCTGGCCGGTTCCATGGCCATCGAGGCCAACCTCACTCCCTGGCAAGGCCAGGGCCTGTCGACCATCGTCTTCGCCGGCGCCGCGCAACTGGTGGCCATCGGCATGCTCAAGGGCGGCGCCGGGGTGGTGTCGATCCTGCTGACCACCTTGCTGCTGACCTCCCAGCACCTGCTGTACGGCATGAGCATGCGCCCGATGATCGCCGGCCTGCCCGGGCGCTGGCGCGTGGGCCTGGGCTTCCTGCTCACCGATGAACTGTTCGCCCTGACCAGCCGCTACGACCAGCAGACCTTCAGCCGCTGGTACGCCCTGGGCGTGGGCCTGACCTTCTACGTGGCGTGGAACCTCTTTACCCTGGCCGGTATCTTGCTGGGCAGCAGCATTCCGGGCATCGAACACCTGGGCCTGGACTTTTCCATCGCCGCCACCTTCATCGCCCTGATTACCCCGGTGGTGCGCAACGTGCCGACGCTGGTGTGCGTGGCGGTGTCGCTGTGCTGCTCGGTGCTGTTCAGCTACTGGCACTGGGGCTCGGCGCTGGTGCTGTCGGGGCTGGCAGGCATGAGCGCCGGCTTTGTCTGCAACAAACTGTGGGGGAGCCGTTCATGATCTGGGTCGTCATTATCGGCATGGGCGTGCTGGTGTTTCTCAACCGCTACGTGTTCCTGGAACCGCGCCTGCCGGTGCGCCTGAGCAGCAACGCGCGGCAGTTCCTCGGTTTTGCGGTGCCGGGCATGCTCACGGCCATCTGCGGGCCGATTGTGTTCATGCCCGACAAGCAACTGAACCTGCACTGGGACAACCCCTACCTGATCAGCTCGGTGGTGGCGGTGGGGCTGGTGCTGTTTACCCGCAACACCTTGCTGAGCATGATCCTCAGCATGGCGTTCTTCTTTGCATTGCGTTGGTGGCTTTAAGCGCCTAACGACGATTGATGCCGCGCAGGGTCATCGGCGCTATGCGCCGGTGGAAAGGCGCCACCGGCAGCATGTACAACTTGCCCAACGCGTTGTGCGTGCGCACCACGGTGGACAGCACCACGGTGCGCGTGCCGTCGGCCGCCAGCGGCAGGCGGGTGAGGGCCAGGAACACGTCCAGGTGCTTGTCCTGGTCGGCCACCAGCACCTCGTCGGGGTGGTTGCCCAACAGGGTGAAGATCCCCACCCGGTCGCCGGGCTGGTAGGCATCATCCGGCGTGGCCAGGTCCACCCGGGCCAAGGTGCCCAGGTCTTTCAAACCCACGCTTTGCACCAGCGTGTTGCGCAGTTTCATCAGGTTGTCCAGCCACCCAGGCGTGGCGGCCATCAGCGTGAGGAAGTGACGCAGGGCGGTGCGCTCGGTGTCGTGCACCTGCACCTGGTGGCAGTCGATGAAATCGGCGCCGGGCACGTACTGGCTGATGGCGGAAGCGGGGGGCGGAGGGCAGGCGAGTACGGTGGTTTTCATGGGGTTTCCTGCAGCTGACTCGGTCGTGTAGCCGCTGCCGCTAGGCTGCGCTGGCCCTGGAGCACACCTTGGATCTTCAGCGTGAATCAGGGCCAGCGCAGCCTGGCGGCAGCGGCTACGGAGTGGGGCTTCAGGCCAGTATCAGCGCCGTGCCATACAGGCCGATGGCGAACACCACATGCCCCACCACGTTCAGCAGCCGCGCCAGCGCCGGCTTCGGCGCGCCGGAGCAGGCGATGCCCACGCCCATGCCCGGTTGCAGGATGAACCAGCCGGCGCCCACGGTGACCAGGCCGACGATCAGCGCCGGGGCGAAGCGTGGTTGCGCCGCCCAGTCCAGCCCCCAGATCAGCAGCAGCGTGGCGGCGAAGACCATGCCGGTGACGTAGTGCATGGCCCAGCCGATGGCCAGTTCATTGGGCACGGGCGCGGATTTGCCGATGCCCTGGCGGTGCACGAAGTGGCCGCGCGGCAGGCCGGCGAACCAGCGGCCCACGAAATGCCAGGCCGGGATCGGCAGGCCCAGGGTTCTGTTCAGCAGCAGGTTCCACAGGTCCAGCAGGGCGGTGGCGCCGGCGCCGATGACCACCGACAGCGCGAGAAAAGCGAGCATCTGGGGGTATCCTTTCCAAGAGTCGAAGGCCTGCGACAATAGCAGTTTTGCGCCGTTTCAGGTGGCTGCGGCCTTGGGTTTGCGCGCGCGCGGCGCCGCGCCCTTGGCCGCTGGCTTGCGCGGTGCGCCCTTGCGCTTTTTCTTCCACGGCGCGCCGCGCCCCGGTGGGCTGGCCGGGCCGCTGATGGTCAGGCTCAACCCGGCGCAGCGCTCTACCTGGCGGCTCATCCAGGCCGACTGCTTGGCCACGAACTCCTCCAGGCTCATCTCGCCGCTCTGCACCATGTCCAGGGCCTGCTCCCAGATGGCCGTGGTGCCGGGGTCGGCGATGGCCCGCGGCACCGCGTCGATCAGGCTGAAAGCGGCGGGCGTGGCGTTCAGCGCCTTGCCGTTCTTGTTCAGGTAGCCGCGGTCGATCAGGCCCTGGATGATGCCGGCGCGGGTGGCCTCGGTGCCGATGCCGGTGGTGTCCTTGAGCTTCTGCTTCAGGCGCGGGTCTTCCACCAGCTTGGCGACGTTCTTCATGGCCTTGATCAGGTCGCCTTCGGTGAACGGCTTGGGCGGCTGGGTCCACAGGTCCTTGAGGGTGACGTCACCCACCTCGTAGTCGGCGCCTTCGCGCAGCGCCGGCAAGGCCTGGGGCGCTGGCGCCTCGCGGCCTTTGGCGGGCGTAAGCGCCTCGGGCAGGGCGCGGCGCCAGCCCGGCTCGACGATGCGCTTGCCCACCGCGCGCAGGCGCTGGCCGGCGCAGTCGAAGTCGGCCTGGGTACGGTCGAACTCGTGGTTGGGCAGGAACTGCGCCAGGTAGCGCGCGCGAATCAGCGTGTACACCGCGCGCTGCTTGCCGGCCAGGCGGCCCAGGTCGGTGCCGGCGGCCGTGGGGATGATGCCGTGGTGGGCGCTGACCTTGGCGTCGTTCCAGGCCCGCGAGCGGCGGCTGGGGTCGATGTGCGGCATCAGCTCGGCCAGGGCCGGGTCGGCGCGGCCCAGGGCGGCGATGATGCCCGGTGCTTCGCCATGCTGGCTGTTGGGCAGGTAGCCGCAGTCGCTGCGCGGGTAGGTGATGACCTTGTACTGCTCATACAGCGCCTGGGCGATGTCCAGGGTCTCCTGGGCGCCCAGGCCGAGTTTTTTCGAACACACCTCCTGCAGCGTGCCGAGGTCGAAGGGCAGGGGCGCCACCTCGCGCATGCGCTCGGTGCGCAGCTTAACCAGCCGCGCCGGGGCACCGCTGCGCAGCGCCTGGGCCGCCGCCTGGGCCAGGGGCTGTTGCAGGCAGCGGCCCTGGTCGTCGCAGGCGTCTTCAGGCGGGCACCACTGGGCGGTGAAGGGCAGGCCGCGCGGGTCGAGCTGCACGTCGATGGCCCAGAACGGCGCCGGCACGAACGCGGCGATGCTGCGGTCGCGGTCCACCACCAGCCGCAGGGTAGGGGTTTGCACCCGGCCCACCGGCAGCACGCCCTGGTAGCCGGACTGCCGGCCTAGCAGGGTGAACAGCCGGCTCATGTTCATGCCGATCAGCCAGTCGGCGCGCGAGCGGCCCAGGGCCGAATGGTACAGGCTGAAGGTCTCGGCGCCCGGCTTCAGCGCCGCCAGGGCCTTGCGAATGGACGCGTCGTCCAGCGCCGACAGCCACAGGCGCTGCACCGGGCCGCGGTAGCGGCAGTGCTCCAGCAGCTCGCGGGCGATCATCTCGCCCTCGCGGTCGGCGTCGGTGGCAATGACCAGCTCGCGCGCCTCACCCAGCAGGCGCTTGACCGCCTTGAACTGGCTGGCGGTCTTGGGCTTGACCAGCATCTTCCACTTTTCCGGCACGATGGGCAGGTCGGCCAGCACCCAGCGCTTGTAGCGCTCGTCATAGGCGTCGGGCGGCGCGGTTTCCAGCAGGTGGCCGATGCACCAGGTCACCGTCACGTCCGTGCCCACCCAGCAGCCATCCCCGCGCCGGTTGGCGCCGAGCACCTTGGCGATATCCTTGGCCTGGGAGGGTTTTTCGCAGAGGTAGAGGCGCATGGCCGTGGGGGTCTTCAGTGGCGGTCGAGTTGCATAGGATGAGGAAACCCTGCGCGCCAGGCAAGCAAAATCTGTATGGATATACAGCTTGTTGTTGCCGTGCTGCAGACCAGGCGACGCGAATTCCTCAGGCCATGGCACGGTGCAACCAATGTAGCACCGGCCCATAGGCCGGGTCGCGCCGCGCGGGCGGCGCTCGATTTCGGACGCGCCGAAAGACGCCCGACATGCACCTGCAAGCCACGCCACAATCCCCGGCCGTGCACCTCGCATCCACACCGAGGATCTCCAGCGCACACCCGGGCCAGCGCAGCCTTGCGGCAGCGGCTACGGGGATTGAGGGGTGAATTCGATGGGTTCGGCGCGGGATAGCGTCGGGGCATGGGGGCGCATGGCTGGAGAGGTTTGGCGTTCTTGAGATCGAGCGCCGCCCGCGCGGCGCGACCCGGCCTATGGGCCGGTGCTACATTTGTTGCACCGTGCCATGGCCTGAAAGAGCGGCGTTGCCAGCCTTGGTGGTTCGCCCATGAATAGGCGTTACCCCTTCACCCACAACCCCTCACACAGCAACCCCGCGCAATACCGCGCATTGGCCCGGCGCGTATCAGCGTCCACCGTCTCCCGCGCCATCTGGTCGACCATGCCGACAAAACACTTGCCGATCATGTCCGCCGGAATATCGGTGCGGAACAGGCCTATCTGCTGCTCCTTGGCGATGTTGCTGCCGATCCAGCTGGCCATGCCGGCCTTGGTCTGGGTGCAGCCGGGCGGCTGGAAGAAGCCGATCTGGGTCAGGTCGGGGTCCTGGGCCAGGAAGTCGAAGAAGCGCAGGAAGCTGGTGGCCACGCTGTCCAGCAGCTCGGCGGGGTGCAGGGCGGTCTTGATCAGCAGGGTGCTGATCAGCGCCTCCAGGCGGCGGCGGAACTCGCCCACCAGTTCTTCGTAGGCGGCTTCCTTGCTGTCGAAGTAGCTATAGAAGGTGGGCTGGGTCAGGCCGCTGGCCTTGACGATGTCGCTGACCTTGGTCTCGTGGAAACCCCGCCGGGCGAACTCGGCGGCGGCGGCGCTGCGCAGGCGGGCGTGGGTCTGTTCGCCCTTGGTGAGGGTAGGGGTGGACATGGCGGTTCCGGCAGGGAAATTTTACTTGTGAGTAATGTTACTCAAGAGTAGCCTTTTTGATCAAATGCTACTGGCGAGTATGTTTTCGCCCCTGTGACCTGGAGGTCCACCCATGAAGTTGATCCTGTTCGCCCTGGCCCTGGCGGCCTTCGCCATCGGCACCACGGAGTTTGCGCCCATGGGCCTGCTGCCGGTGATCGCCGATGGCGTGCACGTGTCCATCCCCACCGCCGGGCTGCTGATCAGCGCCTACGCCATTGGCGTGATGGTGGGGGCGCCGCTGATGACCCTGCTGCTGGCACCGTACCGGCGCAAGGCCGCGCTGTTGCTGCTGATGGCGATTTTCACCGTGGGCAACCTGCTGTCGGCGCTGGCGCCGGGCTACGACACCCTGGTGCTGTCGCGGGTGGTCACCAGCCTGGCGCACGGGGCGTTCTTCGGCATTGGTTCGGTGGTGGCGGCCAGCCTGGTGCCGGCCGAGCAGCGCGCCAGCGCCGTGGCCACCATGTTCCTGGGCCTGACCATCGCCAACATCGGCGGGGTGCCGGCAGCCACGTGGCTGGGGCAGAACATCGGCTGGCGCATGGCGTTTGCCGCTACCGCCGGGCTGGGCGCCTTGTCCATGCTGGGCCTGGCGCTGTGGCTGCCACGCGGTGAGAGCGGGCAGAAACCCGACGTGCGCCGCGAGCTGCAGGTGCTGGTGCGTGGCGACGTGCTGCGGGCTTTACTGACCACGGTGCTGGGCGCCGGCGCGATGTTCACCCTGTACACCTACATCGCCGCGGTGATGCAGGACCTGATTCACGCCACACCGACCTTCGTCACGCTTTTGCTGGTCATGATTGGGATCGGTTTCACCGCTGGTAATTATATCGCCGGCAAGCTCGCCCACCGTTCGCTGGAAGGCACGCTGATCGGCGTTCTGCTGGTGATGGCGGCGCTGATGCTGGGCATGCCGGCGCTGCTGCAAGGGCAGGTGAGTGCGGTGCTGGTGATGGTGGTGTGGGGCGCGTCGGCCTTCGGGCTGGTGCCGCTGGTGCAGGCGCGGGTGATGCAGTCCGCCCACGACGCGCCGGGGCTGGCGTCGTCGGTCAACATTGGCGCCTTCAACCTCGGCAACGGCCTGGGCGCGGCGCTGGGTGGCGGCGTGTTGGCCCTGGGCCTGGGCTACCAATGGGTAGCCCCGGCGGGTGGCGTGCTGGCGCTGGCGGGGCTGGTGCTGGTGGGCTACGGCCACTTCCGCGCGCCGGCCCGGGTGCCTCAGCAGGCCTGAGTCAAAGATTCCAGCGCTTGGACGTCTTGTGCAGGCGCAGGCGCATGGCTTCCAGGTTGCTGGCCAATTGCAGGGTCAGCAGGCGGAAGCCCTGGGCGTCCTGGCTGGCCGGCACCACGGCGTGCTCGATCTCGGCGCCGCGCTCGGCCTGGCGCGCCAGGCGGTCGGTGGCGCCGGTCTCCAGGGCACGGGCCATGGCAATCAGCTGGCGGTTGATCTGCCGGTGCTCGGGGTGCAGCCAGGCGTGCCAGTCGCCGTGGTCCTTGGGGCGCAGGTTGGACAGCAGCTCCAGGGTGCTGAGGCACAGGCGGAACTGGCCCTGGATCACCTCAAGCTCGGTGAGCGGAATACGCACCTCCTTGGACACCGACGGCATCAGCGAGCGCAACTGCACCATGATGCTGTTGAGCTGCGCGGCCAGCTTCACGTGCTCGTCGTCGGTCACCGAATGGCCGTTGAGAATGCGCCCGTAGGCCTTGGCGCAGCCGCGCAGGCCCTTGGCCAGGCTGAAACGCCACGAGTACACCGCGTACAGCGGGATGGCGAAGGAAAACGTCAGCGCCAGGGCGATGCCGATCAGAATGTCCACCAGCCGCCACAGGCCATCGCTGATGGGGTTGTCGCCGTGCCCGGCGACGATGAACACCGTGATGGCCGACAGCAGCGCGATATACCCGCCCTTGCCGATGGCGTGGTAGGCAAAGAATCCACACACCGTGGACATGGCCACGTACGTCAGCCACTGCTCGTGCAGGTAGCTTTGCTGCAACACCAGCGCCAGGCCGATGGCTGCGCCGATCAGCGTGCCGTAGGCGCGCTCCAGCGACTTGCGGCCAATGTTGCCCTGGTGCTGCAGGCCGCCGATCACGATCAGCAGCGTCACCGACGCCCATTCGCCATGGGGCAGGGTCAGCCCTGTGGTCAGCAAGATGGACGCCAGCAGGCCCACCGCCACGCGGCCGGCGTGGATGTAGCGGGCGTACAGGTAGCGGCGGTGCGGGTCGAGCAGGGGGCGCAGGAACGGTAAGCGGCTGGGGCGCAGTGCCTTCATGGGGGTCCGTGTAGGGCGGTGGGTCGGGGCGCCCATTATGCACGCTCGCAGCCCAATTGGGTCCCCCGCAAACCCCGTAGCAGCGGCCGCAGGCCGCGTCCGGAGCCCCGCGTTCCACCTGTCACACCGCTGACGCAGCCTTCGGCAGCTGCTACGCCGGGCTCGACACAACCCTTAACACTCCTTTGATTGCCACTTCCCAGGTACGCCCTTACCCTGCGCACCGTCTCCGAAGCCTCGGGGATCAGGTTTGACGACCTGCGCGGAACACTGCAGCACCATACCGCTTGTTTCAGGCCCCTTCGCCTGAGATAAGTGTTATGGCAGCTGCGTGTGGGAGACCTTCGGGTCTGCCGGTTCCGCCCGGTTCGTCAACCTGCACGCAGCTGCCACCCCAATCCCAACCACCGTGGCAGCCCTTCACCCGCAAGGAGCTTCCGCCATGGCCACCTTCGTCGCCACCACCTTTTTCCGCCACCAACTGCCCTTGCGCGCGCTGATGATCGAGGACCAGGCCTGGCTGTGCCTGCACGACCTGGGCCGGCTGATGGGCGTGCATTTTGTGGAACGGCGCATCCGCAGCCTGGACGCCGACCAACACCGCGAGGCGTGGGTGCAGCTGGATGGGGAATGGGGCCGGCACTTGCTGGTGAGCGAGACCGGCGCGGTGACCTTGATCATGCACAGCCAGATGCCGGAGAACCGCGCGTTGCGCCAGTGGCTGACGCTGGAGGTGGTGCCGACGCTGCGGCGCATGGGCCCCGGCGAGGTGCCGGCGGTAACGGCCATGTGCGCCCACGGCGGGCAGGTGAAGGTGCTGTATTGGCAGGATGAGCCGTGGATTCGCCTGCGCGATATGCCGGAGGTGCTGCCCATCAACCGCCCGCAGAAGGGGCCGTGGTGGCGGGTGTGGGCCTGACCCCATTCCCCCGGCCATGCGCAACTCTCGTAGCCGCTGCCGAAGGCTGCGCTGGCCTTGAGCCACGCTGAAGATTTTCAGTGTACTCAGGGGCCAGCGCAGCCTGGCGGCAGCGGCTACGGGGCGTGTCAATGGGGTATCGATGTTGGCAATACCTGGCCTGCGCCCATCTCGATTGGTTCGCTACCACACCCCTTCGCTAAGGTATCCACTGGCCTAACACCCAGGATGCCCCATGCGCTACCAACGTCTCGACCTCAACCTGCTGGTGGCGCTCGAAGCCCTGCTCAGCGAATGCAACGTCACCCGCGCCGCGGAGCGGCTGAACCTGGGGCAGTCGGCCACCAGTTCGGCCTTGGGGCGGTTGCGTGAACACTTCAACGACCCGCTGCTGGTGGCCGTGGGCCGGCGGCTGGAGCCCACGGCGCGGGCGCAGGCCTTGTTGCCCAAGGTGCGCGAGGCGCTGGCGCTGACGCGCGAGGTGATTGAAGCGCCGGCCGCGTTCGACCCCGGCAGCTGCCAGCGGCGCTTCACCGTGGTGGCCTCGGATTACGTGGCGGCGGTGCTGATGCCGGCGGTCAGCCGGGTGCTGGCGCAGGTGGCGCCGCAGGTGCGCCTGGCCCTGCGCGACCTGCCGCTGCCGCGCGGCGGTGACGTGGTCAGCGAGGCGCTGGACTACCGCCGCAGCGACTGTGTGATCGTGCCCCAGCGCCGGCTCAACAGTGACTACCCCCATGCGCCGCTGCTGGTGGACCAGTGGTGCTGCATTGTCTGCGCCCAGTCGGTGCACGCCCAGGGCTTGAGCCTTGACGCCTACCGCCAGGCGGAACACGTGGTGCGCGAGTTCGCCGACGGCCGCACTCTGGGCATGGACGCGGCGTTCCTGGCCGAGCAGGGTATCGAACGCAAGGTGGGCATCACCGTGGAAAGCTTTGCGCTGATGCCGGCGTTCGTGGCCGGCAGCCTGCGGGTGGCCACGCTGTTCCGGCGCCAGGCCGAGCCGTTTGCCGCCGCCCACGGGGTGAAGGTGGTGCCGGCGCCGTTGGCGTTTCCCCAGGCGTTGCAGGTGCTGCAGTGGCACCCTTATCAGCAGGACGACCCGGCGCTGGCCTGGTTCCGCGGCCTGCTGGTGGCGCAGGCCGCGGCGCTGGGTCAGGCCTGAGCGTCGCCGGTGTCGGCCGCAAGGCCCGCGCTGTCGATGGCGGCCAGGGCGCAGCGTTCGTCGTTGTCGGAGGTGTCGCCGCTGATGCCGATGGCGCCCAGTAGCACGCCCTGGGCGTTGCGGATCAGCACGCCGCCGGGCACCGGAATCACCTGGCCGTCGGTGAGGCTGTTGATGGCGTCGAAGAACGCCGGCATGGCCTGGGCGCGGCGCGCCAGTTCGCGCCCGCCCAGGCCCATGCCCAGGCAGCCGCGGGCCTTGCCGGTGGCGATTTGCGGGCGCAGGAAGCTGGCCTGTTCGTGGCGCAGCACGGCCAGTGGGTGGCCGGCGGCGTCCAGCACGGCAGCGGCCAGGGGGCGCAAGCCCAGTTCGCGGCCGCTGGCAATGGCCTGGCTGGCGATAAGGGTGGCGGTGTGCAGGTCGAGGTGGTTCATACAGTCCATTTCCCCAGTTGAGCGACGCGGTCACGGGTGTACAGGTCGGTCCACTTCAGCGAGTTGAAGTCCGAGACCTGCTTGGGGTTGTAGGGGCTGCGCGCCAGGTTCACCGGCTGGCCACCCTTGTACACCGCCTTGAAGCGGCTGCGGTCCTGCAGCAGGCGGATGTCGTCCAGCGGCGAGCCGTCCAGCACCAGGAAGTCGGCCTGCTTGCCCACCTCAAGGGTGCCCAGGGTGTTGGCCTTGGGCATGCAGCGCGCGCCCACGTTGGTGGCGGCGAACAGCGCCTCGGCGGGGGTGAAGCCCAGGCGCGTGACCAGCAGCTCCAGCTCGCGCGCGTGCCACTCGCCGTAAGGCGTGACGGCAAAGCCCGAGTCGCTGCCGCAGGCGAACGGGATGCCCGCCGCCTTGGCGCGCTTGAGCACCGCCGAGCCCACCTCCAGGGTGCGCGCGCAGTAGCCGGCGTAACCGGTGGTAATGGCCGGGTCGTGGGGCTGGCAGAAGTCCACGGTGTTCTGCGGGAAGGTCATGGTCGGCGCCAGGATGCTGCCCGATTGCAGCAGCGCCTCGATGCAGTCGTCGTCCATGTAGAAGGCGTGGAACACCAGGTCCACCCCGGCCTTGGCGGCGTACAGCACGGCTTCGCGGCCGTAGGCGTGGGTGGCCACCTTGCAGCCCAGGCGGTGGGCTTCGTCGACCATCTCCCGGGTTTCATCGGCGGTGAAGGCGGCGATGATCGAGCCGTCGGGGCGGCGGTGGGTGCCGTCCATGGCGATCTTGATCAGGTCGACGCCGTCCTTGGCCTGGGTGCGGATCTCGGCGATGGCTTCGCTGCGGCTGGTGACCAGGCGCGCGGTGAAGAACTCCGGGGCGCCGACGCGGCTGGGGAACCAGTCGTTGAGGCTCTGGCGGTTGGTGATGACCCGGCTGCTGGCGGCCACGCGCGGGCCTTCGAACAGCCCGGCGTTGATGGCGTTGCGCACCGAGATGCTCAGCTGGCCGCTGTCACCGGGGCAGACCATGCTGGTGACGCCGGCGGCCAGCACGTGCTGGGCGAAGAACATGCCGCGCAGGGCGCGGAATTCGTCGCTGGTCCACAGGTCGATGTCTTCCTCGCTTTGCGCGTTGCCGAACGCCAGGTGGGTGTGCACGTCCACCAGGCCCGGCATGACGAAGTGCGTGCCAGCGTCCACCAGGGTATCGCCCGGCTGCGGCGCGGGGGCCTGGCTGGTGGGGCCGACGTAGGTCAGCACGCCGTCTTTGGCGATCAGCGTCTGCTGGGGGCGCGGGGCCAGGCTGGTGCTGTCGAACAGGGTCTTGCAGTGCAGGTGAAGGGCGCTCATCGGGGCGGCTCGCTGTTGTTATGAGTATGGGGCGAGGCTAGCGAGCCTGGGGGGCGTAGGGAAACAGATTGGGTTGATGGCCAGGTATTGAGCGGTTCAATACCACCCCTGCCGTGGTGTGCGGATACGCCTGTAGCAGCGGGCGCCCGGCCGCGGCCCGCCGCCCCGCGGTTTTTCAGGGGGACCGGGGGGGTGGGGGACGCGGGCGGGCGGGCGCGGGGACGGGGGGGGGGGCGGCGGGACGCGGCCTGGCGCCCGCTGCTACGGGGGCGGTGGGCGCATGATTTCACGCCGCCAGCGGCTGCTCCAGGCCCTGGATAATCCCGCCGATCTGCTCGCGCAACCAGCGGTGCATCGGGTCGCCGTCCATGGTGCGGTGCCACAGCATGAACTCGCGCATCAGCGGGATTTTTACCGGGGTGGGCAAGATGCGCAGCGGCAGGTGCTTGGCGTACAGCCGCGCCAGCCGGCCGTGCATGGTGGCCACGCGCTGGGTGCCGATGATCAGCTGGGGCAGGGTGTTGAAGTCGTTGGTGATGACTTCCAGGCGGCGGCTGACGCCGTACTGGTTCATGAACCATTCTTCGATGCTCATGTGCCGGGTGCGGCCGAAGCCCACCGACACGTGGCCCAGGTTGATGTACTGCTCCAGGGTCAGGCTGTCGCCGACCTGGGTGTTGCCGTTCCACACGGCGCACACGTGTTCTTCCTCGAACAGCAGCTGGGAAGGGTGGTCTTCGAGCACGTAGCGCTCGGGCACGATCATCAGGTCCACCTCGCCGCGCACCAGCAGTTCGCTGGAGTTGTCGCCGGGGCCGAGCATTTCGAAGGTGATGAATGGCGCTTCCTGGCTGATTTTCTCGATCACCTGGGCCAGCAGCACGCTGATCAGGTAGTCGGAGGTCACCAGGCGGAAGTGGCGCTTGCTGGTGGACGGGTCGAACGCCGGCTTGCTGGTGATGGACGAGCGAATTTTCAGCAGCACGTCGCGTACTGGCTCCATCAGTTCCAGGGCATAGGGTGTGGGCTGCATCTTGCGCCCCACCTGCACCAGCAGTTCGTCTTCGAAATAGCTGCGCAGGCGCCCCAGCACGCCGCTGGTGGCGGACTGGGTCATGTGCAGGCGCTCGGCGGCGCGGGTGATGTTCTGCTCCTCGAGCAGGATGTCGAGGGCGACCAACAGGTTCAAGTCCAGGTGGTTGAAGCGCATGGCTTGTGCTCACGGTTTCTTGTAGTTGTTTTCTCGATACCTTCGCGGCAAACCATCAGCGCGTCAAGCCTGGCCACAGGTATCGCGAACGCCGATACATGCCATCCCCACACACGATTAGTCAGCTGCCAAGGCGGGCGCCACTCTGTGCCGCATCCCGGTCTGCCGGGCATGCCACCGGCCGCCGAGCGCGGCCCAATCATAATTTCAATGGAGTGGTCTGCATGAATATCCTTGGCCTTGATGCCGTGGTTTTTGGCGTCGACGACGTGCCCGCCTGCACCGCTTGCCTCACCGACTACGGCCTGGCGCCGGTGGGCGTCAGCGAGCAGGGCGGGCGGTTTGAAGCGCTGGACGGCACGGCGGTGGTGATCCGCCGCTTTGACGACCCGACGCTGCCGGCGGCCATCGGCCCGGCGCCGTCGCTGCGCGAAACCGTGTACGGGGTGGCCAGCGCCGCCGACCTGGATGCCATCGAGGACGAACTGGGCCGCGACCGCGCCGTACGCAAGGACGCCGACGGCAGTCTGCACAGCGTCGACGACATGGGCTTTGCCATTGCCTTCCAGCTCAGCGTGCGCCGCCCCTACAGCGCCAGCGCCGACCTCACCAACGCCCCCGGCAGCACGCCGCAGCGGCCGCTGAACCAGATCGGCATCAGCCCGGACATGCCCGCCGTGCCGCGCAGCCTGTCCCACGTGGTGTACTTCGTGCCCGACTCCGCCAAGGCCGAGGCGTTCTACCAGCGCCTGGGCTTCCGCACCACCGACCGCTTCGTCGGCGTGGGGCCGTTCATGCGCCCGGCAGGCTCGGACGACCACCACAGCCTGTTCATGATCCAGACCCCGCCGCACATGAAGGGCTGCGAGCACTTCACCTTCCACCTGGGCAGCGGCACCGAAGTGCTGCTGGCCGGCACCCGCTTCGCCGCCAAGGGCTGGACCAGCTTCTGGGGCCCGGGGCGCCACCTGCTGGGTTCCAACTGGTTCTGGTACTTCAACAGCCCGCTGGGCTGCCATATCGAGTACGACGCCGACATGGACAAGCACGACGACGCGTGGGCCGCGCGCCAGGCGCCGATGTCGGCCGACAACTCGCAGCTGTTCCTGTTCGCCGGCCGCGAAAAGTGGGCGCCCGGCGGCCCGCCGGCCAAGCAGGCCTGAGCCATGGCCATCGCCCTGTGCCCGGCCGGCCAGTTGCTGGAGGGCCAGGCCCGCGGCTTCGACCCCCACGGGGTGGGCAGCGACACGGTGTTCGCCCTGCGCCACGCAGGCCAGGTGCGGGTGTACCGCAATAGCTGCCCGCACCTGGACGTGCCGCTGGAGTACCGCAAGGACCGTTACCTGTCCGCCGATGGCCAGCGAATCATCTGCTACGCCCACGGCGCGCAGTTCGCCCCGCACAGCGGCGAATGCCTGCATGGGCCGTGCCGCGGCGAGCACCTGGAGGCCCTGGCGCACCGTATCGAAGACGGCTGGCTGGTGCTGGAACACCATTGAACAGGCGGGCAGGGAGGTATCGCGATTGGCGATACATCGCATCCGAACATGCGATTAGTCAAATCCCTGCCCAGCCCCGAACCTGATTGCACGACCTTGGAGACAATAATGACTCATCCATCGATCGAAACACCGTTTGCCCTGGGTACCTTTTCCGCTGCCGGCAGCCCGCGCTTCGCCGGCCTGGTAATCGCCGACCAGGTGGTCGCCGTGGCCGCCCTGGCGCACCTGGCCGAACTGCGCGGCGCCCACAGCGTGCTGGGCCTGCTGGAACACTGGGAGCACAACTTCGTCCAGCTCGACCGCCTGGCGCGCCAGCTGGCGGCGGACAAGCAGGGCCTGCCGTTCCTGGGGCTCGACCAGGTGCACTACCACGCCCCGGTGGACCTGCCGCGGCAGATCTTCTGCTCGGGTGCCAACTACCACAAGCACGTGGTGGACCTGATCGTCGACGACCCGCAGTTCGAAACCGACGGCATGGACAACACCCAGCGCCGCGCCTACGCCGTGGAGCTGATGAACAAGCGTGCCCGCGAAGGCAAGCCGTTCGTGTTCAACAAGGTGGCCTCCAGCGTCACCGGGCCGTTCAACCCGATCATCATTCCGGCCGGCAGCAAGAAGCCTGACTGGGAGCTGGAGCTGGGCGTGGTCATCGGCAAGCCGGCGCGCCGGGTCAGCCGTGAAAACGCCCTGGACTACGTGGCCGGCTATGTGGTGGTCAACGACCTTACCGAGCGCACCAAGGTGTTCCGCCCCGACATCCCGCAGATGGGCATGGACTGGCTGAGCAGCAAGAACGCGCCGACCTTCCTGCCCATGGGCCCGTACCTGGTGCCTGCCGCCTACGTCGGCAACCCCCAGGAGCTGCAGCTGACCCTGCGCCTGAACGGCCAGGTCATGCAGGACGAAAGCACCGCCGACATGATCTTCGACGTGGCGCGCATCATCGAATTCATCTCCCAGAGCGTGCAACTGCTGCCCGGCGACCTGATCTGCAGCGGCTCGCCCTCGGGCAACGGCACCCACTACAACCGCTTCCTGCAAGCCGGCGACCTGATGGAAGGCACCATCGCCAAGCTGGGCACCCAGCGCAACCCCTGCGTCGACGAACGCTGATACCCCCCCATAAGAATAAGACGGAGCATAACCATGACAGCAGTGAGCAAGGTCCTGATAGTGGGCGGTGGCATCGGCGGCCTGTGCGCGGCCATCGCCCTGCGCCGCAAGGGCATCGACGTCGACCTGGTGGAGCTGAAGGCCGAGTGGACGGTGTACGGCGTGGGCATCATCCAGCAGTGCAACGTGGTGCGCGAGATGGCCCGCCTGGGCGTGCTCGACGGCTACCTGGGCGCGGCGTTCCCGTTCGAGGACGTGGCCCTGTACAACGCCGACGGCCACACCCTGGCACGCATCCCCGGCCAGCGCCTGGCGGGCCCGCAGTACCCGGCCAACGTCGGCATCTCGCGCCTGGCCCTGCACCAGGTGCTGAGCAGCACCGCGCTGGAGCTGGGCACGCGCATTCGCCTGGGCACCAGCGTCGAGGCGCTGGTGCAGGACGCCAGCGGCGTCGACGTGACGTTCACCGATGCAAGCCAGGGCCGCTACGACCTGGTGGTGGGCGCCGACGGCCTGTTCTCCAAGGTGCGTACCCTGCTGTTCGGCGACACCTACACGCCGCGCCACACCGGCCAGTCGGTCTGGCGCCACAACTTCAAGCGCGACCCGGCCATCGACCACCTGGCCAACTACCTGGGCCCGGACGGCAACGCCGGCCTGTGCCCGCTGGCCGATGACCTGATGTACCTGTACCTGACCAGCTACGAGCCGGGCAACCCGTGGATGGACAACGCCACCCTGGCCGCCGAGATGCGCAAGCGCCTGGCCGGTTTCAATGGCCTGATCGGCGAGCTGCGCGAGCAGATCACCGACAGCAGCCAGGTGGTGTACAAGCCCATGGAGGTGGTGTTCGTCAGCGAGCCCTGGTACCGCGGCCGCGTGCTGCTGATCGGCGACGCCGCCCACGCCACCACCCCGCACCTGGGCCAGGGCGCCGGCATGGCCATCGAGGACGCCGTGGTGCTGGGCGAGCTGCTGGGCGCCCAGGGCGGGCAGGGCGTCGAGGCCTTGCTGCAGCAGTTCATGGCGCGCCGCTACGAGCGCTGCAAGTTCATCAGCGAAAGCTCGATTCTGGCCGGCGACAAGGAAATCGAGCACGACCACGGCTTCGACCGCGTGGGCCTGGTGCGCACGATGCTGGCGTTGACCGCCGAAGAGATCTGAGCGCCGCCTTGTGACACGACCGCGCCCCACGCTGGGCGCGGCGAACCTGATAACAAGAACAACAGATGAGGTTTTCCCATGGTACGTCTGCACTTCACCGTGCCGCGCGGCGCGCACCCGCCGTTCGCCTTGAGCCTGATGATGTTCGGCCTGCTGGCGGGCAACGCCCAGGCCTTTCAGTTCGACACCGGCAACCCCGACATCACCACCCGCTGGGACAACACCCTGAAGTACAGCGCCGCCTGGCGCACCGAGGGCCGCAGCGACCGCCTCACCACCGGCACCGCCGCGGTGAACGGCGACGACGGCGACCGCAACTTCAGCGGCGGCATGATCTCCGACCGCCTAGACCTGCTGTCCGAGTTCGACATCAGCTACCAGAACGTCGGCGCCCGGGTGAGCGGCGCGGCCTGGTACGACGACGTCTACAACAAGAGCAACGACAACAACTCGCCGGGCACCAATAACAGCACCTCGGTGGACTACGACCACTTCACCGACCAGACCCGCAAGCTGCACGGCCGCGAGGGCGAGATTCTCGACGCCTTCATCTACGGCAAGGCCGACTGGGGCGACATGCCGGTGTCCGGGCGCATCGGCCAGTACGCCATGCAGTGGGGCGAAAGCCTGTTCTACGGCATGAACGGCATCGCCGGCGGCATGGCGCCCATCGACGTGGTCAAGGGCCTGTCGGTGCCCAATACCCAGTTCAAGGAGCTGATCCGCCCGGTGCGGCAGATGTCCGGGCAGTTCCAGCTGACCCCGGACGTGTCGGTGGGCGCCTACTACCAGTTCGAGTGGGAGGCCAACCGCCTGCCGGCGGCCGGTAGCTACTTCTCCAGCTTCGACAGCATCGGCAACGGCAACGAGCGCCTGTTCGCAGGCGACGCGGTGATACCCGGCGGCCAGCCGCTGGCGTTCTACAGCGGCGGCAACAAGAACGCCCAGGACTCGGGGCAGGGTGGCGTGCAGATCAAGTGGCGCACCGAGACCGTGGACTATGGCCTTTATGCCATCCGCTACCACGACAAGAGCCCGCAGCTGTTGGTGCGCCCCGACTTCGCCAACCTCAACCCGGTCACCGGCCAGGCCGGCGAGTACTACTGGGTGTACCCCGAAGGCATCGAGGCGTTGGGCGCGAGCTTCTCCACCACCGTCGACCAGTTCAACATCGCCGGCGAACTGTCCACCCGCTGGCATCAGCCGCTGGCGTCCACCAACCAGCGCACGCTGCTGGCCGGCGAAAGCATCTCCAACGACGCCGACGACGCCCTGTACGCCACCGGCCACACCCTGCACGCCAACCTGTCGTGGCTGGCCAGCTTCGGGCCCACCGTGGTGGCCCAGGAGTCGAGTTTCATCGGCGAGCTGGCGTGGAACCGTACCTTGAGCGTCACCCGCAACCCCGACGCCGTGGACCCCAACGCCACCCGCGACGCCTGGAGCCTGCGCACCGTGTACGAGCCCATGTACCGGCAGTTCTTCCCCGGCATGGACGTGAGCATCCCCGTGGGCATCAGCTACACCCACGGCGCCTCCGAGGCCCTGGGCACGCAGTTTGGCACCAACCGCGGTGGCGACATGAACATCGGCATCAAGGGCAACTACCTCAACACCTGGAACCTGGGCCTGACCTACACCCACTACTACGGGCCGGCCAACACCTTTCTCGATGAAAACAACAACTACACCTTCGAACAGTCGCTCAAGGACCGGGATTTCGTGGCCTTCAGCGTCAGCCGTACTTTCTGAACCGAGGATCAGTCGATGAAACCCATGACCTTGCTGCTTACTGCCCTGGCGTCGTCGTTGCTGCTGGCCCAGGGCGTGATGGCCGCCGTTCCCGCCAGCGAAGCCGACACCCTGAAGACCACCCTCACGCCCCTGGGCGCCACCCGCGCCGGCAACGCCGACAACAGCATCCCGGCCTGGAACGGCGGCCTGACCCAGGCCGACCCGGCCTACAAGGACGGCGGCAAGCGCGGCGACCCCTTCGCCACCGAAAAGCCGCTGTTCACCATCACCGCGCAGAACGCCGCCCAGTACGCCGACAAGCTCTCGGCCGGCACCCTGGCGATGTTGAAGAAGTACCCTGACAGCTACCACCTCGACGTGTACCCCACCCACCGCACCGCCGCCGCGCCACAAGCGGTGTACGACGCCACCTACAAGAACGCCATCAACGGCAAGCTGGTGGACGGCGCTGCCGGCCCCATGCCCCAGGACGCCTCGGGCGGCATTCCGTTCCCGATTCCCAAGAACGGCGCCGAGGCCATCTGGAACCACCTGCTGCGCTGGCGCGGGGCGTCCTGGCACGCCGACTTCACCCAGTACCTGACCACCGCCGACGGCAAGCATGTGCTCACCAACGATTCCAAGGCCGACCTGCAGATGCCCTGGTACCTGCCTGACGGCGGCCAGAAGGACGGGGTGTTCTGGACCATCCGCATGACCAACGACGGCCCACCGCTGCGCGCCGGCGAGGCCATCACCGGCCGCGAGAACCTCAACGCCAACAACGCCGGCGTGTGGACCTACCTGCCGGGCCAGCGCCGGGTGCGGCGCCTGCCCAACGCCTGCTGCGACACGCCGACGCCGGCCACCGCTGGCGTCATGAGCTTTGACGAGCTGTATGTGTTCAACGGCCGCATCGACGGCTTCGACTGGAAGCTGGTGGGCAAGAAAGAGCTGTACATCCCCTACAACTCGAACAAGGTGTTCACCGCCGCCAAGCCCACTGACCTGCTGGGCGAGCACCACCTCAACCCGGCGGACATCCGCTGGGAACTGCACCGCGTGTGGGTGGTGGAAGCCACGCTCAAGCCCGGCAAGCGCCACGTGATGCCACGCAGCACCTACTACCTGGACGAGGACACCTGGGCCGCCGTGCTCGGCGAGCGCTACGACGCCCAGAACCAGCTGGCCAAGGCGCTGTGGACCACCCCGGTGGTGCTGCCCGACATGCCCGGCGTGGTGACCCTGACCAACGGCTTCTACGACCTGCTGTCCGGGGCCTGGTTCACCGGTGACATCTTCGCCGGCAAGAACGAGCAGTACCGGGTGGTGCAGGCCTACAAGGACTCGGTGTTCACCCCCGATGCCCTGGCCGGCGAAGGTGTGCGCTGAGATGAACCGCACCTTGTTGATCAGCGCAATGTGCCTGGCGCTGGCCGGGCAGGGCGCCCACGCCGCCGACGTGCTGGCCCAGCCGGCCGTGCAGTCGGCGCAGGCGCTGCACGCGGTGCTGCTGGGCATCGCCCGGGCCGGTGCGCGGCTGGTGGCGGTGGGCGAACGCGGCACCGTGCTGCTGTCGGACAACAACGGCGCCAGCTGGCGCCAGGCCCAGGTGCCGGTGAGCACCAGCCTGGCTGCCGTGCAGTTTGTCGACGGCCAGCAGGGCTGGGCCGTGGGCCACGGCGGCGTGGTGCTGCACAGCCAGGACGGCGGCGAGCACTGGCAGTTGCAGCTCGATGGCCACAAGGCCGCGGCGCTGGAACTGGCCGCGGCGCAGCAGGACGGCAACCCCCAGCGCCTGGCCGCCGCGCAACGGCTGGTGGCCGACGGCGCCGACAAGCCGCTGCTGGCCCTGAGCTTCAGCGACGCGCGCCATGGCCTGGTGGTCGGTGCCTACGGCCTGGCCCTGGCCACCGATGACGGCGGCGCCACCTGGAGCAGCTGGGCCGGGCGCCTGCCCAACCCGCAAGGCCTGCACCTGTACGCCGTGGCCCAGCGCGGCGGCGAGCTGTGGCTGGCCGGTGAGCAGGGCCTGGTGCTGCACTCGGGCGACGGCGGCGAGCGCTTCGCGGCGCTGCCCAGCCCCTACGACGGCAGCTTCTTCAGCCTGGCGCTGCTGCCCGGTGGCGAGGTGTTGCTGGGCGGCCTGCGCGGCCACCTGTTCAGCCTCAAGGGCGACAGCTTCAGCGCAATCAGCAACCCGCTGCCGGTGTCCATCAACGCTGCCTGGGTCAGTCACCGGCGCCTGCTGCTGGTCAACCAGGCCGGCGCGGTGCTGCAGGGCCAGCTCGACGGCAGCGGCCTTGCGCCCTTGCCACTGGCGGCCGGCGCGCCGTTGGCGGCAGTGGCCGAGGCCAGCGACGGCAGCCTGGTGGGCGTTGGTTTCGCCGGCCCGTTGCGCCTGAGCGCAGCGCCCCCCCAGTCTTTAGCGGAGTAAGCCCATGCATGCCCCCAGCTCTTCCCAGGCGGCGCCGCACAGCGGGCGCCTGGCCGATTTCGACAGCCGTTCCGGCTCGCTGCTGGAACGCGCGCTGTTCAACCACCGGCGCATCGTGCTGCTGTTGTGCCTGCTGGCCACCATTGTGCTGGGCTGGCAGGCCACGCGCCTGACCCTGAACGCCAGCTTCGAGAAGATGATCCCCAGTGACCAGCCCTTCATTGCCAACTACCTGGCCCACCGCCAGGAGCTGTCCGGGCTGGGCAACGCCGTGCGCATCGCGGTGATCAACCGCCGCGGCAGTGTGTACGACAAGGACTACCTGCACACCCTGCAGCAGCTCAACGACGAGGTGTACCTGCTGCCCGGCGTCGACCGCGCCTACATGAAGTCGCTGTGGACCCCGGCCACGCGCTGGGTGGGCGTCACCGAGGAAGGCCTGGAAGGCGGCCCGGTGATTCCCGACAACTATGACGGCAGCGCCGCCAGCCTCGAGGCGCTGAAGCGCAACGTCGAGCGCAGCAACGAGATCGGCCAGCTGGTGGCGTTCGACCAGCAGTCGAGCATCCTCTACGTGCCGCTGCTGGCCACCACCGCCGACGGCAAGGCCCTGGACTACAGCGCCCTGGCCAAGCGCCTGGAGGCCCTGCGCGCCAAGTACCAGGGCCAGGGCATCGAGATTCGCATCACCGGTTTTGCCAAGGTGGTGGGTGACCTGATCGACGGCCTGCGCCAGATCCTGCTGTTCTTCGCTGCCGCCATCGTCATCACCGCCGTGGTGCTCTATGGCTACACCCGCTGCTTGCGCAGCACCGCGCTGGTGATGAGCTGTTCGCTGGTGGCGGTGGTGTGGCAGCTGGGGCTGCTGCCGCTGCTGGGCTTCGAGCTGGACCCCTACTCGGTGCTGGTGCCGTTCCTGGTGTTCGCCATCGGCATGAGCCACGGCGCGCAGAAGATGAACGGCATCATGCAGGACATCGGCCGCGGCATGCACCGGCTGGTGGCGGCGCGCTTCACCTTCCGCCGGCTGTTCATGGCCGGGTTGACGGCGCTGCTGTGCGACGCGGTGGGCTTTGCGGTGCTGATGATCATCAAGATCCAGGTCATCCAGGACCTGGCGCTGATCGCCAGCCTGGGCGTGGCGGTGCTGATCTTCACCAACCTGATCCTGTTGCCGGTGCTGCTCTCGTATGTGGGCGTCAGCGCCACGGCGGCCACGCGCAGCCTGCGCGGTGAAGCCGCCGATGCGGCGGGGGCGGTGCGCCACCCGGCCTGGCGTTTCCTCGACCTGTTCACCCAGCGCCGCTGGGCCAGCGCCTGCGTGCTGATGGCCGCGGTGCTGGCGGTGGGCGGCTACCTGGTCAGCCTGCACCTGAAGGTCGGCGACCTCGACGCCGGTGCGCCGGAGCTGCGCGCCGACTCGCGCTACAACCAGGACAACGCCTACCTGACGGCGCACTACGGCGCCAGCAGCGACGTGTTCGCGGTGATGGTCAAGACGCCGCCGGGCGGCTGCTCCAGCTACGACACCTTGCAGCGCGTGGACAACCTCGACTGGCAGCTGCGCGGCCTGGCGGGTGTGGACTCGACCAATTCCCTGGCGTTGCTTAACCGCCGGGTGCTGGTGGGCCTGTCGGAAGGCAACCCGCGCTGGTACGAGCTGCTGCACAACCAGGCCACCCTGAACATGGTCACCGCCGGTGCGCCGCGTGGCCTGTACAACGAAGATTGCAGCCTGCTGACCGTCTACGCCTACCTCACCGACCACAAGGCCGACACCCTCGGCCGCGTGGTGGACAGCGTGCAGGCCTTCGCCAAGGCCAACGACAGCGACCAGGCGCAGTTCCTGCTGGCGGCCGGCAGCGCCGGTATCGAGGCGGCCACCAACATCGTCGTCAAGCAGGCCAGCCATGAAATGCTCTGGTGGGTGTACGGCGCCGTGGTGCTGCTGTGCCTGATCACCTTCCGTTCCTGGCGCGCGGTGCTCTGTGCGGTGCTGCCGCTGATGCTGACCTCGATCCTGTGCGAGGCGCTGATGGTGGCCCTGGGCATCGGCGTCAAGGTCGCGACCTTGCCGGTGATTGCCCTGGGCGTGGGCATCGGCGTCGACTACGCGCTGTACGTGATGAGCATCGTGCTGGCGCAGATGCGCGCCGGCGCCAGCCTGTCCCAGGCCTATTACCAGGCCCTGCAGTTCACCGGCAAGGTGGTGATGCTCACGGGCGTGACCCTGGCCATTGGCGTGGGTACCTGGATGTTCTCGCCCATCAAGTTCCAGGCCGACATGGGCGTGCTGCTGGCGTTCATGTTCGTCTGGAACATGGCCGGTGCGTTGATCCTGCTGCCGGCGCTGGCCTACTTCCTGTTGCCCCACAAGCGCCAGCCACAAGCCCTGGCCGTGCCCCGGCCGGTGCCTGAAAGCGCCGAGAAACCCCGCCCGTTGAGCCTGGAGGTGGTGCATGAACGCTGATCGCCAACCGCGTCTGCCGCAGTCGCTGCTATTGCTGCTGGGCAGTTGCCTGCCGGTGCTGGGCGCGGTGCTGCTGGCGCCGGTGCTGCCGCGCATGCAGGCGCATTTCGTCGACACCCCGGGGGTTGCGGTGCTGGTGCCCATCGCCTTGACCCTGCCGGCGCTGGTGGTGGCGTTGCTGGCGCCGTTCGCCGGGGTCATTGCCGACCGGGTAGGGCGCAAGCCGCTGCTGCTGTGGGCCATGGCCCTGTACACGCTGTGCGGCACGCTGCCGCTATGGCTGCAGTCGCTGCCGGCCATCGTCGCCAGCCGCGCCGGCATCGGCCTGGCCGAAGCGGCGATCATGACCGGCTGCACCACGCTGATGGGCGACTACTACAGCGGCGCCCGCCGCGAGCGGCTGTTCGCCTTGCAGATGGTTGCCACCTCGCTGTCGGCGGCGCTGTTCATGGGCCTGGGCGGGCAGCTGGGCCAGGACAACTGGCGCGCGCCGTTCGCCCTGTACGCAGTGGGGCTGGTATTCCTGCCGCTGATGGCCAGGCTGCTGTGGGAGCCCGTGGCCCCGGCGCAGGCCCAGCGCACCGCCGCGCGCCTGCCGTGGCGCGCCCTGGGCCCGTTGTACCTGCTGGCGCTGCTGGCCGGTGCCAGCCTGTTCATCGTGCCGGTGCAGGCCGGCTTCATCCTCAGCCTGCTGGGCATCGACGCCCCGCAGCAGATCGGCCTGACCATGGGCGGCAACCAGCTGGGCGTGGTGGCCGGCGCCTTGAGTTTCCGACTGATCGGTCGTATTGCCCCGGCGCGGCTGTTGCTGCTGGCGTTCGTGCTGGCCGGCTGCGGCGGCGTGTTGATGGGCAGCGCCAACAGCCACCTGCACGTGGTGGTGGCGGTGGTCATTAATGGCCTGGGCATCGGCCTGATGCTGCCCACCCTGATCACCTGGATCATGGCCCAGGTGGGCTTCAGCCAGCGCGGGCGGGCGACGGGCTTGTTCACGGCGGCGATCTTCGCCGGCGAGTTCGTCAGCCCCTTGCTGGTGCTGGCCATCAGTGGCGGCAACCTGGCGGCGGTGCCCCAGGCGGTGCTGCTGGTGGGGCTGCTGCAAGGGCTGGTGGCGCTGGGCTGCCTGGCGGTGCCGCGGTTCAGTGGTGCGCGTTTGCAAGGAGAGCATGCATGAACCTGTTCGACCTCAGCGGCCAGGTGGCCCTGATTACCGGCGCCACCCGTGGCATTGGCCTGGCCGTTGCCCGCGCCTATGGGCAGGCGGGCGCGCGGCTGGCCATCAGCAGCGAAAACCCCGAGGACTGCCGCCAGGTGGCAGCGCAACTGGCCGAGGAGGGCATCGACGCCTGGCCCCTGCCCGCCGACATGGGCCAACAGGCCCAGGTGCTGGCCTTGGCTGAGGCGGTGCTGGAGCATTTCGGCCAGTTGGACATCCTCGTGTGCAACGCCGGCATCGCCCCGCACATGGGGCCGCTGGCCAGTGCCAGCGAAGCCCAATGGCAGGCCACCCTGACGGTGAACCTGCAGAGCGCCGTGTGGCTCACCTCGGCGTTGATCCCGGCGCTGGTGGCCCGTGGCGGTGGCAGCGTGGTGCTGATGGCCAGCATCGCCGGCGTGCGCGGCAACCGGGGCCTGGGCCTGTACGGCCTGTCGAAGGCGGCGCTGGCCCAGCTGGCGCGCAACCTGGCGGTGGAGTGGGGGCCAAGCAATGTGCGGGTCAACGCCATCAGTCCCGGGGTGGTGCAGACCGCGTTTGCCCGGCCGCTCACCGACCAGCCGGCGGTGATGGACAAGCGCCTGGCGCTGACGCCCCTGCGCCGCGTAGGCCGGCCCGAGGAAGTTGCCGCTGTGGCGCTGCTGCTGGCCGCCCCCGGCGGCGCCTTCATTACCGGCCAGAACCTGATTGTCGACGGTGGCACCACCATCGGCGACGGCAACTGAACAAGGAATTTGTGCATGCAGACGCTTCCCACCTTCAAGCGCGTGGTCACCGGCCACGACGCCAGCGGCAAGGCCACCGTGGCCATCAGCGGCCCTACGCCCAGCGTGTTCGCGCTGCAGGCGGTGCCCGGCACGGTGTTCCATGAAATCTGGAACACCGGCGCTGCGCCCGCGCCGATCGACAACGGCGATGACGCCACCCTCAAGCCCCTGCAACTGAGCCCCAGCGGCCTGGGCAGCCTGATCCGGGTGGTGGATATCCCGCCCGACAGCGTGCAGAACGCCGTGACGGCCGAAGCCGCCGCCCAGGCCTTCGCCGAGATCGGCCAGGCCCACGCAGGTACCGGCAACGGCGACAGCCGCCACCGGCTGATGCACCGCACTGAAACCGTCGACTACGGCATCGTCACCGAGGGCGAGGTGTGGCTGGTGCTCGATGACCAGGACGTGCACCTGAGCCGCGGCGACGTGGTGGTGCAGCGCGGCACGAACCACGCCTGGAGCAACCGCACCGAGCAGATGGCGCGCATGGTGTTCATCCTGTTGGACGGGCAATTTGCACAAGGAATCGCACCATGAAGCTGGCAACCCTGAAAAATGGCAGCCGCGACGGCCGCCTGGTGGTGGTGTCCCGCGACCTGAGCCGCTACGTGTGCGCCAGCGCCATTGCCGCCACCCTGCAGCAGGCGGTGGACGCCTGGGCCAGCTGCGCGCCGCAGTTGCAAGCGCTGGCCTGGCTGCTGGAGGAGGGCCGCGCGCCTGGCGCGCAGCCGTTCGACCCGGGCCAGGCCATGGCGCCGTTGCCGCGTGCGTACCAGTGGTGCGACGCCTCGGCGTTCCTCAACCACGGCACGCTGATGCAGAAAGCGTTCAACCTCGACCCCATCGAAGGTGTGGAGCATATCCCCTTGATGTACCAAGGTTCCGGGGACGACTTCCACGGCGCGCGCGATGACCTGCGCCTGCCCACTGAAGCCCAGGGCATCGACTTCGAAGGCGAGTTCGTGGTGCTGGTGGACGACGTACCGCTGGGTTGCCCGGCCGAGCAGGCAGAAGCGCATATCAAGCTGGTGCTGCAGGTCAACGACGTCAGCCTGCGGGCGTTGGCGCCACGGGAGATGCTTACCGGGTTTGGTTTCCTGCAGGCCAAGCCATCCTCCAGCTTCGCCCCGGTGGCGGTCACCCCCGATGAACTCGGCGACGCCTGGGCCCAAGGGCGGGTGCAGCTGCCGTTGCAGGTGCAGCGCAACGGCGAGTGGTTCGGCCACCCCCATGGCGGCGAGATGAATTTCAGCTTCGGCCAGTTGATCGCCCATGCTGCGCTGACCCGCCGGCTGGGGGCGGGCACCCTGGTAGGATCGGGCACCGTGTCGAATAAAGACCGATCGGTCGGTTCGGCCTGCATCGCCGAGCGCCGGGCCATCGAGATGATCGAGCACGGCAGCCCCCGCACCGGTTTCCTGCGCTTTGGCGAGCGGGTGCGCATGGACGTCATCGGCCTGGACGGCCAGTCGGTGTTCGGCGCCATCGACCAGCGCGTGGTAGCGGCCCATGAGTGACGGCAACGGCCTGCGCGTGCTGGTCACCGGCGCCAATGGCTTCCTGGGGCAACTGCTGGTCAAGCGCCTGCTGGCGGCGGGCAGCCTGCGCGGGCAGGCCATCGGCACGTTGCTGTTGCTGGACATGAACCTGGAGGGCATCGCCGCGGATCCGCGCCTGCGTCTGCACCCCGGTAGTGTCACCGATCCGGCGCTGCTGCGGCGGGTGCTGGCCGATGGCATCGACGTGGTGTTCCACCTGGTGAGCATCGCCGGGGGCGCCGCCGAGCGCCAGTACGAGCTGGGCTACGAGGTGAACCTGCAAGCCAGCCTGGAGTTGCTGCAGCAGCTGCGCAACCGCGCGCGGCCGCCGGTGCTGGTGTTCGCCAGCAGCGTGGCGGTGTACGGCGCGGACCTGCCGCCGCGGCTGGACGAGCAGGCGCCCGCGCAGCCGCAACTGTCCTACGGCGCGCACAAGCGCATGGTCGAGATTGCCCTGAGCGACCTGGCCCGCCGCGGCGAGGTGGACGGCCGCGCCCTGCGCCTGCCCGGCATTGTCGCCCGGCCCCAGGCGGGCCAGGGCCTGCGCTCGGCGTTCATGAGCGAGCTGATGCGCTGCGTGGCGGCCGGCCAGGCGTACCAGTGCCCGGTGTCGGCGGCGGCCACGGCCTGGTGGATGTCGGCGCGCTGCTGCGTCAACAACCTGCTGCGCGCCGCCGAGCTGCCCCTGGCCCCTGACGCGCCCCGGGTGTGGCAGCTGCCGGTGCTGCACCTGTCCATCGGCCAGGTGGTGGATGCCCTGGCCGAGCGCTTCGGCGAAGCCAGCCGCGCGCTGGTCAGCTACCACCCCGACCCTCAGTTGGAGGCCCAGTTCGGCCGCCAGCCACCGCTTAAAACCCCACAGGCGCGGGCCCTGGGCCTGCGCCATGACGGCAGCGCCACCGCCCTGGTGCGCAATGCCCTGGAACTGACCACTGCGGTGCGCCGCCCCGCACAAGGAAGCCCCTGCCATGAAGCCTGAACGCCGCCTGATCGACCTGTCCGTGACCCTGGAGAACAACCCCTACACCGACCCGCCGCCGTTGCTGCCGCGCATCGAGTACACCGACCACCAGCAGGGCTGGCCGGAAATGGCCGCAATGTTCCCGGGGCTGACGCTTGAGGACATGCCCGGCCAGGAGGCCTGGGCCGCCGAGCGGCTGTTCATCACCACCCACAGCGGCACGCACATGGACGCGCCCTGGCACTACGCCTCCACCACCGACGGCGGCAAGCCGGCCTGGGGCATCGACGAGCTGCCGCTGGAATGGTGCCTGCGGCCGGGGGTGAAGCTGGACTTTCGCGGCTTTGCCGATGGCCACGTGATCACCGCCGCCGAGGTCGAGGCCGAGCTGGCGCGCATCGGCCATGTGCTGCAACCGCTGGACATCGTGCTGGTGAACACCCGCGCCGGCAGCCTGTTCGGCCAGCCCGGCTACCTGGACGCCGGTGTGGGCATGGGCCGCGAGGCCACCCTGTACCTGCTGGACCGCGGCGTGCGGGTGGTGGGCACCGATGCCTGGAGCTGGGACGCGCCGTTCAAGTACACCCGCGAGCGCTTCGCCGCCAACGGCGATGCGGCGCTGATCTGGGAAGGGCACAAGGCGGGCCGCGACATCGGTTACGGGCAGATGGAAAAGCTGGCGAACCTTGAGCAACTGCCGGCCAGCGGCTTCGAGGTGTCGTGCTTCCCCTACAAGATCAAACACGCTTCGGCCGGTTTCGTCCGCGCCGTGGCCATCATCACTGACTGAGTATTTCCCATGACTGAACTCGTACTGTTCAACGCCGGCGTGTCCACCTGCAGCCAGCGCGTGCGCTTCGTGCTGGCGGAAAAGGGCCTGGCCTACACCGACCAGCGCCTGCGCCTGGACCAGGGCCAGCACCTGACCCCCGAATACCTGGCCATCAACCCCAACGGCCTGTTGCCGGCGCTGACCCACGACGGCCAGGTGGTGGTGGACTCCAGCGTGATCAACGAATACCTCGACGAGGTGTTCCCCGCGCCGCGGCTGGTGCCCGCCAACCCGCTGCAGCGGGCGCACATGCGCGCCTGGGTGCAGTACCTGGACGAGGTGATGACCCCGGCCATTCGCTACCCCTCGTTCCAGCAGTTCTTTGGCGGTGGCTTGCGCAACATGAGCGCCGAGCAGCGCCAGGGGTTTGCCAACCGCCTGCCGCTGCGCAAGCATTTTGCCCTGGAAGTGGGGCCCGATGGTTTCGCCCAGGAGAAGCTGGACGCCGCCATGGAGCGTATCGTGCAGTCCCTGGACCGCATGGAACAGGCGCTGGCCGACACGCCATGGATCGCCCATGAACAGCTGACCCTGGCCGACATTGCCATGATGCCGAGCATCGTGCGCCTGGAAGACCTGGGCCTGGCCCGCCTGTGGGACCAACGCCCCAACGTCGCCCAGTGGTACGCCCGCCTGCAGGACCGCCCGGCCTTCGCCGCCGCCTACGGCCCCGGCATCCGCCTGGGCGTGGGCGCCAACTGACGCGGCCGGCCCCGGCACGGTCGGGATGGCGTCCCGCGGCGCCTGCGGACGCGGCCTGTAGCCGCTGCTACGGGACCCGCGTAGCAGCTGCCGAAGGCGGCGTCCGGCCTTGATGCGGTATGGCTGGCGTCCCGCGGCGCCTGCGGACGCGGCCTTTGGCCGCTGCTACGGGGCCCGCGTAGCAGCAACTGTCTGGAAAATGGCGTCGTCTGCATCGCGGTCTATGGGGTATCCGCATTCGCGTAGCAGCTGCCGAAGGCTGCGTCCGGCGGCGGTCCTGCGTTGCTCCAGGACGCGGCCTGCGGCGGATGGCCGCCCCGCCGTTGCTACAGGTGCGCCGTGCGCAGGACTTCGCGTAGCCGCTGCCGCCAGGCTGCGCTGGCCCCTGAGTGCACTGAAGATCTCCAGCGAGGGTGAAGGCCTGCGCAGCCTGCGGCAGCGGCTACAGATTCGCCTAGCAACTGTCTTGCCAAGTTAATGACGTCCGCCATGCTGTGCCGTCGCGCAGCATGGCGTTAAGCCGGACCAGCAGCACGCGCATGCACGCCACCAGCGCCACTTTTGCGCTCTTGCCTTTATCGCGCAGCCCCTCGTAGCGCGCCTTGAACG